>CAMTXG010000014.1:0-103270 GCA_947085645.1 uncultured Gammaproteobacteria bacterium
CACAACACCAAGTTATGCCTGATGACCATAGCAAGTTGGTACCACTCCTTCCCATCCCGAACAGGACAGTGAAACGACTTTGCGCCGATGATAGTGCGGGTTCCCGTGTGAAAGTAGGTCATCGTCAGGCTCTTACAGCCCCAAATCCCCTCAGTCTCCAAAGGACTGGGGGGTTTTGCGTTGGGGCAGCGAAAAATATCCACTTGGATTTATTCAGTAATCTCAACCATGCAGCTACAGGACATTTTGTATTCCCAAGGTTTTGGAACGCGCCGGGTATGTGCCGGGCTTATCCAGCAGGGTTGGGTTTCAGTACGGGGTTTGTCTGCTGTATCAGAATACGAGCTGTGCGTAGAGGCTTCGGAAGAGTTTGAGTTGCAGAACCTGCAATTGCGAGTCCAGGGTGTTGATTGGCCTTGTCATGCAAAAGCTTATGTGTTGCTGCATAAACCTGCAGGCACCGAGTGCTCACAAAAGCCTTCAACCTATCCAAGCATCTATACCTTGTTGCCTGCGCCTTTGCGCCAGCGGCCCACCAAAAGCGCCGTTCAAGGGGTGCAGGCGGTTGGGCGGCTGGACCAAGACACCACAGGAATGTTGCTGTTGAGTGATGATGGTCAGTTTATCCATCGTCTCAGCTCACCCAAAAAGCATGTACCGAAGGTTTATCAAGTCACCACCAAGCACCCGGTAGATGCGTTACAAGTAGCGCGTCTGCTCTCTGGGGTGGTGTTGGACGATGATCCAAAGCCCGTGCGCGCTGCGGCTTGCGAAGTAATCGACACCCATCGCATGGATCTCACCCTGACCGAGGGCAAATACCATCAGGTCAAGCGCATGTTAGCTGCCGTGGGCAACCGGGTGGAGGGTTTGCATCGGTCGCAGATTGGTGCGATGGAGCTGCCAGCGGACCTTCCACCGGGTGGCTGGACGTGGCTGAGTGAAGCCGACCTGAGGTTGCTCAACCAGACCAACTGACGTTCCTCGTCAAAGAGCTCATGGCTATCGAGCGAGCGGGCAGGTACAGGTGGCCTGGGCCTGGACCAGCAAGGGCTCATCGCAAGTCTTTCAGAGCTACAAAAAGTCTGCTCAAAGCCTCGCTTGGATCAAACATGTTACTTGTTCAGCTACCTGCCATTGGCGGGGCCAGAGCTACACTCTCCGGCTACGTTGAAAGTGGCTCTGTGACGATTTTTTCGATTGTGCGTGCGTGTGTCGCGCTTGGCGGGTTCTGGGTTTTTGGCGCCGGGGCGTGGGCTGCGGCTGCACCGATATTCGTGCTCAATTCGCTGGAAGCCAATGTCAGTGTGATCGACCCTGTGACATGGACTGAAACGGCCAGAATCCCCACTGGCAAAGAACCCCACCATCTTTATCTCACCCCCGACGAAAAGTCGATCATCGTGGCTAACGCGCTGGGTGACACGCTCACGTTCGTGGATCCTCGCACTGCCCAAGTACAGCGCACGGTACGCAATATTGTTGACCCGTATCACCTGCGCTTTTCGCCGAATATGAAATGGTTCATCACGGCCGCCAACCGGCTGAACCATATTGATTTCTATCGGTGGGATGGCAACAACCTGACGCTTGTGCGGCGTGTTGCAACCGCCCGCACGCCGAGCCACTTGTGGATCGACAGCCGCAGCACCACGGTTTACTCGACCATGCAGGACAGTGATGAATTGGTTGCAATCGACATCGCCACCCAGGCCATCAAATGGCGGATCAAGACCGGTGCGATGCCCGCAGATGTATACGGTTCGTCCGATGACAAACATATCTTTGTCGGCCTGACGGGCAGTGACAGTGTGGAAGTGTTTGACGTGTCAGGCCGAGAGCCTGTCAGCATCAAAAAGATCAAAACAGGCAACGGCGCGCACGCCTTCAGGGCCGCTGGTGATGGTCGCCACCTGTATGTCAGCAACCGCGTGGCTAACACCATCAGCAAGATCGACATGACGAATTACCAGGTGGTGGACTCATATCCAGTACCGGGCGGGCCGGACTGCATGGAGGTGTCCGCCGATGGTCGGTTCATCTATGTCAGCTCCCGTTGGGCGCGCAAGTTGTCGGTGGTGGATACGCACACGAAGAAAGTCGTGCGGCAGGTGACCGTAGGCAAGTCGCCCCACGGCGTTTGGACGCTGCAGCACGCGCCTCGTTGAAAGTCAACCTCAATGTGCAGCGGTACGGGTGTCGATATCAAGAAGTGGCGTGGGCTGATAGGCCAGGCTCGGTTCTATTGGGTTGTTGCTATATTTTTAGTAGCTAGTGGCGCTTTTGCATCAAGCGCCAGCGCCGAAAAAGACTGTAAAAAACCCTTGTACCTGACTTTTGACACCGGACACATGGGCGTTGCACCGCTGGTGGCTGACGTGCTCAAGCGGCAGAACGTGCGCGTGACTTTCTTTGCCGCCAATGAGCGCACAAAGGAGGGTGATGGCAGCTTGGGTGACTACTGGGCATCTTGGTGGCGCGAGCGGGCGGCAGAGGGCCACGAGTTTGCTCCGCACACCTGGGACCATACGTATTGGCGCGCTGACCAAGGAACCGCTCAGCAGCCTTCGTTTCGCGTCCGCCCATCCGCAGGCCCGCGCGAAGGGCAGGGCTTTGTGATGTCGGCGGCCGACTATTGCCAGGAGCTTGGCAAAGCCGCGGATCGGCTCAAGCAGATCACAGGCCAGACGCCGCTGCCGCTGTTTCGAGCCCCAGGGGGCAAGACTTCGCCCCAACTGTTGGCGAGTGCGCGTGCCTGTGGATATACGCATGTGGGCTGGGCACCGGCAGGCTTTTTGGGTGATGAGCTCTCCAGCGAGCGCGTGAGCAACAGCACGCTGCTGCGTAATGCGCTGCGCGATGTGCGCAGCGGGGACATCTTGCTCGCCCACCTTGGTATCTGGTCGCGCAAAGACCCTTGGGCTCCTGCCGTGCTGGAACCATTGATCGAAGGACTTAAAGAGCGTGGCTTCTGTTTTCGTACTCTGCGGGAGCATCCCGTGTACGGAGGACAGGTTGCACGCTGATTCTCCGTTTCCAATCCGAGGCACCTGCTTGGGCTTGATGCGAGCGCGGCGGCCGTGTGGGCACATTTCATTTAACTCTCACGTAATGTAGAGCGATGGCGTGGTTCGGCCAATGGTTTGATGGTGCGCAGCAGTGGCTCTTTGAAGGTGTCATGCAGCCGCTGATGTTCCATGTGGGGCTGGGAAACCTGCTTGAATCTGGCTACGAGGCCTCGGGCTGGGTGTTGGTAGGGCTGCTGCAGCTGCTGGTCATTGTGGCGGTGATTGGCCCGTTGCAGCGCCTTTGGCCCGTAGAGCCGGTCACGGACCGCGCCACCATCCGCACGGACATCCTCTATACCCTCATCCACAGACTTGGCCTGTTTCGGCTGGCATTGTTTTTTGCCATTGATCCCATGGCCGACGATTTTTTTGGCGCCCTGCGAGTTGCCGGTGTCAGCACTTTCCAGTTTGATGGCCTTTGGCCGGGTGTGACCGATGTGGCCTGGGTCAGCTTATTGATCTACTTGGTGGTGTTTGACTTTGTGGACTACTGGATCCACCGCGGCCAGCACCATTTTGAGTGGTGGTGGCGCCTGCATTCGCTGCACCATGCGCAACGGCAGATGACGATGTGGAGCGACAACCGCAACCATCTGCTGGACGACCTGCTGCGCGACACCATTTTGGTCGTGGTTGCCCAGCTCATTGGCGTGGCGCCTGGCCAGTTCATCGCCATCGTCGCGATCACCCAGCTCAGCGAGAGTTTTCAGCATGCCAATGTGCGGTTGTGGTTTGGGCGCTGGGGCGAGCGCCTGTGGGTGAGCCCGCGATTTCATCGGCTGCATCACAGCGTGGGCATTGGCCACGAGACGATCAAACCCTCACTCAGCCCAGGTGACGAGGTTTTGGCCTCTGATGTGGCCAGTGCCAAACATCGCGTGGTTTTGGGCGGCCATAACTTTGGCGTGTTGCTGCCGTGGTGGGACATGCTGATGCGCACCGCCAATTTCGAGTTGCGCTACGACCCGACCGGCGTGCGCGACCAGGTGGAGCCTGACGTCCACGGGCGAGTGCGCGACTACGGAAAAGGCTTTTGGTCCCAGCAGTGGCGCGGGGTGCTCCGACTGATGGGCAAGGCCTGACTGGCGCTGCAGGCGGTCCATGTATGCTTGCTGATATGGGACTTCTGCTTGATTCTTTCTGGCGTGCCGCTGCCTATTGCCTGCGTCCGCGCGTGATGGCCTTGTCGCTGTTGCCCTTGCTGCTGATGGCCGCATTGGGGCTGGGGCTAGGGTATTTTTATTGGGATGCTGCGGTGCAGAGCATGCGCGCGCTGCTGGAGGCCTCTGCGCTGCTTGCCGGTTTCTGGAACTGGCTGCAAGGCTGGGGACTGGGCGACGTAACCAACGTGATGGCCCCTTTGATGGTAGTGCTTGCCATCACGCCGCTGCTGGTCGTTCTGTCATTGCTCGTGGTTGCCGTGTTGATGACGCCTGCGCTTGTAGCGTTGGTGGCGGATCGGCGCTTCCCCGCGCTGGAGCGCAAGAAGGGCGGCTCCTTCATCGCCAGTGTGGCCTGGTCACTCAGTTCCACATTGTTGGCCTTGGTTGCGCTCGTTGTGTCGATTCCCTTGTGGCTGGTGCCTCCTCTTGTTCTCATCCTGCCACCGCTGATCTGGGGGTGGCTCACCTACCGGGTTATGGTGTTTGATGCACTGGCAGACCACGCCAGCAAAGAGGAGCGGCGGGAACTGTTCCGTCGCCACCGCAGCAGCCTGCTGGGTATCGGCATCCTGACCGGTTATATGGGCGCTGCGGCTAGCATCGTGTGGGCGTCAGGGGTGGTGTTTGCTGCTGCATTTTTTGTTCTTGTGCCCCTGGCCATCTGGATTTACACGCTGGTTTTCGCGTTTTCATCGCTGTGGTTCTCGCACTACTGTCTGGCGGGGCTGCAGCGTTTGCGAGAGGAGCGCGGGGAACGCCCCCCAAGTGCTGGATACGCCACGGACGTTGCGGACATCGCAGTGGCGGGTGGCGAAGAGCAAGGCACCGCCCCCTCGCTCCCGCCGACGGGCGCCCCACCTTCCTTGTCCGCCCCTGAAACTTCTGCACGCGGAGCCACCGCACCATGACCCTCCCATTCGGCCTCATCATCGTGGGTGATGAAATCCTGTCCGGAAAGCGCGCGGACAAACACATGCCCAAAGTGATCGAGCTTCTCTCGGCCCGGGGCCTGTCGCTGTCCTATGCCGACTATGTGGGAGATCAGCCTGACCGCATTACGGCCACCTTGCAGCGCGCATTCGAGGCGGGTGATGTGGTGTTCTCTTGCGGCGGCATCGGCGCTACGCCTGACGACCACACGCGCCAGTGCGCAGCGCGCGCACTGGGTTGCGATCTTGTACTGCACCCCGAGGCCGAGGCCTTGATCCGTGAGCGTATGCAGGATGTGGCGCGAGAGCAGGGTATGCCTTACGAGGCCGAGCGCCCCGACAATGTGCACCGGCTCAACATGGGCATGTTTCCGGCGGGTGCGCAGATCATTCCCAACCCTTACAACAAGATCCCCGGCTTTCGCTGCGAAGGCTCCGGCGGTGGTGCGGTGCACTTTGTACCAGGCTTCCCCGTCATGGCCTGGCCGATGATCGAATGGGTGTTGGACCACCACTACGCAGCGTATTTCAACCGCACGCCCCAGACCGAGCAATCGGTGGTGGTCTACGCTGCCATGGAGGCCGCGCTGACGCCGCTCATGGAGCGCATCGAAAAAATCCACCCACAGGTGCGGGTGTTCAGTTTACCCAGCGTGGATCATCCACAATACGGGCGGCATATCGAACTGGGCGTCAAAGGCCCTGCCGCTGCGGTACCGGCTGCTTGGCAGGACCTCAAGAACGGATTGCACGAATTTGGTGCAAATTTGGGCCCTGAATTGGTGCGCAATCTTTAATGTGGGGAGTTGATTCATGGATCGCACTTTTTTGGTGCTTTCCGCCGGATGCTTAGAGGGTGGTTGGCCCTTGGTGCTCCGTCATAGTGCGGCAGCTGCACTTGGCTGGCACGCAAACTGCTTTTAAATCGGCAAATTCTTTTTTCAACAAGCGCTTTACCCAGGAGAACCTGATGGCCAAGACCGTTGCAGACGTGATGAAGATGGTGAAGGAAAACGAAGTCAAGTTCGTTGACTTCCGTTTTACTGACACCCGTGGCAAGGAACAGCACGTGACCGTGCCTGTTTCCCACTTTGACGAAGACAAGTTCACGTCCGGCCATGCATTCGATGGTTCCTCGGTGGCAGGCTGGAAGGGTATTGAAGCGTCGGACATGCAACTCATGCCCGATCCCAACACCGCCAACCTCGATCCGTTCTTTGAAGAGACCACGCTGTTCCTGCAGTGCGACGTGATCGAACCCGGTGACGGCAAAGCCTACGACCGCGATCCACGCTCCATCGCCAAGCGCGCTGAAGCCTACCTCAAGGCCTCCGGCCTGGGCGATACGGCTTACTTCGGACCAGAGCCAGAGTTTTTCATCTTTGACGGCGTGCGTTGGTCCAACGAACCCGGCAAGGTCATGTTCGAGATTGAAGAGTACGAAGCCCCCTGGAACTCGGGTGCCAAGCTCGAAGGCGGCAATCGTGGCCACCGTCCCACCGTCAAGGGTGGTTACTTCCCAGTGCCCCCGGTCGACAGCACGCAAGACATGCGCGCCGAGATGTCCCTGATCCTCGAATCCCTGGGCATCCCGGTCGAAGTGTTCCACCACGAAGTGGCGGGCGCTGGTCAGAACGAAATTGGCACGCGTTTCAGCACGCTCGTCGAGCGCGCTGACTGGACGCAGGTCCTGAAGTACGTGGTCTGGAATGTGGCCAACGCCTACGGCAAGACCGCCACCTTCATGCCCAAGCCCTACGCTGGCGACAACGGCTCCGGCATGCACGTGCATCAGTCCATCTGGAAGGACGGCAAGAACCTGTTCGCAGGCGACGGCTACGCTGGCCTGTCGGACTTCGCGCTGTACTACATCGGTGGCATCATCAAGCACGCCCGTGCCCTGAACGCCATCACCAACCCCGGCACCAATTCGTACAAGCGCCTGGTGCCCGGCTTTGAAGCCCCTGTGAAGCTGGCCTACTCGGCCCGCAACCGCTCGGCCTCGATCCGTATCCCTTACGTTGCCAACCCCAAGGGCCGCCGCATCGAAGCGCGCTTCCCCGATCCATCGGCCAACCCCTACCTGTGCTTCTCGGCACTGATGATGGCCGGCCTGGACGGCGTGGAAAACAAGATCCATCCCGGCGAAGCCGCCACCAAGGATCTGTACCACCTGCCACCCGAAGAAGACAAGCTGGTGCCCACCGTGTGCCACAGCCTGGACCAGGCGCTGGACTATCTGGACAAGGACCGTGGTTTCCTTACCAAGGGCGGTGTCTTTACTGACTCCATGCTCGATGCCTACATCGAACTCAAGATGGGCGAAGTCACGCGTTTCCGCATGGCTCCTCACCCTGTCGAGTACGACATGTACTACTCCCTGTAATCGCCTGCCTGCAGGCTGTTACTCCCAAAAAGGCGGCGCAAGCCGCCTTTTTTTATGGGGGTGACAAGGTCAACACCCGAGATTTCGGAACCAAGGCGGGCAGGTACGTATCCGTATGCAAAGCCCCGCCGGGGTGTGCAAGTGTTGAATTGGCGATGTGTGGTGATTGGGGGATACTCCCCTGAAACCTGCGTGGCAGTGCGAGGAAACCGAATGAATAAAACGCTCATCACCCTGATACTCATCGCCGCATCGGCACCCGCCGTGTGGGCGCAAGACCGCATCTACCGCTGCGGCAATGAATACACCAACAACGCCACCCAGGCCAAGGAGCGCGGCTGCAAACTGGTGGAAGGCGGCAACGTCACCGTGGTGCAGGGTACCCGCCCCGCCGCCGCAGCTGCAGCACCCGCCGCGGGTGGCACCGGTGCTGCAGCACCCGCCACGTCGCCCTCCAACGCCCCCCGCGTGAGCAACAACGACCAGAAGGCCCGCGATGCGGATGCCCGCGCCATTTTGGAGTCCGAACTGCGCAAGGCCGAAGCCCGCCACGCTGAGCTGGCCAAGGAATACAACAACGGCGCCCCAGAACGCAACGCGCTGGACCTGCGCAACCCCCAGCGCTACATGGAACGCACGGCAGAGTTGAAGGCCAGTGTGGCCCGCAGTGAAAGCGATATCGCGGGCATCAAACGCGAGCTTGCCCGCCTGCCCGCCAACTAGTGCCCCGCGTGAGTTCGTATGCTCCTGAAGCTCCGGGCCCTGGCACGGAGCGTTTTCATTCGCTGGACCTCATGTCCACCCTGGTGGCCGTGCTGCGTGCCGATGGTGCCGTGCAGTTTGCCAATGCCTCCCTTGAAAACACGCTGGGCCTGTCGCGCCGCACCCTGGAGGGGGTGGACTTTTCGACCTTCTTCACAGACCCCGCACTGCTGCAAACCGCGCTCGCCGGTGCCCGGGGCAAAGACTTTGCAGCTCTGCGCTACGAGGCCAGCCTGAAGCGCCTGCACCAGGACCCGGTGCCTGTGCATGTCAGCGTGGCCGATGCCGAGCAGGTCGGCGAGGTTCTGGTGGAACTCTGGCCTCTGGAGCAACAGGCCCGCCAGGACCGCGAGGAGCGCCTGCTGGATCAGGCGCAGGCCAACAAGGAACTGATCCGCAACCTGGCCCACGAGATCAAGAACCCGCTGGGCGGCATTCGCGGCGCGGCGCAGTTGCTGGAGATGGAGCTGGAAAGCCGCGAGTTGACCGAATACACGCAGGTCATCATTCACGAGGCCGATCGCCTGCAAAGCCTGGTCGACCGGCTGCTGGCGCCCCACCGACATCCCCACTTGGTGGGTGACGTCAATATCCATGAGGTGTGCGAGCGCGTGCGCTCTCTGGTGCTGGTCGAGTACCCGCAGGGCCTCAAGGTGCAGCGCGACTACGACACATCGATCCCCGAGTTCCGTGGCGACCGGGCGCAGCTCATTCAGGCATTGCTCAACGTGGTGCAAAACGCAGCCCAGGCCCTGGCGGACCGCGTAGCTGCAGGCGATGCCGTCATCACCTTGCGCACCCGCGTAGCCCGACAAGTAACGTTTGGTCGCCAACGGTACCGGCTGGCACTGGAATTGCATGTCATTGACAACGGACCGGGCGTGCCCGACGCGATCAAGGAGCGGATTTTTTACCCTCTGGTATCGGGTCGGGACGGCGGGTCAGGGCTGGGGCTCACGTTGGCACAAACCTTCGTGCAGCGCCATCATGGGTTGATTGAATGCGACAGCGTACCGGGTCGCACCGACTTCCGCATCCTGATCCCCTTGCCCTAGAACCAGCTCGGTATTTTTGGGTGTTCTCCAAAATACTGAACAGGTTCTTGGCAGCGAACGATGGTCCCTGACACGCAACTACAGGGAAGGTGAGAAAAACATATGAAGCCGATCTGGTTAGTAGATGACGACCCCTCGATCCGCTTCGTCCTCGAAAAGGCGCTGGCCCGCGAGAACCTGCCCACGCGCAGTTTCACGCACCCGCGCGAAGTGCTGGACGCCCTGGCCGATATCGCCCTGGGCGATCCCGCACGGCAAGGCCCCCAGGTTTTGGTCAGCGACATCCGCATGCCTGGCGGTTCGGGCTTGCAACTGCTGGAGAAAGTGCGCGAGCTGCAGCCCGGCCTGCCCGTCATCATCATGACGGCGTATTCCGACCTGGACAGCGCGGTATCGGCCTTTCAGCGCGGCGCGTTTGAATACCTGCCCAAACCCTTTGACTTGCCCAAGGCGGTGGAGCTGATTCGCCGTGCGGTGGAAGAAAGCCAGCGCGAGGAAGTGATCGAAGAGCGCCAAGCCGAAACCCCCGAGATGCTGGGCCAGGCGCCCGCGATGCAGGACGTGTTCCGCGCCATCGGGCGCTTGAGCCAAAGCCAGGTCACCGTGCTGATCACCGGCGAATCCGGCTCGGGCAAAGAGCTGGTGGCGCGTGCGCTGCACAAACATTCGCCCTGCGCCGATGGCCCATTTGTGGCCATCAACACCGCTGCCATCCCCAAAGACCTGCTCGAATCCGAACTCTTCGGCCATGAGCGCGGCGCCTTCACCGGTGCGCAGACGCAGCGGCGTGGGCGGTTTGAACAGGCGGAGGGCGGCACGCTGTTCCTCGATGAAATCGGCGACATGCCGTTTGATTTGCAAACGCGCCTTCTGCGTGTGCTGTCAGATGGCCAGTTCTACCGCGTGGGCGGCCACGCGGCCGTCAAAGCCCATGTGCGCGTGATTGCCGCCACCCACCAGGACCTGGAAAAGCGCGTCAAGGAAGGTGGTTTCCGCGAGGACTTGTTCCACCGCCTCAACGTCATCCGCCTGCGCCTGCCCGCGCTGCGCGAACGGCACGAAGACGTGCCCATGCTCACCCGCCACTTTTTGCAGCAAAGCGCGCGACAGCTGGGTGTGGAACCCAAGCGCATTGCCGACTCGGCTTTGGCGCGGCTGGAGCAGTTTGCCTTTCCGGGCAATGTGCGGCAGCTGGAGAACATCTGCCACTGGCTCACCGTGATGGCGCCTGCGCAGGTCATCTCGCTGCAGGACTTGCCGCCGGAGGTGCTGGAGGCACCCGTGTACCAATCGCCCGCGCGCGCGGGTGGTGGCGACACTGCAGCAGCGGTGGCAGTGCCCACGCACACAGCGCCCCTCGTGTCCGTACCCCCGTCCGAGCTGGTGGGCGGCGTCCACCCGCTGGTGTCGGCGCCTGCCGTGGCGGGGTTGGGTGGATCGGCCGCTGCAGCCATCGGTGCGGCGGCTGCAGGCGCGTCCTCTTGGTCGGCTGCAGAGGCAGCCCATGCGCCCGCTGCGCCCATCGCTGCGGCTACCAGCAGCCCCAACACCTGGGAACAGGCGCTGGAGACCGAGGCCCAAAGGCTGCTGGCGGGTGGCCAGCCCGAGGTATGGGATGCGCTGACCCGGCGCTTCGAGTCACGCCTGATCCGCACCGCGCTAGTGGCAACACACGGTCGCCGCATGGAGGCCGCGCAGCGCCTGGGCATCGGGCGCAACACCATCACCCGCAAGATCCAGGAACTGGGCCTGGACGCCCCGGATGAAGCGTAAAAATCACTAAAAATGGCCGCTGGCGCTTGTTGAATAAGCGCTGGAAGCTATCAATTTTGTAGTGATTTGATCGGTGTCCGCCGCTACAAGTCATTCCGTTGCGAGCGCCGCATGCCCTGTGCGCAATTTGCGGCGCGCAGGGTTTGATGTCCTACACGCAGGCCCTACATAGGCCGACCCGACGCTCTGGTGACAGCTTCAACAATGAAGCCACTGTCAACCAACCGGAGACCTTCTATGTCGGATTTCAATGATGCCAACCGTGACCCTTTGACCAACGAGCCGGGCGCTCACCCTGTCGGAACCGGCGTAGGTGCCGCAATGGGTGGTGCCGCTGCAGGTGCTGCGGCCGGCGCCTTGGGTGGCCCTGTGGGTGCCGTCATCGGCGGTGTGGCAGGTGCGGTAGCGGGCGGACTGGCAGGCAAGGCAGCTGCTGAAGCCGTCAACCCCACGGAAGAAGACGCCTACTGGCGCGACACCTACAACCGCGAGCCCTACTACGTAGAAGGCCGCACCTACGATCACTACCGTCCCGCCTACGAACTGGGCTGGTCGTCTGTGGGCCGCTACGAAGGCGACTTTGACGCCGTCGAACCCCGCCTGGCCGATGACTGGCGCGCGCGCCATTCCACCGATGGACTGGCCTGGACAGATGTGCGCCCCGCCACCCGCGCCGCTTGGGACCGTGCTTCGGGCCTAGCCGCTACGGGTTCGTCGTTCACCAACAACCGTCCCATGGACGTCACCGACAACAATGACGTGGTCGATGTGCTCAATGACCTGCTCGAATCGTCCCGTGACGGTGAATATGGGTTCCACGCCTGTGCCGAGCATGCCGAATCGGGCGAGCTCAAGGGCATCTTTCAGCGGCACTCGCGTGAATGCGCCGCTGCAGCGGTCGAGCTGGAGCATGAAATCCGCCGCCTGGGGGGCGACCCGGCCTCTGGCGGCACCGTGGCCGGCGCACTGCACTGCGGCTGGGTGTCTGTCAAGACGGCGCTGTCCACCAGCGACGACAAGGCTGTGCTCGAAGAGTGCGAACGCGGCGAAGACGCTGCCGTGGCCCGCTACCGCAAGGCCTTGAAGACCAACCTGCCCGCTGATGTCCGTACGCTGCTGGACCGTCAGTTGCAAGGCGCTCAGCGCAACCACGACGAAGTGCGTGCGCTGCGTGATGGCTTCTCGCCACAACGGTAAGCTCCGCATAAGCCCGACCTGAATGTTCCTGCGTCGACAAGCCCAGCGCGCCGTTTGACAGGTCGGTGTGTATTGACCGCACACCGGTCTGCGCTGGCAACATCAGCAAAAAAGGCTGCAAGGATTTTTCCTTGCAGCCTTTTGCTTTTGTCTCCGATGTTGGTGTCGGTCTGGTGCCAATGACCGCTGACAGCGCGGTGTTCGCGTTTGTGCGGTGATCGTTGGTCAGGCCATCGTGACCACCACAGGCGCGTGGTCGCTGGGCTGCGGGTTCTTGCGGGGTGCGCGGTCTACCGCACAGGCAGTCACGCTGGGGCGCACCGCGTCGCTGACCAGAATGTGGTCAATGCGCAGGCCCCGGTTTTTCTGGAACCCGAGCATGCGGTAGTCCCACCATGAATAGGCTTTTTCGGGCTGGTCAAACATGCGAAACGCGTCGGTCAGCCCCAGCGCCAGCAGCGCCTTGAAGTGGTCGCGCTCCTCGGTGGTGTGGTGGATGGTTTCGCGCAGCCCCACGGGGTCGTACGAGTCGCGGTCTTCCGGCGCCACGTTGAAGTCGCCCACCAGCACCAGACGCGGATGGGCCGCCATCTCGTCACGCACCATGTCTTGCAGCGCCTGCAGCCAGCGCATCTTGTAGGCGAATTTTTCAGACCCGGGCTCTTGCCCGTTCACAAAATAGCCATTGATCAGGCGCAAGGGTCCCGACGGGGTGTCCAGCGTGGCACCGATCACGCGGGCCTGCTCGTCGCCAAAGGCCGGGATATTGCGCACCACATCGCGCAGCGGGTGGCGGCTGAGGATCGCCACGCCGTTGTAGGTCTTCTGGCCGAAGGCTAAGGCCTCGTACCCCAGCTCCTTGAAGGCATCGTGCGGAAACTTGTCGTCCGTCAGCTTGAGCTCTTGCAGCCCCAGCGCATCGACCGGGTTGGCGGCCAGCCAGGCCAGCACCTGGGGCAGGCGCACAGTGAGGGAGTTGATGTTCCAGGTGGCAATTTTCATGTGTTTTTGGCCGCTAGCGCTTATCTTTAAAGCGCTAATAGCTATCAATAAGTGAGTGGCAGGTTAACCCGTGAAGGAGCGAAACGTCAGGTCTTGGCCTTGGTGCGTTGGTACGTCACAAAGCTGAACGCCAGGCCCTTGGCGCTGATGTGGCGGCTGCGTGCTGATTCCACCCACTCAGCACCCAGTGTGGGCGCATGGGCGTCGCCATCAAAGTCCCGCTCGATCTCTGTGACCTCTACACAGTCCGCCAGCGGCAACGCCTCGGCATAGATCTGGCCGCCGCCAATCACCCAGGTTGTTTGGCTGGCACCGCACATCGCCAGTGCCGCGGGCAGGCTGGCCGCGCGCTGGGCGCCGTCGGCGTGCCAGTCGTCCTGGCGGGTCACCACAATGTTGGTGCGGCCGGGCAGCGGCCGGAAGCGGGGCGGCAGAGAGTCCCAGGTCTTGCGGCCCATGATGACGGCGCAGCCCTGCGTGAGCTGCTTGAAGTGCGCCATGTCCTCTGGGATGTGCCAGGGGATGGTGTTGTCCTTGCCGATGACACCGTTGGCGGCGCGGGCGTAGATGAGGTGCAGGGGCATGGTGGTGGTCGGTGTTCGTACGCGCGGGTCAGACGGCCACCGGTGCCTTGATGGCCGGGTGGCACTGGTAGTCCAGCACTTCAAAGTCTTCGAACTCGTAGCCAAATATGCTGTCCGGCCTGCGTTTGATGTTCAGCACCGGGTAAGGGTAGGGAGTGCGCGCCAGTTGGGTCTGCACCTGCTCGTGGTGGTTGCTGTAAATGTGGCAATCGCCGCCCGTCCAGATGAAGTCGCCCACATCCAGGGCGCACTGCTGGGCCACCATGTGCGTGAGCAGGGCGTAGCTGGCAATGTTGAACGGCACTCCGAGGAAAATGTCGGCACTGCGCTGGTACAGCTGGCAAGACAGCGTGCCACGCCCGCCGGGCTCCTGCGCTGGAGCCACGTAGAACTGGAAGAACGCGTGGCAGGGCATCAGCGCCATCTTGTTCAGCTCGGCCACGTTCCAGGCGCTCACGATGATGCGGCGCGAGTCGGGGTTGGTCTTCAGGGTCTGGATCACATCACTGATCTGGTCGATGTGGCCACCGTCGGGCGTGGGCCAGCTGCGCCACTGCACGCCGTACACCGGGCCCAGATCGCCGTCTTCACGCGCCCATTCATCCCAGATGGTCACGCCGCGCTCTTTCAGCCAGTTGTTGTTGCTCGACCCAGTCAGGAACCACAGCAGCTCCTGGATGATGGACTTGAGATGCACCTTCTTGGTGGTGACCAGCGGGAAACCCTCCTTCAGGTCAAACCGCATCTGGTGGCCAAACACGCTTTTGGTGCCGGTGCCGGTGCGGTCTGATTTGTCCACGCCGTGGCTGAACACGTGGCGCATGAAGTCTTCGTACTGGGAGCGCACGGGGCGGGCGTGTTCGGTCATCATGGCGGTTGAAAGGCGAAAGCCGCGATTTTAGGGTGCGTGGGTGGCGGGGCTGGACAGGCTAAGCTCGCAAACCTTGTTGTCCCGCTGTGCTTTCCAGAGAGAACTACCGATCATGCGCCTGGTTGTCGCTGTGTTTTTGTACCGTGCTGCGCTGGCGGGCCTCCCCATGGCCCTGCTGGCGGGCTGTGGGGGCACTGTGCCTACGGCGCCCACCGCGTCAAGCCGCCCTGCGGCCCCTGTCGTGCCTGCCAATGCGGCCACCTCCTGGGCCGGGTTGCAAGGGCAGGTGGGCCGCTATCCGGCGGACGGTGCCGATTTCCTGCGCACCGGCCCCCTGGCAGACCGGCTGCGTGAATTGCTCGGATCCACCAACTACCCGGTGCTGCTCGACAACATGCGCGTCAGCACCCCCCTGCGGCAGGAGGGCGCGCTGCTTTACATCACCGGCAACCGGCCCCAACAGGGCAGCACGGAAGCCGCAGCCGTGGTCATCCATCCCGCACAAGATGCTGTGCGCGTGTGGCTGCTGACCGGAGGAGAGGAATGGGATGTGCAGGACGTCGGCACTCCCAAGGTCTTGCCCGCAGACGTCACTACGATGATGGAAAACGCTCGGCGCTGACTTGGGCGTTGCGTGGGTGGGGGCGAGTATGTTGATACCCAGTTGAAAGTAGTGGGAGACCTGCGTGTTAAGGAGCCTTGGCACGAATCGCAGCATTGAGGGTAGTGTTGACCGCGTTCCAGGCAGAATTTTTAGCCAAAATTACCTCTTGCGCTTTGTGGATAAGTGCTAGTAGCTATCTTTTTAATAGCTTTCTGGCTGGATTCACAATTCTCGCGCGTAGACGATGAACCCGTGGTGTTGGGCCATCTTGTCGTAAAGCAGGCGCCCTGCTGCATTGGTTTCATGGGTTTGCCAATACACCCTGGTCGATTTGTTCTCGCGTGCTGCACCTACCACACCGCTGATGAGCGCCCGCCCCACGCCCCGGTCTCGCGCGGCCTCGCGGGTGAACAGGTCGCTCAGATAACAGACGGGCTCGATGCGCGTGGTGCTGCGGTGAAAGAGGGAGTGGGCCAGGCCCAGCATCTCGCCGCTGGCGGCATCGTGGGCCACCAGGCAGAACACGGCCTCTGCCGGGTCATGAAAGCGCTTCCAGGTGGTCTGCGTGATGTGCTCGGGCAAGGCCGTGGCTCCAAAGCGGCCGTAGAACCCGTTGTAGCCATCCCAGAGCGGGCGCCACGCGGCGTAGTTGTCGGGCTGAATGGGGCGCACGGTCACGGCAGCGGGCATGGGCCTACCTCCAGTGGATTTACTTGAGCAGCACCCGCCCTGGGTTCATGATGCCCTGTGGGTCCAGCGCCTGTTTGATGGCGCGCATCATCGCCATCGCCACGGGCGACTGGTACTTCTCCAGCTTTTCGGCCTTGAGCTCGCCAATGCCATGCTCGGCCGAGAACGAGCCGCCAAACTCGGCCACGGCTTCGTACACCAGGTGGTGCACCTGCTGCTCATGGTCGCGCAGAAAAGCCTTGGCATCGCCTTCGGCCGGTGCCTGCACGTTGTAGTGCAGGTTGCCGTCGCCCAGGTGGCCAAAGTTGACCAGGCGCACGCCGGGGATCTCGCGCTGCAGCACCGCATCGGTGTGCGCTACAAAGGCGGGTATGCGCGAGATCTGCACGGAGATGTCGTGCTTGATGTTGAGGCCTTCTTCGGCCTGCGCGAGCGGGATGTTTTCTCGGATGTGCCACAGCTGATTCGCTTGCGTGAGGCTTTCTGCCACCACGGCGTCGGTCACGCAGCCGGCTTCGAATGCAGTCTCCAGCAGCGCTTCAAAACGTGCGCGGGCATGCTCTTCGGATTCGCTGTCGGAGTTTTCGAGCAGCACGCACCACGGCGCGTTTGCGTCTCCGAGGAAGGGCACACGCAGCTGCGGCATGTGTTTGCCCACCAGGCTCAGCGCAAACTGGCCCATCACCTCAAACCCTGTAAGGCCCGCGCCCAGCTGCTTGTGTGCCAGGCCCAGCAGCGCCACGGCGTGTTCCATCGACGGCACCGCGGCCCAGGCGGTGAGGCGTGCGGCAGGCTCGGGGTAGAGCTTGAGCGTGGCGGCGGTGATGATGCCCAGCGTGCCCTCGCTGCCGATGAACAGGTCGCGCAGGTCGTAGCCGGTGTTGTCCTTGCGCAGGCCCTTGAGGCCGTCCCACACTTCACCCTGGGTGGTGACCACTTCGAGCCCCAGGCACAGGTCGCGCGCATTGCCGTAGCGCACCACCTGCGTGCCGCCCGCGTTGGTGCTCAGGTTGCCGCCGATGGTGCAACTGCCCTCGGCTGCAAGGCTCAGGGGAAACAACACCCCGGCGTTCTGCGCCACGTCCTGCAGGTTTTGCAGGATGCAGCCAGCCTCTACCGTCATGGTCAAGTTGTCGGTGTCCACGCTGCGCACGGCGTTCATGCGCGTGAGGCTCAGCACGATTTGCGTGCCCGAATCGTCAGGTGTTGAGCCCACGGCCAAGCTCGTGTTGCCGCCCTGTGGAACTATGGAGCTGCCTGCTGCTGCGCAGGCCTTGACCACCGCGGCCACTTCCAGCGTGCTGGCGGGGCGCACCACGGCCAGCGCCTTGCCGCGCACGCGGCGGCGCCAGTCCTGCTCCCAGGCAGAGAGGTCGCCTTCGGTGAGGACGTGGGAGGGGCCGACCAAGGCGCGCAGGGTATCAATGAGGGTGGTCATGGGCAAGTGTGTTTTCTTGGGGCAGTACACAGCGCGTGAGTCTGGGGAGATGGCCCCGGTGCTGCAGGTGCGTGAAATGGAGAATGTTGGCGGTATCAGTGCGCGGCGGGTGCTGCAGTGCTACCACCGTCCGCTCCGTCAGCAGCAAGTGCAGCCGCAGCTTTGGCATTACGCTGGCGCAGCCGCACATGCAGTGCGCAGGCGGTAAACAGCACCAGGCACAGGGCCACTTCGACCCAGGCCAGCCACTGCGATGGGGGCTGATCGCTCCAGCCGCGCACCACGCCTTCGGTGAAGTACAGCCAGATCACCAGGCTGACCCAGCGGTAGGTATACATGCGGTTTTTGAGAATACCCGCCAGCGGGATGCACAGCGGAAGCGCCTTGAGCGCAAGCCATGAGCCACCGGGGCGCAGCGGGGCGAGCACCAGCTCCCACGCAAGGCACAAGGCAATGAGGCCGAGCAGGCTGCCCGTGGCCAGCCAGCGCGTGGCGGCCACTCCGTTGTCGGAGCGAGCGAGGGGAACAAGAGGGGCGGCGGAGGCGGGGCGGGATGCGGTCATTGGGGTGGCATCATATCGGCCATGGCTTTCTCCTTACAGGCAGTAGCGTCGCGCGTGGAAGCGCTTGTGACCGAGTTGTCCCAATTCCCCTGGCGCACCACGGCCCAGACCCTGCGTGAGCGCTTTCGCGAGGACCACCTCGGGCTGACGGCCAGCAGTCTTACCTTCACTACCATCCTGGCGCTGGTGCCGTTCTTTACCGTTGCGCTGGCGGTGTTCACCGCGTTCCCCATCTTCGGCAAGCTGCAGGACTTGCTGCAGCGCTGGCTGGTGGACAGCCTGGTGCCCGACAGCATTTCGCGCCAGGTGCTCGGCTATCTGACTCAGTTTGCAGCCAAGGCAAGCAGCCTGGGCGTGGCGGGTTTCAGCATTTTGCTGGCCACGGCTTTGGCACTGATTTTGACCATCGACCGCACCCTCAACGACATTTGGCGCGTGCAGCGCCTGCGGCCACTGGGTCAGCGGGTGCTGATCTACTGGGCCGCCATCACGCTGGGCCCGCTGTTGATGGGGGCAAGTCTCGCCCTCACGTCGTATGTGATGTCGGCGTCTGGCGGGCTGGTCAACCGCGTGCCCGATGGGGTGCAGCTGCTGTTCGACTCCATCCAGTTCCTGGTCCTGGCGGCAGGCATGGCATCGTTGTACCACTATGTGCCCAACACCCCGGTGAAGTGGCGCCATGCATGGATGGGCGGGCTGTTTGTGGCGGTGGGCATTGAGCTGGCCAAGAAGGTACTGGCGTTGTACCTGGGCAAGGTGCCAACGTACTCGGTGGTGTACGGCGCCTTTGCCACGCTGCCGATCTTGCTGGTGTGGATCTATGTGGCCTGGGTCATCGTGCTGCTGGGGGCGGTGGTGACGGCCTACCTGCCCAGCTTGCTGGCAGGTGTTGCGCGGCGCGGCACGGTGGCGGGGTGGACGTTTCAGCTGGCGGTGGAGGTGCTGCAAGAGCTACACCGCGCCCGCCGTCATGCATCCCGGGGCTTGCGCCCCAGCCAGCTGGCGCAGCTGCTGCGGGTGGATGTGCTGCAACTGGAGCCCGTGCTGGGGGCGCTGACTGCCCTGGACTGGGCGGGCGAAGTGGCAGACTCGGCGACCAATGCGTCGGACGCTCCAGAGCCACGCTATGTACTGCTGGCAGACCCGCACAACACCTTGCTGGAGCCCCTGGTCCGCAGATTGCTTCTGGACCGGGCTGCAAGCCTGGAACCGCTGTGGGGCAGTGCCGGGCTTGGCGGCTTGCATCTGGTCGATTTACTGCAAAAAGAATAGCTGCCAGCGCTTGCTGGATAAGCGCTAGTGTCCTGAGTTTGAAGTTCGTTGAGGAAAAAAATCTGCCGAAATCGCTGCCAAGCTAGGCGCAAAGCGGAGACATGCCGGGCGGCATGGCGAGTATTTGCAACGACGCATGGCGGGGATTGTCGGAAGATTTATTCAACGAATTTTCAACTCGGGACACTAGGAGCCTGTCGGACTTGGAGTGTCGAAAGCGAAAATTGGCCCCAGCGAGGACAGTTTTTGCCGGATTCGCAGACCCATAGCCGAGCTATGGGGCAAGAAGACGGTGAAAAATGGACCGCTGCGGCCAATTTGCAGCCGACGATTTCCAAGTCCGACAGGCTCCTAGAGCCTTTTTTGACCAGTTTTTTGCTCCAACAACCCGCAATCCGCAACCCCCAAATGGCGATGAGGGGCTCAAAGTCTCAGTCCCGCCTGCTGGTCCGTCGGCGCTAGGTTGGGCCCATCAACACCAGGACAGTCGCGTCACCCCTGCCGACGCTCTGGCACTGCATCGGGCGGGGTCGGCGCACGGCCGCCCATGCGCAGGTGCAGTGCGGCCTGGGCCATCAGGTTGGCCGACACGGGGGCGGTGACAAACACGAACAGCGTGATCAGCAGCTCGGCAAATCCCATGCGGCCTTCGGCGGCGGCCAGGATCATGCTGGCCAGCAGCACACCGCCCACGCCCAGGGTGGACGCTTTGGTCGGTGCATGCAGCCGCATGAAGAAGTCGGGCAGGCGCACCAGCCCGATGACGCCAACGAGAGAGAAGAATGCACCGATCAGCAGCAGCGCTGCGGCCAGCCATTCGGCAATGATTTGAAAGGTCATGGATGTCTTTCTGGTGCGTCAGAGATCAGTCACACGGTCATGCGGACACACGGTCATTCGATCACGTCGCCGCGGGTCAGGTAGCGCGCCATGGCCACGGTGGAGGCAAAGCCCAGCATCGCCACAATCAACGCGGCCTCGAACAGCAAGGCGGTCTGCCAGCGGATGCCCAGCAACACCACCAGGGCAACGGCGTTGAGGTACATGGTGTCGATGGCCAGCACGCGGTCTATGGACTGCGGGCCGCGCATGAGGCGCCAGGCGCACAGCAAAAACGACAGTGCCATGGCGGCGGTGGTGATGTCCAGCGCGAGCGGAAGGATGCTGGTGGCAGCGTTCATGCGCGGTCTCCTTGGATGGCGGCAGCCGTAGGTTCAACCGCTTCAAAAATGGCCAGCAAAGGCGCTTCGTAGCGGGTCTTGATGTCGGCGGCCATCTGCGCCGGGTCGTCGCAGTTGAGCGCATGCACAAGGATCTCGTTGCGCTCTTCGTCGATGGTGCAAGACACCGTACCTGGCGTGGTGGTGATGATGGTCGCCAGCAGTGCAATGGCGGTGGGGTTGGTCAGCGTGAGTGGCACGGGAACCCAGGCGGGCTGCATGCGCGACAGGGGGCCCAGCACCAGCCGCGCCACGGTGATGTTGGACACCACGATGTCCCACAGCACCACGCCACCCAGCCGCACGGCCGCGCGCATGTTCAGGCGGCGCGGGTCGGGCAGAAAGTCTTTCAGCAGCCGGGGCACGATCAGGCCGATCAGCACACCCGACAGCAGATGAAACACAGACAAAGAATGCTGCAGCAGCAGCCAGGTAACGGCCAGCAGCACCGACAGCCACGGGTGTGTCAGCCAGCGTTGTTTCTTGCTCATGGTGCAACCGCCTTTCCGGGGAGCTTCACTTCACCTTCGCCACCTCGGTAGGGCCGGGTGGTCTGCGCGGCCGACCCGCCCACCGCATTGAGCACGGCGTCGACATAACCGTTGCGATCAGCCAGCTGTGCCGCAGCGGCGTCGGTGTAGCGCTTGAGGGGTGACGCGGCCACGGCGAGCAGCAGGCTGAGCGCCAGCAGGGTCAGCGTGGCGGCCATAAGGCGGCCACTGCTGCCTGCATGGCAGTCGTCAGGGCGGCCCGGCAGCACGTTCCAGAACAGGATGGCCCCCGCACGCGCCAGACCCACCAGCGTGAGGAAACCAGCGCCCAGCACCACCGCCCACACCCATGCGTGGGCTGGTGTGGCCGCAGCGCTTTCCAGCACCATCAGCTTGCCAAGAAAGCCCGGCAAAGGTGGTAAACCTGCCGCAGAAGCAGCGCCCAACAGGGTCATCAAGCCCAGCGCGACGGGCTGCGCAACCGGCGGCGCCGGTTGCAAATGGTCGCCCGCGTTTCCGCGCTGCGAGGCCACCAGTTCCACCAGCAGAAACAGTGCCGCCATGACAAGGGTGCTGTGCACCGTGTAGTACAGCGCGGCCGACATGGCCTCGGTGGTGAACAGGCCCACACCGGCCAGGATGATGCCGATGGACGACACCGTGAGGTAGGACACCAGCCGTGCCAGACTGTGCGCAGCCAGCGCGCCAAAGACACCCAGCACGGTGGTCACCAGCGCCACGGGCAGCAGCCAGGGCGCGGCCGCATAGGCGGCGTGCCCGGCGCCGTCCCCCAGCATCACGGCATGCACGCGGATGATGCTGTAGACGCCCACCTTGGTCATGATGGCAAACAGCGCCGCTACAGGCGCACTGGCCGCAGCGTAGGTGTTGGGCAGCCACATATACAGCGGCACGATGGCCGCCTTGAGCCCGAACACCACCAGCAGCACCATGGCCCCCGCTTTGAGCAGGGACGCCTGCTCTGGCTCCAGCTGGGTAATGCGCAGCGACAGGTCGGCCATGTTCAGCGTGCCGGTGACCGCATACATGATGGCCAGACCCACCAGAAACAGCGCCGATGCGGCCAGATTGAGCACCACATAGTGCAGCCCGGCCCGGAACCGGTCACGCCCCTGGCCGTGCACCATGAGCACATAGGACGCGATCAGCAGTACCTCGAAAAACACGAAGAGATTGAACAGGTCGCCCGTGATGAACGCACCCGACAGGCCCATGAGCTGAAAGTGGAACAGTGCATGAAAGTGCCGCCCATGGCTGTCCCAGCCACCGGTGGAATACCAGAGCACGGGCACCGCAATCGTCCATGTCAGTGCCAGCATCAGCGCGCTCAGGCGGTCGATCACCAGCACAATGCCGAACGGCGCGGGCCATGCGCCCAGCGGGTAGACCGTCATGGGACCGCTAGCGGCCTCGGTCAGCAAGCGCCAGGCCAGTACCGCGCCAAACACCGCCGAAGTCATGCTGACCCAGCGCCGGGCGCGCAACTGCGTGCCGCCGTGGCTGGCCTGCCCGCCGCCGTCGCCAATCAGCAGCAACGCCACCGCCGTGAACATCGGCAGCAGCACCGGCAGCACCGGCAGGTGCTGGCCAAAGAAAGAGTTCAGGAGATCTCCGATCATGCCGCCTCATCCCGTTGTGGTGTGGTGGGGCGGTGTCCGGGTTCATGCCCATCCACATGGTCGGTGCCGGTTTCGTGGCGGCTGCGCAGGGCCAGTTCCACCACAAAACCGGTGGTGGCAAAACCAATGACGATGGCGGTCAGCACCAGCGCCTGCGGGAGCGGGTCAGCCACGCGGCCTCCTTCGGTCAGGATGGGCGCGGCGTTTTGCCACAGGCGGCCCATGGCAAAAATGAAGACGTTGACGGCGTAGCCCAGCAGGCTCAACCCCAGAATCACCGGCCAGGTGCGGCCACGAAGAATCAGGTAAAGAGCGGCAGTGGTGACCGCACCGATGCCGGTGGCCACCAGAAATTCAAGGCTCATGATCATGGGTGGACTCCGTCGGGTTTGGCATGGGCGTTGTCGTTGGCGGGCTGGGGTGTGGGGGGCTTGCCCGCACCCTCGCGGGTGACCGACCCCAGTGTGGACAGTGTCAGCAGTGTGGCGCCCACGACTGTGATGTACACGCCCAGGTCAAACAAGGCGGCGGTGGCAAGCGGTATGTCTCCGAGAAGGGGGATGTGGGGGTGGCCGTGCGCACTGGTCAGGAACGGCTGACCAAAGGCGAAGGCGCCAATGCCTGTCAACCCTGCAATACCCAGGCCGATGCCGATCCAGCGCACAAAGCGCCGCCCGCCTTCGGCCCGCAGCAGGGCCTCGGCCTGCGTCTGGCCCATGGCGATGTATTGCAGTGCCAGTGCCACCGCGGTGACCAGGCCTGCAATGAATCCGCCGCCCGGCAGGTTGTGCCCGCGCATGAAGATGTACAGCGTCACCACCAGGGCCAGTGGCAGCACCACGCGCGCCGCCACGCGCAGCATGAGCGGCCGGGCGGCAAAGGTGTAGGGCTCGCCATTGGCATCGGTGGTGGGGCGCCGGGTGCGCATTCCATCCATCAGTGCCAGCACGCCCACGGCGGCAATACCGAGCACGGTGATCTCGCCAAAGGTGTCATAGCCCCGGAAGTCCACCAGGATCACGTTCACCGCATTGGTGCCGCCACCTGCGATGGCGGAATGGTTGAGGAAGTACCAGGCAATCGAGTCGTGATCGCGCGTGAGCATGACCCACGCCAACCAGGCCATGCCCGCGCCACCCACAAGGGCCAGTGAGCCGTCGCGCAGTCGGCGCTTGTCGGATGATTCGCGCGGCGACAGGCGGGGCAGCAAGGCCAGCCCCATCAGCAGCAGCACGGTGGCGACAACGTCCACGGTCAGCTGGGTAAGCGCGAGGTCAGGGGCCGAAAGGCCCACAAAGCTCAGCGCAGTGACCAGGCCAATCGCTCCGGCGACCACCACCGACTGGAACCGGTCGTGGTGCTTGAGCATGAGCCATACGCACGCGGTCAGCAGCAGCCCCCAAAGCACCAGGGCCACTGCGTTGGCTGGAATCAGTTCGCGGTTGCCAGTGCCAGGCGTCTGGCCGCTCAGCACAGGCACCGCCACGGCGGCAACACAGGCCATCACCATCCACGCCAGGTAGCGTTGCAGAGAGCCAGTCTCCAGCAGTGCCGTGATGCGGCCCGCACCCTCAAACAGCCTGTCGGAGCCGCGCGTGAAAAGATTGGACCCCGTGAGCGCGCCAAACCAGGTCTCGGAGGTCACGCCGTGCAGGCGCCTGTCGCGCGCCAGCCAGAAGTACAGCAGCAAGCCCGCGCCCAGCGCCACGGCGCTGAGCAGCAGCGGCAAGTTGAACCCGTGCCAGATCGCCAGATGGAACTCGGGTGGTGGCGTGCCCAGCATGGCGGTGGCTGCCACCAGCACCATAGGCCCGGCCACCAGGGATGGCACCACCCCCACAACGATGCAGATGGCAGCGAGCAGGGCCACAGGCGCTTTCATGCCCAGAGGGGGCTCATGGGGATGAGGGTTGGGCAGGTCGCGCGCGGGGCCGTTAAAGAACATGTCGTGCACCAGCCGGGCCGAGTAAGCCACGCTGCACACCGCAGCCAAGGTGGCCATGGCGGGCACCAGCCAGTGCCAGCCGCCGCCCGCTTGCGAAAACGCCACTGCCTCGGTGAGGAACATTTCTTTGGAGATAAAGCCGTTGAACAGCGGAACCCCCGCCATGGCTGCGGCTGCGACCATGGCGAGCGTGGCCGTCCAGGGCATCAGCCGGTACAAACCGCCGAGCTGGCGCAGGTCGCGGGTGCCGGTCTCGTGGTCCACGATGCCGGCCGTCATGAACAGGGCGGCCTTGAAGCTCGCATGGTTCAGGATGTGGAAGATGGCTGCGACGGCGGCCAGCGGCGAGCCCAGACCGATGAGAAAGACGATCAACCCCAGGTGGCTGATGGTGGAATAGGCGAGCAGCCCCTTGAGGTCGTGCTTGAAGACGGCAATGAACGCGGCAAAGGCCACGGTGACCAGCCCGGTGGTGGACACAATACCCACAAACAGCTCGGTGCCGCCTATGACCGGAGTCAGCCTTGCCAGCAAAAAGATCCCTGCCTTCACCATGGTGGCCGAGTGCAGATAAGCCGACACCGGCGTGGGCGCAGCCATGGCCTGGGGCAACCAGAAGTGGAAGGGGAACTGCGCGCTTTTGGTGAAGCAGCCCAGCAGGATCAAGATCAGCGCCGCAGGGTAGCGTGCGTCGGCCTGGATCTGCGCGGCCACCGCCGTCATCTGGCTGATTTCGTACGTGCCGGCAATCTGGCCCAGCAGCACAAAGCCCCCCAGCATGGCCAGCCCGCCGCCGCCGGTGATGGCCAGCGCCATGCGAGCCCCCGCGCGGGCGTCGGCACGGTGGTTCCAGTAGCCCACAAGCAAAAACGACGAGATGCTGGTCAGCTCCCAGAACACGATGAGCAGCAGCACGTTGTCGGACAGCACGATGCCCAGCATGGCCGCCATGAACAGCATCAGCGTGCAATAAAACTTGCCTGCGGGGTCGTCAGCACCCAGGTAGTTGTGGGCGTACAGAATGATCAGCAGGCCCATGCCGGTGATCAGTAGGGCGAACATGAGCGACAGGCCGTCCAGGCGCAGGCCGATGTTCAGGCCGATCTCGGGGACCCAGGGGGTGAACTGCCGCAGCACCTCGCCGCCCATCACCGCGGGGGCGTGCATCAGCAGCAGCCCCAGGCTGGCGGCAGTGACGGCTGCCGCAATCCATGCAGTGCGCGCGCGGTAGCCAGGGTTTTGAACGGCGCCGGACCAGCCGGTGAGGCTGGTGCCTGCCAGCAGCGGCAGCAAGATGATGAGCAGCAGCACGGTGTCCTATCCTGTTAAACGAGCCGCCATTCTAGGCAAGCCCTTTCAAGTCCCCGCGCGGCGGGGGGGTGAAGGGAGAAAGCGTATGGAGCGGGCTGGTGCCCTCGGCAGCAGCTCCCGCAGCGATCAGTGTTTTTCGGTGGCGTTCGCCATGAGCTTGTCGGTGAGCGCAATGGCCAGCGCGCTGAGCAGAAACACCACGTGGATGATGGTCTGCCACATCAGGACCTGAAGCTCGTAGTTGGCGGCGTTGATGAACGTCTTGAGCAAGTGGATGGAGCTGATACCAATGATGGCCGTGGCCAGCTTGACCTTCAGCACCGAGGCGTTCACGTGGCTCAGCCACTCAGGCTGATCGGGGTGGTCTTCCAGGCGCAGGCGCGACACGAAGGTCTCGTACCCGCCCACGATCACCATGATGAGCAGGTTGGAGATCATGACCACGTCGATCAGCGCCAGGACCACCAGCATGATGATGGTCTCGTTGAGCGACGTCACCGCAATATCGCTCTTGTAGCCAATGCTGGACACCAGTTTCTGCAGCGCTTCGGTGTTGCCGAACACCGCTTCGATCAGGTGCACCAGTTCCACCCAGAAGTGAAAGACATACACCGCCTGCGCCAAGATGAGCCCCAGATACAGCGGCAGCTGAAGCCAGCGGCTGGCAAAAATAAGGGCGGGCAGCGGCCGCATGGGGGAGGGTTTGGGGATGATGGGCGAAGACATGGGAACCGGGTGTGGGGGGCGACAAGGAACGCGCGATTCTAAAACCTGTTGATACGCCCACGCGGTGATGGGTGAGTGACAACAAGACTATCCCCTGTAAGCTTCGTGCCAGTCAGTGGCCTGTAAGTGCTTCGGCAGACAGTACCGGCCAATTCCATCAGAACCAGGAGACAACACCATGAGCGCCCCCACATCTGCGATCGAGTCCGTGTTGGTCGAGAACCGCGTGTTCCCGCCCACCGACGCCATTGTCAAAGCGGCCCGCGTGTCGGGCATGGCAGGCTACGACGCGCTGTATGCCGAGGCGACAAACGACTTCGAGGGCTTCTGGGCCCGCTTGGCCCGTGACAACGTGCAGTGGACGAAACCTTTCACCCGCACACTCGACGAGTCCAACGCACCGTTTTACCAATGGTTCGCGGATGGCGAACTCAACGCCTCGGCAAATTGCCTGGACCGGCACATGGGCACGCCCACCGAGAACAAGACCGCCATCATTTTTGAGGCGGACGATGGTGCCATCACCCGCATCACATACAAAGAACTGCTGGCCCGTGTGAGCCAGTTTGCCAACGCGCTCAAGGCCCATGGCGTTGCCAAGGGTGACCGAGTGTTGATCTACATGCCGATGACGATTGAGGGCGTGGTGGCCATGCAGGCCTGCGCGCGCATCGGTGCCACCCACAGTGTGGTGTTTGGCGGTTTCAGCGCCAAGGCGGTGCAAGAGCGCATCATCGACGCGGGCGCTGTGGCCGTGATCACCGCCAATTTTCAGATGCGGGGCGGCAAGGAGCTTCCGCTCAAGTCCATCATTGATGAGGCCCTGGCCATGGGCGGCTGCGACACCATTCGCAATGTGTTTGTGTACCAGCGCACCTTCACGGCCTGCAACATGGTGGCCGGGCGAGACAAGACCTTTGCCGAAGCCCTTGAGGGACAGTCCACGGAATGCGCGCCGGTGGCAGTGGGGGCAGAACACCCCTTGTTCATCTTGTACACCAGCGGCTCCACCGGCAAGCCCAAGGGTGTGCAGCACAGTACCGGTGGCTACCTGCTGTGGGCCAAACTCACCATGGACTGGACGTTTGACCTGCGTCCTGATGACGTGTTCTGGTGCACGGCCGATATCGGCTGGATCACCGGGCACACCTACGTGGCTTATGGCCCCCTGGCCGCAGGCGCGACCCAGATCGTGTTCGAGGGTATTCCCACCTACCCCAATGCGGGCCGCTTCTGGCAGATGATCGAGCGGCACAAATGCTCCATCTTCTACACCGCCCCCACAGCGATTCGCTCGCTCATCAAGGCGGCCGAAGGCGATGCGGTGGTGCATCCTGCGCGCTCGGACCTGTCGAGCCTGCGCATTTTGGGCAGCGTGGGCGAGCCCATCAACCCCGAAGCCTGGATGTGGTACCACAAGAACGTGGGCGGCGAGCGCTGCCCCATCGTTGATACGTTCTGGCAGACCGAAACCGGCGGCCACGTCATCACACCGCTGCCCGGTGCCACGCCGCTGGTGCCCGGCAGCTGCACCCTGCCACTGCCCGGCATCACGGCCGCCATCGTCGATGAACTGGGCAATGATGTCCCCAACGGATCGGGTGGCATTCTGGTCATCAAGCGCCCTTGGCCCAGCATGATCCGCACCATCTGGAACGACCCTGAGCGTTTCAAGAAGGCCTATTTCCCGGAAGAGCTCAAGGGCTACTACCTGGCCGGTGACGGCGCCGTGCGCAGCGTCGACCGGGGTTATTTCCGCATCACGGGCCGTATCGACGATGTGCTCAACGTATCCGGCCATCGTATGGGCACGATGGAGATTGAGTCGGCCCTGGTGTCCAAGACCGATCTGGTCGCAGAAGCTGCGGTGGTCGGCCGGCCCGATGACGTGACGGGCGAGGCCATCTGCGCTTTCGTTGTGCTCAAGCGTTCGCGCCCCACCGGCGAAGAGGCCAAGCAGATCGCCAACGAATTGCGCGCCTGGGTCGCCAAGGAAATCGGACCGATTGCCAAGCCCAAGGACATCCGCTTTGGCGATAACCTGCCCAAAACGCGCAGCGGCAAGATCATGCGGCGCCTGCTGCGCAGCATTGCCAAGGGCGAGGCGATCACGCAGGACACCAGCACGCTGGAGAACCCGGCCATTCTGGATCAGCTGTCGGAAACGAACTGAGTCTTGAGTGCGACGCCAGTGTGATTGGTGGCGCCGTGTTGGAAATAAGGCTGCTGCCCCCGGCACGCATTGTAGGACGGTAGCTGAAATCTGAGCTAATTCGCGTTGGACTGGTGCTGCATGCGTTACAACCGCTACACCGCGTGACTGGCCCCTCGGGTCGGGCGCCCTGCTGACTGGAGTAACCCATGCACCTGCGATCTGTTGTTCTTCTATTGACCGTGCTGGCCATTGCCGCGCTGGCTGCCCTCAACTGGCCCACACTGGCGGAACCCTCGGTGGTGTCGTTGGGCGTCATGTCCATCGAGGCACCGTTGGGCCTGATCATGTTGGCGCTCACCGCGTTGCTCGGAACCTTTTTTGTGGCCTATGTACTTTCGCTCCAGGGTTCGGTGTTGATGGAAACCCGTCGCCACACCAAGGAGCTGCACGCCCAGCGCGAACTGGCCGACCGTGCAGAAGCGTCACGCTTCACCGAGTTGCGGGCTTTTCTGGAAACCCAGCACCAGCAAGCCCATGCGGCGGTGTTGCTGCGGATGGACGTGCTGGAGGCGCATCTCGCAGCGCGTGCCCAGGAGACTGACAACACCACTGCCGCCTATGTGGGGCAGCTGGAGCAGCAACTGCGCGCTCGAGAACACAGTACGCTGACGACGGTCGTTTGATACTTACCTTGCCCATGGCGGGCTATCTCATCGTCACCCCAGGCGATGGGCCTTAAAAATACAGCCGCAGCACAGAAATGTGGCGCGGCTGTCTTGATTAAGCGAAGCCGAATGCTTCGCAATTGGTGAAGTTACTTGTGCGTCATGACCCAGGCGGCCAGCTTCTTGGCGTCGGCCTCATTCACCTGGGCATTGGCGGGCATGGGAACGGGGCCCCACACGCCTGCACCGCCCTTGACGATTTTTGCTGCCAGTTTGTCTACGGCGTCTTTTTGACCAGCGTATTTGGCAGCGACATCCTTGTAAGAAGGCCCCACCAGTTTCTTGTCCACTGCATGGCAGGCCATGCAGTTTTTGGACGTGGCCAGAGCCGTATCGGCCATTGCAGGGGCAGCAACCGATAGCGTCATCGCGAGAGTGATCAGGGTACGCTTCATGGTGGGAATTCCTGTGGTTGAGTTACAGTGCTTTTAATGGAATTGTAGTGACTTGGGTTGACATGGTGCTTGCCCTCTGTCAATCAGGCCTTCTGCGTCGTTTTCTGGAGATTGCAATGTATCTGCTGGGTCTTTCACTTGTTTTGCTGGCGCTTAAGTATCTGGAGATTGGCCCTGTGGCTGCTTGGTCCTGGTGGTGGATCATGGCCCCCTTTGGCGCCACGCTGCTATGGTGGGCCTGGGCTGATTCCACTGGGTATACCAAGCGTAAAGCTATGGAAAAGATGGAGCAGCGCAAGCAGGACCGGATCAACAAGAACAAGGAAGCCCTGGGCATCGCCCCCCGCAAGCCGCGCTGAATAGCTGATCTGCTCACCGGATCAGCGGGGTTGCAAGCAGGCAGTTGCTGGGTCATCAAGAAAGCCCCGTGGCGTTGAGCGCCACGGGGCTTTCTTGTTGTCAACGCAGTGCAGTAGTCCGATCAGCGTGCACTACTGCAGTTGGCTCAATAGGCGTCCAGCACGGCACCCTTGCTTGCGCTTGATGCATTGAACGCGAACTTGGCCTGCACACCGCGCGTGTAGCGCGGGGCGGGGGCCGTCCAGGCGGCGCGGCGCTTGGCGATTTCTTCCTCGCTCACGTTCAGCTCCAACAGCAGCTGGCGCGCGTCGATGGTGATGCTGTCGCCCTCGTTGACGAAGGCAATCGTGCCGCCTGCCGCTGCTTCAGGCGCCACGTGGCCCACGACCATGCCCCAGGTGCCGCCGGAGAAGCGACCGTCGGTGATCAGGCCCACGCTTTCGCCCAGGCCCGCACCGATCAGCGCGCCGGTGGGTGCCAGCATCTCGGGCATGCCAGGGCCGCCCTTGGGCCCCAGGTAGCGCAGCACCATCACGTCGCCTGCGACGATCTTGCCGGCCAGGATGGCTTCCAGAGCGGATTGCTCGTCGTCGAACACGCGGGCGGGGCCAGTGATCACGGGGTTCTTCAGACCGGTGATCTTGGCCACGGCGCCTTCAGGGCTGAGGTTGCCCTTGAGGATGGCCAGGTGGCCCTGCGCGTACATGGGCTTGTCGATGGGGCGGATGACATCCTGGTCGGCGCGGGGCACATCAGGCACATCCTTGAGCACCTCGGCGATGGTTTTGCCGCTGATGGTGATGCAGTCGCCGTGCAGCAGGCCTGCGTTGAGCAGCACCTTCATGACCTGCGGTATACCGCCCGCGCGGTGCAGGTCTACAGCCAGGTACTTGCCGCTGGGTTTCAGGTCGCACAGCACGGGGGTCTGCTTGCGGATGCGCTCGAAGTCGTCGATGTTCCATTCCACGTCTGCCGCATGCGCAATGGCCAAAAAGTGCAGCACCGCGTTGGTCGAGCCGCCCGTGGCCATGATCACGGCCACGGCGTTCTCAATCGACTTCTTGGTCACGATGTCGCGGGGCTTCAGGTCCATCTTGATGGCCTCGATCAGCACCTTGGCCGACTCTTTTGCCGAATTCATCTTCTCGTCGTGCGGGTTGGCCATGGTGGACGAGTAGGGCAGGCTGATGCCCAGGGCCTCGAACGCGCTGCTCATCGTATTGGCGGTGTACATGCCGCCGCACGAGCCGGTGCCGGGGATGGCGCGCTTTTCGATTTCCTTGAGGTCGAAGTCGCTCATCTTGCCCGCAGCGTTCTCGCCCACGGCCTCGAACACGCTCACGATGTTCAGGTCCTGGCCCTTGTAGTGCCCTGGCAGGATGGTGCCGCCGTACACGTAAATGGCAGGCACGTTGGCGCGCAGCATGCCCATCAGGCCGCCGGGCATGTTCTTGTCGCAGCCGCCGACCACCAGCACGCCGTCCATCCACTGGCCGCCCACGCAGGTTTCGATGCAGTCGCTGATGACTTCGCGGCTCACCAGGCTGTACTTCATGCCTTCGGTGCCCATGGCCATGCCGTCGCTAATGGTGGGCGTTCCAAACACCTGTGCGTTGCCGCCCGCTTCCTCAATGCCTTCAATGGCCGCGTCGGCCAGTTTTTGCAGGCCACTGTTGCAGGGCGTGATGGTGCTGTGGCCGTTGGCCACGCCCACCATGGGTTTCACAAAGTCGCCTTCTTCGTAGCCCATCGCGTAGTACATGGAGCGGTTGGGCGCACGCGACTTGCCTTGCGTGATGTTGGCGCTGCGGCGGTTGATGGGCTGGATCGGGATGACTTTGTTGTCTGCCATGGTGTGTTTTCCTTCGTGGAGCGATTTTTGTGGGGTGTGAAACTTTCCGCAGCCGCGAGTATGCGGCGATTGGCCCGCGTGATCCAATCCATTTGCACGCGGCGATTAATATGTACAGCATATGAAAGAGCCATTCATTGATATGCGCCTATGGCGGCAATTTGCTGCGGTGGCCCAGGAGTTGCACTTTGGCCGCGCCGCCCAGCGCCTGCACATGACGCAGCCGCCACTCACCCAGGCCATCGCGGGGCTGGAGCGCACCCTGGGGCTGCAGCTGTTTGACCGCACCAAGCGCCGCGTGCAGCTCACGCCTGCAGGTGCCGCACTGTTGCCCCAGGTGCTGGATCTGCTTGACCGTGCGCAGGCATTGCCCGCGCAGGCGCGTGCGGCGGCGGCGGGCGAGCTGGGGCGGCTGCGGCTGGCGTTTGTGTCCACCGCAGGCTTTGGCCTTTTGCCCCAGTGGGTGCGCGGTTTCCGGGCGCAATGGCCTGGTGTGCGGCTTGAGCTGATCGAGGCCACCGGTGACGTGCAGTTGCAGGCGCTGGCGCGCGGCGACATCGATGCGGGTCTGCTGCTGCACACGCCCGGCCAGGCGCCGCCCGCGCTGCAAAGCCTGTGTGTGGCGAGAGAACCGCTCGTACTGGCCATGCCCGACCGGCATCCGCTGGCCCAGCTGCCCGTGTTGCATTTGCAAGACGTGCTGCCCGAACCCCTGGTGATCTTCCCGCGGTCTATCCTGCCGTCGCTCCACGACGCGATCTTTGCGCTGTACCGCAGGGCAGGGCGTGAGCCCGTGGTGGCGCAAGAAGCGATCCAGATGCAAACCATCGTCAATCTGGTGTCTGCCGACCTGGGGCTGGCGTGGGTGCCCGCCAGCGTGCAGCAGTTTCAACGCCCGGGGGTGGTGTACCGCCAGCTGGGCGACCAACCTGCCGTGGCGCCGGTGTGCGAAACGAGCCTGGTCTGGGCGGGGTCGGCCGCACCGCCTGCCTTGCCAGCACTCCCGGCCCTTGCGCGGTGGATCGACCATGTGGGCCAGCAGGTGGGCGCGGACTCTGCCAAGGGGTAACGGCCAGCGTGCACAATCGCCCCCATGTTGACTTACCCCCACATTGATCCCGTCGCACTGCAGATCGGCCCGCTGGCCATCCACTGGTACGGCCTGACTTATCTTGCGGCGTTTGGCCTGTTCATGCTGCTGGGCATCCGGCGCCTGCGTCACCAGCCATTTGCCTCCATCACCGGCCCGGGCGCCTGGTCGCGCAGGGATGTAGAAGACATCCTGTTTCTCGGCGTGGCGGGCGTGGTGGTGGGTGGGCGCCTGGGGTACTGTCTGTTTTACAAGCCGGGCTACTACCTCAGTCATCCGCTGGAGATCTTTGCAGTGTGGCAGGGCGGCATGGCCTTCCACGGTGGTTTGCTGGGCGTGATCGTGGCGATGATCTGGTTCGCGCACTCACGCAAGCGGCCGTGGCTGCAGGTGGCCGACTTTGTGGCGCCGTGCGTGCCCACCGGCCTGGCTGCGGGGCGCGTGGGTAACTTCATCAACGGTGAACTGTGGGGCCGGTTTGCCAGCCCGGACCTGCCTTGGGGCATGGTGTTTGCGCACAGCGGCTCCATGCAGCCGCGCCATCCGTCGCAGATATACCAGTTTCTGCTCGAAGGCTTGCTGCTGTTCATCCTCTTGTGGCTCTACGCACGCAAGGAGCGCCGCCAGGGCCAAGTGGCCGCCGCGTTCCTGGTGGGGTATGGCGCCTTCCGCTTCATCGCCGAGTACTTCCGCGAGCCCGATGCCTTCCTGGGCATCCTGTCGTTGGGCATGAGCATGGGCCAGTGGCTGTGCCTGCCGATGATCGCAGCGGGCGTGGCCCTGTGGGTGTGGGCACAGCGCCAGCCTGTGGTAGCACCAAAAATCAAGTGAAATTGGCCTCTAGCGCTTATATGGTAAGCGCTAGCAGCTATTAAAAATGTAGTGAGTGTGCGTGCAAGGTAGTCGCCTAGCACGCAGATCGCGGCGATGTGACGACTCACGCCTTGCACTGCGGCTCAGCGGTCATGGCAGCCTTTAGCCCAGCGGCTTTTTCATGTGCGCCATGTACTGCCCGGCTACGTAGTCGTCGATGCGGCCGTACTCCGTGTAACCCTGCTTCAGGTAGAACGCGCGGGCCTGCCATTCAAAGGTTTCCAGTTTGGCGTTGTGTGCCCCCAGCGCCTTGCCTGTGCCTCGGCCATGCCCAGCAAGCGTGACCCCAGACCCCGGCCGCGCTGCTCCTGTGCCACCCACAGCACATCGGTGTGCATCCAATACAAAAACACATAGGCGCGAATGCCCGCTACCAAGCGGTCGTCCTGGTCACGCACATCCAGCCGCACCGGCTGCACGTCGGGGTATTCGCCCACCACACGGTAGTTGAATGCGCGCATTTGCTTGCCCAGCGTACCGGCGCGCAGATCTTCGGGGGAGGGTGGTGCAAACGTCAGGGTAGAAGCCATGGCGCCAAGTATCTGTGAACAGCCCTGCGCGTGGTCACGCGACACGGGTGTTGTCGCACCGGAACGCAACGCGCGTTGACCACCCGGTTCGCGCTGGCTGTGCTTTGCCTGGAGCGCCTTTCCTGCAGCGGTTTGTGTAGATGAAAAGGCCTGTCGTGTTGCATCGGTGCACCACGCGCGCTCCGCTTGTCGCCCATTCAGCGCATTTCAGGGTTTTTCTCTTGTGATTTTGCGTAATTATGAGAAATTACGAACTATTCGGAGTGATGTTGACGTTTGGCTGCATTTGAAGCCGCGTTGGCAGCAAAAGATGCAGGTGTTTTTGCCTGGGTTGCTCTGACACCCTGGAGTTTTGACCGCACCATGCGCCTGGTTCCCAACTCACTGCACGACGAAGCGGCCTCGCGCTTGCGCGAGCAGATTTTTGAAGGCGCGCTGCCGCCCGGGAGCTTTCTGGACGAGGCGGCCCTGTGCGAGCGGCTGGCAATCTCGCGCACACCGCTGCGTGAGGCACTCAAGGTGTTGGTCGCCGAAGGCCTGCTGCGCCACGAACCCCGCCGCGGCTGTTTTGTGGCCCAGATCACCGAGCGTGACCTGGACGACATCTTCCCTGTGATTGCGCTGCTGGAAGGCCGCGCCGCGCACGAGGCCACGCGCAAGGCGAGCGGGGCCGATATTGCGGCGTTGGAGGCGTTGCATGAACGTCTGCAGCGGTGCGCCGCCGACGGCCAGATCACCGATTACTACGAGGCCAACTACGCCATCCACGAGGCCTTCATCACCCTGGCGGACAACCGCTGGCTGGCCCAGGTGATTGGCGACCTGCGAAAAATTCTGCGCTTGGCGCGTGCGCAAACCCTGCATGTGCCGGGCCGTTTGCAGCAAAGCCTGGCCGAGCACCTGGCGGTGTTTGCCGCCCTCAAGGCCCGCGACTGCGACGCCGCCGAAGAGGCCATGCGCACCCATTTGTTGCGCCAGCGCGATGCGCTGCGTGACGTCGCCCGCAATCATCAATCGAGGCTGACCCCATGATCACCACCACCCCCGAATGGATCTCGCGCAGCGTGTCGCGCTTGCGCTCTGCAGCGCCCGCCGCCGACAAGACGGCAGACAAAACCGCGGACAAACCGCCTGACAAGGGCGTCAAAGTGTCGGGTCTCGACAAGACCGTGACCGACGTGGTCGCCAAGGTGGCCGTGCCGCGTTCAACCCATGAACGGCTGCAGGCAACGCTGCGGCGCGGGCAAGAGTCGCTGTCGCCCCGCGCGTTGCGTCGATTGCTGGCCGACCTGCAAGAGGTGGTGGCGGCGCAGGTGAGCGAACTCGAAGGCGGGCGCCGCGCCCAGGCGGTAGCCCAGTGGTACGCCAAGGCCGAGCCCGAAGAGCGTCGCGACATGTGGCTGCTGATGTGCGAGCAGTTCGCGCCCGACGCCACACGCTTCAAGTCGGCCCGCCAGCGCTACGAAGCGGCCGCCGGCACGGCCGAAGAAGGCCAGGCCGAGATCAGCCTGCGCCGCGCACTGGTGTCGCCCCGCACACGGCTGCTGCAGCGGTTTTCTGTGTTCCCTGAGGGCATGCGGTTCTTGCTGGACATGCGCGCCGAGCTGCTGCCGCTGCTCAAGGCCGACAAGCGCCTGCTGGCGCTCGATGCCGAGCTGGAGCACCTCTTTTCGACCTGGTTCGATGTAGCGTTTCTGGAGCTGCGCCGCCTGTCGTGGGACTCTCCCGCGTCGCTGATCGAAAAGCTCATCAAGTACGAAGCGGTGCACGACATTCGCAGCTGGGCCGACCTGAAGAACCGGCTCGACAGCGACCGCCGTTGCTACGGGTTCTTCCACCCCCGGCTGCCCAACGAGCCGCTGATTTTTGTAGAGGTGGCGCTGGTAGACCGCATCTCCAACAGCATTACCCCTCTGCTTGACGAATCCGCTGCAGCGGCCGACCTGAACAAGGCCACCACGGCCATTTTCTATTCGATCAGCAACACCCAGACAGGGCTGCGTGGTGTGAGTTTTGGCGACTCGCTCATCAAGCATGTGGTGGAGACGCTCACGGCCGAGTTCCCGCGCCTTCGCACGTTTGCAACGCTCTCGCCCATACCGGGTTTTCGCTCTTGGCTGGGCAAGCGCGCGGGGGCGATGCTCGACCGCCTGGACGTCAAGCGCCGTGCCGAACTGGGCCGTGCGGTGGGCTTTGAGCCCCCGCAGGCGACGCACCTGCTCGCCGCGTGTGACAAGGCGCTGGAGCTGGATGCCAGGTCGCCCGTGCGCCAGATGCTGCTGGAGTGCGCCGCCTATTATTTGGGGCGCGAGCTGCAGGAGGGCAAACCGGTAGACCCGGTGGCCCGTTTCCACCTGGGTAACGGGGCCCGTGTCGAGCGGCTCAACTGGGCGGGAGATCCTTCCAACAAAGGGCTGAAACAATCGTATGGGTTGATGGTGAATTACCTGTACGACATCAAGCGCATCGACAAGCACCGCAGCTTGCTCGCTCAGGGCAAGGTGCCGGTGTCGGGAGACATCGACAGCCTTTGCCGCGACTGACACCGGGGGGCCGACTCCGGGGTCTTCTCAGGCTGGCATGTAGCCTGGCGGGCCGATCCATTTTTACAACGACGATGACAGGAGACAAGAGATGAATGACATGCGAATTCAACGCAGAGACGTACTGTTGGGCGCCGCAGCAGCGGGCCTGGGGCTGACTGCCGGTAGCGGCTCGGCATGGGCGCAAGCCTCCGGATGGCCCAGCAAGCCGGTGAATCTGGTGGTGCCTTTTCCCGCAGGGGGAGGCACCGACGCCTTCGCCCGGCCGCTGGCTGCCCAGTTTTCCCGGGCCACCGGCAAGACGCTGGTGATCGACAACCGCGGCGGCGCGGGTGGCACAGTGGGGGCCAGCTACGCAGCCAAGGCCGCGCCAGACGGCTACACCCTCTTCATGGGCGCCGTGCACCACGCCATCGCCCCGTCGATGTACCCCAAGCTTGACTACGACATCGAGAAGGATTTCATCCCCCTGGCCTTGCTGGCCAATGTGCCGCAGGTGGTGGTGGTCAACCCCAAGAACGTGCCGGTGAACACCTTTCAGCAGTTCATGGACTACGTCAAGCGCAACCCGGCCAAGCTCAACTACGGCTCGGCCGGCGCGGGCACGTCGCACCACATGGCGGGCGAGTTGTTCAAGCAGCAGACGGGCACCTTCATCACCCACATTCCCTACCGCGGAGCGGGCCCTGCGCTGCTGGATCTGATCGGCGGCCAGGTGGACATGATGTTTGACGGCCTGGGTTCATCTGCCGCGCACATCAAGGCCGGGCGCATCAAGGCACTGATGGTGTCGGGGCCCAAGCGCAACCCGGCCTTTCCGGATGTGCCTTGTGCTGCCGAAGTCGGCCTGCCCGACTACACCGTGACCACGTGGTACGGCCTGTGGGCCCCCAAGGGCACCCCGGCCGATGTGCAGGCGCGCATCGTGGACGAGATCCGCAAGCTGGGCACGGCCGACGAGCTCAAGGCCATCTGGGCCAACAACGGCGCCGAATACGGCGGCATGACCCAGCAGCAGTTTGCCACCCTGGTGAGCAGCGAGGTCAAGCGTTGGGCGGCCGTGGTTAAAACTTCTGGCGCGAAGCTAGATTAACCCCCAAGAAGGTGTGAATGAACCCGCCATGCCCGCTCGTCCCGCAAAAATGCACCCCGTCGTCGTTGCAAATGCTCGCCATAGCCGCGCTATGGCTGTGCTTTGCGCCTAGACGGAGCGCGTTTGTGCGGCCCGCTCGGACACGCCGGATTCATACACACCTTCCGCGCTTCGCGCCTTCTCCGTAAAGGGGGACGCCACCCGTGGCCCGGCGAAGCCGGTTCCACGGTGGCACTGGCGATGGCGCAGCGCCAGTTGTTGCGGGCAGTGGATTTTGCAAACGTGATGGACAACGAATATGTCGGGTGAAGTGTTAGTGGAAGCGGGTGAAGGCGGTGTGGTGCATGTCACCCTGCGCCACGCCGGGCGTTTGAACGCCATGTCGCGGGGCATGTGGCGGCAGCTGCGTGCGGTGTTCGAAGACATCCAGCAGCGCAGCGACGTACGCTGCGTGGTCGTGGCGGGGGAGGGCGATGCCTTCTGCGCGGGTGGCGACATTTCGGAATACCCAGGCTTTCGGTTTGACGCTGCTGCCTTGCGCGACTTTCATGAGGACGATGTGTGGGGCGGGCTCAACGCCATGCTGCTGTGCGACGTGCCCGTCGTCGCGCAGATCCGTGGCGCCTGCATGGGCGCGGGGGTAGAGATTGCCAGTTGCTGCGACGTCCGCATTGCGGGCAGCTCTGCACGGTTTGGTGCCCCCATTGCCAAGCTCGGCTTTCCGATGGCCCCGCGCGAGGCGCAGCTGGTGGCGGGTGCTGTGGGCGATGTCACGGCTCGGCAGATGTTGCTGGAGGCCGCCACCTTCAGCGCTGCCGACATGCTGGCGCGCGGGTTCTTGAGCCGTGTGGTCGCCGACGACACCGTGGCTGCCGAGGCCTTGGGCAGTGCACAGCGCATCGCCGCGCTGGCTCCCCAGGCAGCCCGCATGAACAAACAGACATTTCGAGCATTAAAAATGCCTCTAGCGCTTGATGGTAAAGCGCTGGAAGCTATAAAAAATATAGTAAATGGGGTGCCCGACCCCTATGCCTACGCGGACAGCGCCGAGCACCGCGAAGGCATCACCGCGTTTCTTGAAAAGCGCGCCCCTTTGTTTTGACGGGCCCGCCCATCGTTGTTGACCTGACCCTTTGAAAACCGCCCAACTGCCATGAGCCAACACAACCTCTTCAGCGCCCTGCGCGCAGCCTTTCCGACTGACCTGGATAGCACCGCCGTTGAGACCACGGCGGCAGACGGCACCCCGCTGTACTACACCTGGCGCGACCTGGACCGCGCCAGCGCCCGCATCGCCAACCTGCTCGCCTCGCTCAAGCTGCCCGAAGGCAGCCGCGTGGCCGTGCAGGTCGAAAAGTCTGTCGAAGCCATGGCCCTGTACCTGGCCACGCTGCGCGCGGGCTACGTGTTCTTGCCGCTTAACACCGCCTACCAAAGCGCCGAGATCGAATACTTCATCGGCAACGCCGAGCCCGCCGTGGTGGTGTGCAGCCCCGGCAACTTTGGCTGGGTCAGCAAAATCGCCTTCACCCTGGGCACGCAGCACGTGTTCACGCTGGGCGACGACCGCACCGGCAGCCTGCTGGAGCGCGCCACCCACCACAGCGATGAGCACCAGGCCGTGGCCCGCAGTGCCGACGACCTGGCCGCCATCCTCTACACCAGCGGCACCACCGGCCGCAGCAAGGGCGCCATGCTTACGCACGGCAACATGCTGAGCAACGCTGTGATGCTCAAGGACTACTGGGGCTGGACGGCTACCGGAGGGCCTGACGGCAAGGGTGATGTGCTCATCCACGCGCTGCCCATCTTCCACGTGCACGGCCTGTTCGTCGCCATTCACGGCGCGCTTATCAACGGCAGCAAGATGATCTGGATGGCCAAGTTCGACCCCAAGGCGGTCATCGCCGCCATGCCCCGCGCAACAGTGTTCATGGGCGTGCCCACGCTGTACGTGCGCATGCTGGCCGAGGCTGGTTTGAACAAACAGGCCGTGAAGAACATGCGCCTGTTCATCGCAGGCTCTGCACCGCTGCTCATCGAAACCTTCAAAGACTGGCAGCAACGCACCGGCCACACCATTCTGGAGCGCTACGGCATGAGCGAAACCATCATGCTCACCAGCAACCCCTACAGCGCCGACAAGCGCTACAACGGCCAGGATGAACGCCGTGGCGGCACCGTGGGCTTCCCCCTGCCGGGCGTGAACCTGCGCGTGCAGGGCGACGATGGCAAAGACTTGCCCGTGGGCGAAATCGGCGGCATCCAGGTCAAGGGCCCCAACGTGTTCAAGGGCTACTGGCGCATGCCTGAAAAGACGGCGGAAGAGTTCACGAAGGACGGCTACTTCAAGACCGGCGACGTGGGCAAGGTCGATGAACGCGGCTACGTCCACATCGTGGGCCGCAGCAAAGACCTGATCATCAGCGGTGGCTACAACGTCTACCCCGCAGAGATCGAGGGCTACATCAATGACATGCCCGGCGTGGCCGAGAGCGCCCTGGTCGGCGTGCCGCACCCCGACTTTGGCGAAGTAGGCGTGGCTGTGGTGATTGCCAAGCCCGGCGCCAAGCTGGATGCGGATGCCATCGTGGCCCAGCTCAAGTCGCAGTTGGCCAACTTCAAGATTCCGAAGAAGTGCTTTGTGGTTGCGGAACTGCCGCGCAATACGATGGGGAAGGTGCAGAAGAATCTGCTGCGGGATCAGTACAAGGGGTTGTTTGTGTAGTCCGCAAATGCGAGCGTTACCTCTAACCAATAACTAAGCCCGCCATCGCGGGCCTTAGTTGTTCTGGTTTTTCGGCAGTCGATTGAGTAAATCGATGGATGCAATTTTGGCTAGCTACTATTGCCTGATATTTAACACCTGAATGAGGAGTGCGTGGAAGGCGTTGGAGGCAAAGACAAGATGTGACCTCGTGCGCCTTCGATTAGGCCGTTTACCTGTTGATGTTCGAATTAATTTTCCGGAATAGAGAGCGCAGCTGCTTTAATCAGCTGAAACCAATACTCGAGCGAATTCAGTTCTATGAGGTGATAGCTGAGAGCTTCCGGCACTTGACGCTCAATATCAGGAAGAAGTTTTCTGAGATAACTTTTCCATTGACCGTCAGTATTAGTGATCAGAGCCATGTACGAGGGCAAACCGCTCGAATCATCTCGCTTTTCAATGCGTTGCGAACGAAATAGGCCTGTCATTAAAGAGGCGCGAACACTAAGGTACGTAAGCGACATCACCGATGCCTCTCTGCTGTTGATATTTTTGTTGGCGACCAAATAGTCAGCTACCCAGTTCATACACAACAGTTGGCTCGTTTCGTCCCGAATTACAGGATGTGGGTGTTTAGCGTGCGAGACGTCCAAGTTGTCTGGATAGATGGCATAGAAGCGCTGGAACATGCATCCCATGGAGCAGAGGAGTAGGTACCAAACGTTAAAAGTAAGCCTGTTTCGCGCGACAAGATACTTCAACGTTAGATCCGTTGCCTCGGCATCGGCCATCAGTTCTCTCGCCTGCGCTGCTAGATCGGGTTCTGTCTCGCCCGGCCTACCTGTCGCACCACCCAGGTCGCCGGCGCTGAAGGGCACCGATTCTTCGATCTCCATATAGTTCCAGTCGAAGCCTGATAGCCGCCCTTTCGAATGCATCCGGTGGTGACCTTGAACAGCATGCCCTAATTCGTGGAAAAACGTCCATACGATCATCAATTCGAACATGATGAACCGGCACCGCACATCACTTGGCTGAGGAGTCCAGCGATCATGCTTTCGACTCAAATGCTGTGCCGAAATCTCCTCGCACATGGGCCTGAACAGCTTGGCGACGTTCAAAGCATGCAGTTCTGGGAGCGGGCTAACAAACCGAACTGGGACGGTGTTGAATTGCTCTATCTGGTTGAAATGGCTTAAAGAATCAGTCTCCGTTGAGATTCGATGGCACACGATGGGGAATGTGAAGGCGTCCGCGTAAATGTCTGAGATCAGTGAAGTCCGGAACTCCATCCTTGGATGAAATGGACTAGCTGCCGGGACATAAACGCCGGCATTCGGAGCGCCTAGTGTGAAATCGAGTTGCAATTCGCCCCCGCGTGGCGTGAAAACTTCGTTATTAGTCCATTGAACCAGCTCGTCAAGCAGTTCGCGAGCGAGTGCCTCGATCATTTCTGTATTGATGTACTGTTTCTCCTGCTGGAGGCGTAGAAGTTTAAGTTGGTCAAGTTCGTTCATTTTGAGAGTTTTTTCCTCATATGAATGTACGTTGAAAGAATGAATGGAGTGACTGGGTTCAGGTCTTTCCTTTTACCTGATATGAGCCGTTTAGGTCGAAGCTGGAGCGCTCAACATCAAGGCCTTCTTTGACATGGTTCGCAAAGGGGCCAACCCTTTCGCATGACGCAAAATTTGCTATTTAATTTATAGCTGCTTGCGCCTTATCCATAAGCACTAGATTCACATTTTTACAAAAGCTTTTCGCGCAACGCCCCGCGGCGCTATCGAGCTGGCCCAGTCAACCGGCCGTGGCTACAGCAGTAGTGACGGCGTTGGCAGCCCCCACCCCTTGCTGCGGCCCGCAAAAAATGCAGCCCGCCCAAGCCTCTGCCGTCACAGGCGCCGCCCCTTCCGCATGGTTGCAGCATTGCTCCAGCCACCCCGCCACCAGCTGGTACACCGACAAATTGGTGCGTGCCGTGGGCGCGCACAGGTAATAGCCCAGCGGACTGTCAAAGCGGTCTTTCAGCGGCTCGACCAACGTGCCTGCTGCCAGCTCGTCTTCCATCAGACAGGTGGGCACGATGCCCACGCCAAAGCCTGAGACTGCCGCGCGAATGATGAGCGAGTAGAGCTTGAAGCCCGGGCCGAAGCGGCTGGCGCTGGTGTCCAGGCCGTTGGCTTCCCGCCAGTCTTGCCAGGCCAGGGGCACCTCAATGTGCTGCAGCAGCGTGGCGCGCACCAGGTCTTGCGGGGCGCGCAAGGGCAGGGCGTCGCGCAGTTGGGGGCTGCAGACGATGCTGGTCTCTTTGCCGATGAGGTAGCGCGCATTGGCGCTGGGCCAGTTGCCGTAGCCGTACTGGATGGCGGCGTCAAATTCGTGCGGGGTCGCAAAGTCGTGCGCGTGCTGGTAGCGCACAAAGTTCAGCGACACCTGCGGCAGCGTGCGCTTGAAGTGCCCCAGCCGGGGGAAGAGCCAATGCGCCCCAAAAAATTGGGCAAGCGCTGAGGCGCCGGACATTTGGACGGAAATGAAAAAACACCGAGCGGGCGCCTAGCCTTCTCGGTGTTTTGCTATTTATTTGATAGCTTTTAGCGCTTTATAGATAAGCGCTAGAGCCTGTTTTGATGCTTGAATTTGTGCCTAGCGCAGCACCAGAACCGGGATGTGCGAGTGCGTCAGCACATGCTGCGTCTCGCTGCCCAGCAGCAGGCGCTTGATTCCCTTGCGGCCGTGTGATGCCATCACGATCAAATCGCACTTGTGTTTTTTGGCCGCAGAGATCACGGCCTCTGCCACCAGGTCGGACTTGGCGACGACGGCTTTTACCGTCACACCGTGCGCGCCGCCCTGGGCCTTGACGCCGTCGACCATGGCCTGTGCGGCGTTGGCCCATTGGGCTTCGATGCGTTTGACATCATTCACGTCCACCGGCATGCCGCCTTCAAAGTAGCTGCGCGGGTAACGGGGCACGACCTTGAGGGCCACCACCGTGGCGCCGGTCAGCGCTGCCAGCGACAGGCCATGTTCCACCGCTTTGCCCGAAAGGGGCGAACCATCGGTGGCGATCAGGATGCGTTTGTACATAAAGGGCTCCTCAAAGTGATGGATCAAGCTTAGGATGAATCATGTCCCGCAGCTTGATCCAGGTCAATGTACCTGTCGGGCTGCAACGATAGGCTTGAACCATGTCAATGTTTCGACCCGGTGCGCCGGCCTCTTTGCCCGAGCTCCCGCCTGACGCTCCGCTGGCCTGCGGGCCTGCGACGCAGCCCGCAGCGCTGCTGCTGGACGACCCGCAGGAGTGGTTGGCGTTTGGTCGCCCCTGCACCTCGGCGGGCAGCCCCTTGGCAGTGGCTGCCGATGCATCCACCGCGGCAGACCCGACGTCACAGTTCTGGGACTCGCATGTGGTGCTGGAAGGCATGCACTGCGCGGCGTGTGCCCTGACCATTGAAGACGCGTTGCGCGCCGTTCCCGGCGTGTTGCAGGCCGATGTGAGTGCCGCCACGCGCCGTGCGCGCGTGGTGTGGCACCCGGGGCAAGTGCGCCCCTCGGCGTGGATGGATGCGGTGCAAAAGGCCGGTTACCGCGCCATGCCTGCCATGGATGCGTTTGCGCGCGAGCAGCGCCTGCGTGAAAGCCGCCGCGCCCTGTGGCGCTGGCTGGTGGCAGGCTTTTGCATGATGCAGGTCATGATGTACGCGTGGCCCGCGTATGTGGCGCAGCCGGGCGACCTGACGGGCGAGATGGAGCAACTGCTGCGCTGGGCCTCGTGGGTCATCACGCTGCCCATGGTGGTGTTCTCTTGCGGGCCGTTCTTTTCAAGTGCGCTGCGCGACATCCGCCTGCGCCGCGTCAGCATGGACTTGCCGGTGGCGTTGGGCATGGCCATTACCTTTGTGGTCAGCACGGCGGGCACGTTTGACCCCGCAGGCATCTTCGGCAAGGAGGTGTACTACGACTCGCTGACCATGTTTGTGTTCTTCCTGCTCACCGGCCGCTGGCTGGAGCTGCGCCTGCGCGACCGCACCGCAGGCGCGCTGGAGACTGTGATGAACCGCTTGCCTGACAGCGTGGAGCGGCGCGACGCTGACGGCACTTTTGCGCGCGTCGCCACACGCCGCGTGGTGGTGGGTGACACCATCCGCGTGCTGCCGGGCGAGGCGTTTCCGGCCGACGGGCGCATCACGGTGGGCAACACGCATGCCGACGAGGCATTGCTGACGGGTGAATCGACGCCCGTGTCCCGCCCCCTCGGCAGTACCGTGATCGCAGGCAGCTACAACCTGCAGGCGCCTGTCGAGGTGCTCGTAGAAGGCACGGGTGGGCAAACCCGGTTTGCGCAGATCGTGGCGCTGATGGAGAGCGCTTCGCTGCAAAAACCCCGTCTGGCCCAGTTGGCCGACCGCATTGCGCGGCCGTTTTTGGTGGCGGTGCTGGTGGCAGCGGTGCTGGCGGCGGTGTACTGGTGGCCGTCGGACCCGGGCCATGCGCTGATGGTGGCGGTGGCGGTGCTCATCGTCACCTGCCCCTGCGCGTTATCGCTGGCCACCCCGGTGGCCATGTTGACGGCTGCGGGCACGTTGGCGCGCCATGGCGTGCTGGTGCGCAACCTGCAGGGGCTGGAAGCACTGGCCCGTGTCGACACGGTGGTGTTCGACAAGACCGGTACGTTGACCCGTGACGGCATGGCGTTGCAATCGGTACACACGGCGGTGGGGTGGACGGCGGATGAGGCCCTGTCGCTCGCCGCTGCGCTGGCGCGCCAGTCCATGCACCCCGCCTCGCGCGCGGTGGTGGCTGCGGCGCCTGCCATCGATACGCGCTGGGCCGTCAACGATCTGCGCGAAGACGCGGGGCTGGGCCTGGTCGCTACCGTACGCGACAGCAAAGGCGTGCAGCCGATGCGTACCGTCCGGCTGGGCTCTGCCACGCATGCCGGCGTGGCCGTGCAGGATGGCCGCGATGCGTTGCAGGTGGTGTTGGCCGAGCAGCTGGCAGACGGTCAATGTCTGGAGTTGGCGCGCTTTGACCTGGTGGAGCAACTGCGCAAAGAGGCCCCGGCCGTGGTCAACGCCCTGGAGCAAGACGGCGTGGCTGTGAGTTTGCTGTCTGGCGACCGCATGGGTGCCGTGCAGCGTGTGGCGGGGCAGGCGGGCATTGCGCAGGCGCAAGGCGAATGCACGCCCGGCGGCAAGCTGGCGGCGCTGCAGGCATTGCAAGCTGGTGGCCGCCACGTGGCCATGGTGGGGGATGGCTTGAACGACGGGCCGGTGCTGGCCGGTGCCCATGTGTCTTTTGCATTTGGCCGCTCGGTGCCGCTGGCGCAGTCGCAGGCTGATTTTGTGGTGCTGGGCGACAGCCTCGCGCTGGTGCCGCAGACGGTGTTGCTGGCGCGTCGCACGCTGCGGGTGGTGCGCCAGAACCTGTGGTGGGCCGCGGGCTACAACGCGCTGTGCGTTCCGCTGGCGGTGGTGGGCTGGATGCCTGCCTGGCTGGCGGGGCTGGGCATGGCGCTCAGTTCGCTGCTGGTGGTGCTCAATGCGGCGCGCCTGGCGCGTGATCTGCCTGCACTGCCTTCATCCACAGCTACGGGCCCCTCTGTGGCCAGCGCTGCGGTGCCCATCGCCAACCCAACGACAACCCTGGAGCCCGTCTGATGGACATCCTCTATCTGCTGATTCCGCTGTCCGTGGTGCTGGTGCTGATGGTGCTGGCGGGCCTGTGGTGGGCGGTGTACCACGGCCAGTTCGAGAGCGTCGAGCAAGAAGGTGAACGGATTCTCCGAGACGATTGACTTGTGTCAATGCCCGATGGCCGCTACTGCAACAAACTCTTACTGCAATACAAAAGAGGTGCCTGATGGATTCTCAAAAAACAATGGCTGCGCACTACGACGACACGGTGGTGAGGCAGTTCTCTATTCTGGCCGTGGTCGTGGGCGTGGTTGGCATGCTGGTGGGCGTCATCATCGCCGCCCAGCTGGCGTGGCCTGAACTCAACTTCGGCATCCCGTGGCTCAGCTATGGCCGCCTGCGACCCCTGCACACCAATGCGGTGATCTTCGGGTTTGGCGGTAGCGCGCTGTTCGCCACCAGCTACTACGTGGTGCAGCGCACCTGCCAGGTCCGGCTGTTTGCCGGGCCATTGGCCACCTTCACCTTTTGGGGGTGGTTGCTGGTCATTGCGGCTGCAGTGGTCAGCCTGCCTATGGGCTACACCCAGGGCAAGGAGTACGCCGAGCTCGAATGGCCCATCGACATCCTGATCACGCTGGTCTGGGTGTCCTACGCCATCGTGTTCTTCGGCACCATCGGTGTGCGCAAGGTCAAGCACATCTATGTGGCCAACTGGTTCTTTGGTGCGTTCATCCTGGCTGTGGCGCTGCTGCACGTGGTCAACGCTGCGGCCATTCCGGCAGGCTTCATGAAGAGCTACTCGGCCTATGCCGGTGTGCAAGACGCCATGGTGCAGTGGTGGTACGGCCACAACGCGGTGGGCTTCTTCCTGACCGCAGGCTTCCTCGGGATGATGTATTACTTCATCCCCAAGCAGGCGGGTCGCCCGGTGTACAGCTATCGCCTGTCCATCGTCCACTTCTGGGCGCTGATCTTCACGTACATGTGGGCGGGCCCACACCACCTGCACTACACCGCGCTGCCAGACTGGACGCAATCGGTGGGCATGGTGTTCTCGCTGATCCTGCTGGCGCCCAGCTGGGGCGGAATGATCAACGGCATCATGACCCTGTCGGGTGCCTGGCACAAGCTGCGTGACGACCCCATCCTGCGCTTTTTGATCGTGTCGCTGTCGTTCTACGGCATGTCTACGTTCGAAGGTCCGATGATGTCCATCAAGACCGTCAACGCGCTCTCCCACTACACCGACTGGACCGTGGGTCACGTGCATTCCGGCGCCCTTGGGTGGGTCGGTCTGATCTCGATGGGCTCGCTGTATTACCTGGTGCCGCGTCTGTTCGGCAAGGACAAGATGCACTCCATCAAGGCGATCGAGCTGCACTTCTGGATGGCCACCATCGGCATCGTGCTGTACATCGCCGCCATGTGGATTGCCGGTGTGATGCAGGGCCTGATGTGGCGCGCCATCAACCCCGACGGCACGCTGACCTACACCTTTGTTGAAAGCGTCAAGGCGACCTATCCGTTCTATGTGATCCGTGTGGCCGGTGGTCTTCTGTACCTTGGCGGCATGATGATCATGGCCTGGAACGTGTGGATGACAGCGATCTCTGGGCGGTCGGTCAAGGTGCCAATTCCTGCTGTGAACGCGGCCCACGCCTGAGCCCCGAAGGAGAGATAACCCATGTCTGACAAAAAAACATCTGCTTCTACCGGCTCCACCGGCTTCACCCATGAAAAGGTGGAGACCAACAACTTCCTGATGATCGTGCTCATCCTGCTGGTGATCGCCATTGGCGGCCTGGTGGAGATCGTGCCCCTGTTCTTCCAGAAGTCCACGACCGAGGCCGTCAAAGGTGTTGAGCCCTACACCTCGGTGCAACTGATTGGCCGCGATGTGTACATCCGCGAAGGTTGCTACAACTGCCACTCGCAGATGATCCGCCCGTTCCGCGCTGAGACGCTGCGCTACGGCCACTACTCGGTGGCGGGCGAGTTTGTGTATGACCACCCCTTCCAGTGGGGCAGCAAGCGCACTGGTCCCGACCTGCACCGTGTGGGCGGCAAGTACAGCGATGAATGGCATCGCATCCACCTGGTCAACCCCCGCGATGTAGTGCCTGAGTCGAACATGCCTGCCTACCCATGGCTCGAAAAGAACCTGGTGGACCCCACAGATGTTGCTCCTCGCATGAAGGCGCTGCGCACTGTCGGCGTGCCTTACACCGACGAGCAGATTGCTGCGGCGCCAGCCGATGTGAAGGGCAAGACCGAGCTGGACGCCCTGATCGCCTATCTGCAAGTCATGGGCCGCGCGCTCAAGTAGCCAAGGAGATATCCCATGGACATCACCACCATGCGCATCGTGGCCACGCTGGCTTCGATGGCCTGCTTTATCGGCATCTGGGTCTGGGCCTACAGAGGCCGCAACAAAGACCGGTTCGACGAGGCAGCCCAACTGCCTTTTGAGACAGATTGATGACCTTCACCAGAACGAGAACACCCCATGAGTGACTTCACCAGCAATTTCTGGTCGGTCTTTGTGACCACAATGACCCTGGGCGGCATCATTGCCTGCGGCATTCTGCTTTGGTTGGCAGGCCGTAAAAAGGTAGTCGCCAACGCCGACAACACCACCGGCCACGTCTGGGACGAGGACCTGGTCGAGATGAACAACCCCCTGCCGCGCTGGTGGGTGTGGCTGTTCGTCATCACCATCATCTTTGGTCTGGGCTACCTGGCCGCCTACCCTGGGCTGGGCAACTTCACCGGCAAGCTCAACTGGACACAGAAGGGCGAATACGAGGCTGAAATGGCAAAGGCCAAGGCCGAGCTGGAGCCGCTGTATGCACGCTTCGCCTCCATGAAGCCCGAAGACATCGCTGTGGACCCCCAGGCCCATGCCATTGGCGAGCGCCTGTTCATGAACAACTGCGCACAGTGCCACGGTTCTGACGCCCGGGGCAGCAAAGGTTTTCCGAATCTGGCGGACAACGACTGGCTGTACGGCGGCACCCCCGAAACGATCCGTGAGACGCTGCAGAAGGGCCGCGTCGGCAACATGCCGCCCATGGCGGCTGCCGTGGGCACGGCCGAGGACGTGCGCAATCTGTCGCACTATGTGCTGAGCCTCTCGGGCAGCCCCCATGACTCATTGCGGGCATCGCTGGGCAAGTCCAAGTTCGGGGCTTGCGCCGCCTGCCACGGCATGGACGGCAAGGGCAACCACGCGCTGGGCGCTCCCAACCTGACGGACGACATCTGGCTGCATGGCTGGGGTGAGACGGCGATTGCCACCATCATCAACAACGGCAAGGTCAATGAAATGCCCGCTCAGGCGGACAAGCTGACCGAAGCGCAGATCGGTGTGCTGGCAGCGTACGTGTGGGGCCTGTCGAACAACAAACAGGCGGCACGTTGAGCCACCGTGGGCAGTGCTAGTCGCTGCCCACGGTTGGTATTTAAAAGACACCCACGCAGTACAACGAATCGACGCCACCATGAAGCCACCCAGCGAGCCCGCTCGCAAGGTTATTCCGATTACGCCCGTTGCAGCAGATGCCTCGTCTGAGGGCGAGATTGTTTCGTTGTACGAGGCGCAAAAGAAGATTTACCCACGCTCCATCAGTGGCTTGTTTGCACGCTGGCGCTGGGGCATGGTGTTTCTCACGCAACTGGTCTTCTACGGCTTGCCGTGGCTGGAGTGGGGGCAGCGCCAGATGGTGCTGTTCGACCTGGGCGCGCGGCGGTTTTACATCTTCGGGCTGGTGCTGTACCCGCAGGACTTCATCTATCTGACGGGGCTGCTCATCATTTCTGCACTGTCGCTGTTTCTGTTCACGGCAGTGGCGGGGCGCCTGTGGTGCGGGTTTGCGTGCCCGCAAACGGTCTACACCGAGATGTTCATGTGGATCGAGCACAAGATCGAAGGCGATCGCAGTGCCCGGTTGCGGCTGGACAAAGGCCCGTGGACCTGGGAGAAGGTTCGCAAGAAGTTCTTCAAGCAGATCGTATGGTTGACCGTAGCCTTCTGGACGGGCTTTACCTTTGTCGGCTACTTTGTGCCCATCCGTGAACTGGGCGGCGAGCTGCTGGCCTGGCAGGGCGGCTGGCAGATTTTTTGGGTGCTGTTCTACGGGTTTGCCACCTATGGCAATGCGGGCTACATGCGTGAGCAGGTGTGCAAGTACATGTGCCCCTATGCCCGGTTTCAGAGCGCGATGTTCGACAAGGACACGTTGATCGTGACCTATGACCCCGAGCGCGGTGAAATGCGTGGCCCGCGCAAGAAGAGCGTCGACTACAAAGCACAGGGCCTGGGTGATTGCATTGACTGCTCGCTGTGCGTGCAAGTCTGCCCCGTGGGCATCGACATCCGCAAGGGGCTGCAGTACGAGTGCATCGGTTGTGGACTGTGTGTGGACGCATGCGATACCGTCATGGACAAGATGAGCTACCCAAGGGGACTTATCCGGTTCTCTACGCAAAACGGGGTGGCCCAGCGCTGGAGCCAGGCTCAGATCTTTAAGCGTGTGCTCAGGCCCCGGGTGCTCATCTACTCCGCAGTGCTGGTGGCGTTGTGCGTGGCGATGCTGGCCAGCCTGGTCACGCGCACTCCGCTCAAGGTGGATATCGTGCGCGACCGCGCAGCGCTCTCGCGCATTGTGGCCGGGGGCAAGCTGGAGAATATCTACCGCCTGCAGATCATGAACGCGACCGAAGGCGCGCAGCGCTATCGCATCAGCGCACGCGGTCTGGAGGGGCTTGAGGTGGCGTCTGAAGCCGAAGTGGATATTGGCGCAGCCGAGTCCCGCTGGGTGGCGGTGCGCTTGCAGATTCCGTATGGATCGGTACCGTCGGGCTCCCATGCTGTTCAGTTTGATATCCAGGCCCTGGGTGCCGCCGCCCATGTGACCGAGAAGTCTGTGTTTCTGGTGCCGCGATAGGCGAGCACCTTGGGGCGGCGCCTTTCAAGGCGCTGCTGAATTTGATTGAGAAGCGTTTTTAGGAGTACACACCATGCCATCGACCCCCGCGATTGAGACACCGTCCGCACCTTGGTGGAAGTTCGGCCACGTGTGGCTGGTGATCTCTGGCCCGGCGATCGTGATCGTCGCCGGCTTCGTCACCCTGTGGCTTGCGATCTCGCGCCCCGACCCTGTGATTGCTGAGGACTACTACCGCCAGGGTATCGAGATCAACAAGACGCTGGAGAACCCGGAAAAGAGCCTGGCCCCGGCCATGAAGGGCCGCAACCATGCAGCTACCCCAGTGCAGGACCAGCCCCGTTAAAGCCAGCGAACCACAACACCGGGCCACCAGCAAAGCGCTGAAAGCCCTGCAAGGAGACACAACCCTATGTGGACGCAACGCCTGATGTGGATTGCATGGCCCGCCTTTTTGATGGCGGGTGTACTGGAGATGCTGGTGTTTGCCATGGTGGATCCGCAGGATCTGCACTGGTTTGGCCAGCCGCTGGCGCTGTCACGCCAGGGCGTCTACACGCTGGCTTTTTTCGTGTTCTGGGTCATCACCGCGGCGACTAGTGCGTTGACCACCTTGCTTGCGATGTCGCCTTTTGAGGTGAACCGCTGCCCAGTGCCGGATGCTGATCGGCCGGATGATTGCCGCAAGACCAACCCTACCTGCCGCTGAGCAGCCAGGCGTTTTCAGTGGCAAGGCTGCTGGCTGTTGACGATGCGCTTGAGCGCGTCGGTTTCCAGAATGCGCACATGCCGCTGCTTGACTTCCACGATGCCTTCTTCGACAAACTTGGAGAACGTACGGCTCACGGTTTCGAGCTTGAGGCCCAGGTAGCTGCCGATTTCTTCGCGTGTCATGCGCAGCACCAGTTCAGACTGCGAGAACCCGCGGGCATGCAGGCGCTGTACCAGGTTGAGCAAGAAGGCAGCCAAGCGCTCTTCGGCGCGCATGCTGCCCAGCAGCAGCATCACGCCGTGTTCGCGCACGATTTCGCGGCTCATGATCTTGTGCACGTGGTGCTGCAAGGCAGTGACCTCGCGCGAGAGTTCTTCGATACGGTCAAACGGCATCACGCAGACTTCGGCGTCTTCCAGCGCCACGGCATCGCAGGTGTGGTGGTCGTTCACGATGCCATCGAGGCCGATGATCTCGCCCGCCATCTGAAAGCCTGTGACCTGGTCGCGGCCGTCTTCGGTGGCTACGCAGGTCTTGAAGAAGCCAGTGCGGATGGCGTAGAGCGATGTGAAAGTCTCGCCGTTGCGAAACAGTGTGCCGCCCCGCTTGATCTTGCGGCGCACGGCCACGATGTCGTCGATGCGCTGCAACTGCTCATCGTTCAGGCCGACAGGCATGCACAGTTCTCTGAGGTTGCAATTGGAGCATGCGACTTTGATGGTGAGCGGGTTCATGGGCGCGTGATCTGGTTGGTTGTCGAGCATATCGCGCCCGATGGTCGGAGCGGTGGCGCTCCGGACTGCGGTTGGCGACTGACGTGAATCAAGAATGAATCAAATTGTCGCCGCTCGGTCCGCAACATCCCTTGATGTGGGTCAAGGACAGTGGGGGTAGCCTACGGCACAGTCAGGGTGTACGCAAGGATATTCGCCCATGACTGCTGTAACGCCCGATCTTCTGCGCCGTTTTGACGTGCCAGGGCCCCGCTATACCTCCTACCCCACCGCTGACCGGTTTGTGGAGGCGTTTGGCCAGGATGACTATGTGCTGGCGCTGGAGCAGCGTCGCCTGGGCACTACTGCCAAGGCGCTGCCGCTGTCGCTGTATGTGCACATCCCGTTTTGCGAGTCGCTTTGCTACTACTGCGCCTGCAACAAGATCATTACCAAGCACCACGACCGTGCCGAGGTGTACCTGCGCTACCTCAGCCGCGAAGTGGATCTGCACACTGCACATTGCGGCACCGGTCAGGTGGTCAGCCAGCTGCACCTTGGTGGCGGTACGCCCACGTTTTTGTCCGACGCCGGGCTGCGCGAGTTGATGGCTATGCTGCAGCGCAGCTTCACCCTGGCGCCGGGAGGGGAGTATTCGATTGAAGTGGACCCTCGCACGGTCGATGCAGGCCGGCTGGCCTTGCTGGCAGAGCTGGGGTTCAACCGGCTGAGCTTTGGGGTACAGGATTTCGACCCAGAAGTACAAAAGGCAGTGCACCGCGTGCAACCCGCTGAGCAGGTCTTCGCGCTGGTGGAATCTGCGCGTGCGTTGGGGTTTGATTCCATCAATGTCGATCTGATCTACGGCCTGCCGCGCCAGACGCCAGAGTCGTTTGAGCGCACACTGGCGCAGGTCGTGCAGTTGCGGCCAGACCGCATCGCGCTGTATGCGTATGCTCATCTGCCAGAGCGCTTCAAACCCCAGCGCCGCATTGTCCCGGCCGAGTTGCCGACGGCGTCGGGCAAGCTGTCCATGTTGTCGCGCTCGCTCGACGCGTTCATGGACGCGGGTTATGTGTATGTGGGCATGGATCACTTTGCGTTGCCCACCGATTCCCTGGCTGTGGCCAAGCGGCAGGGGCGCTTGCACCGCAACTTTCAGGGGTACAGCACCCAACCCGATTGCGATCTGATTGGTTTGGGGGTGTCTGCCATTGGCCGAGTGGGCGCAACCTACAGCCAGAACGCCAAGACGCTGGACGAGTACTACGACTTTTTGGACCAGGGGCGACTGCCCGTGGTGCGTGGGTTGGCCCTGACCCGAGACGACTTGGTGCGCCGCGCTGTGATCATGGCCTTGATGTGCCAAGGCGAGTTGCTGTTTGAGCCCATGGAGCAAGCGTGGCTGATCGACTTCCGCCAGTATTTCGCGAGCGAGCTGGCGCAACTGGAAGACATGGCAGAGCAGGGGCTGGTGCGCCTGGGTCCTGACGGTGTGGAGGTGACCGCCACGGGGTGGTTCTTTGTGCGCGGCATTGCCATGGTCTTTGACCGCTACCTGCAGGCAGATCGCAACCGCGCACGGTTTTCGCGCATCATCTGACGCATACGCGGCAGAAAGCATATTGCTACTAAAAGAATAGCTGGTAGCGCTTGTGATTAAGAGGTTTCGAGTAATTTTTAGCATAGAAACCAATAGCAACAAGCGGCAGCAGCTATCTTTTTTGATTTTTTCACCACCCAACTCCCTTTCTATTCATTCCTAGATGCTTGCAACGCTTGCCTGGACTGCTTTGCTGATGGGGCTCGCTGGAGGGTCCCACTGCCTGGTCATGTGCGCCGCGCCTTGCAGCGTCGTGGCGGGGCAGGGCGGACGTGCGCCTGCAGATGACGGAGCGCAGACCGTGCACTGGGCGCCCCGAGGCGGCGTGATGCGGCGAACGGCGGCTTTCCATGTGGGGCGGCTGGCTGGCTATGCGGCAGCGGGCGCTCTGGCCGCCTTGGCAATGGACAGCCTGGCGTGGCTCACACAGCAAACCACGGCCTTTCGCCCCGCGTGGACTCTGATGCATGTTGCCGTCATGGCCTGGGGCCTGATGATGATGGTCCAGTCCCGCCAGCCCGCGTGGGTGGAGAACGCCGGGCGTGCGGTGTGGGGCCGCGTGAGGCCCTTGGTGGGCGCGCCAGCGGGCGTGCTGGCTGCTGGTTTCTTGTGGGCGCTGATGCCATGCGGTTTGCTGTATTCAGCCTTGCTGGTGGCCGCGCTCAGCGGCGGGCCACTTGAAGGGGCGTTGACGATGGCCTTGTTTGGCGTCGGCAGCGGCCTGTGGCTGGTCAGCGGGCCCTGGGTGTGGAGCCGGCTCAAGGGGCGGCTCGACGCAGCCCGGTCGCAATGGGGCACGCGCGTCGCGGGGGGCTTGCTCTGCGCTGTGGCCGGGTGGGCGCTGTGGATGGATCTGATCTACAAGCCGTCGCTCTGGTGCCGTTGAGGGTCGTCCGTGGGGCAAATCGGCCTGGTTGGCGCTTGGCAGGCTCAAAAGGTAGGTTGCACTGCGTAGATGCTTGCCCTGACAAGCGAGGGGCGTGCTACCGCGGAAAATGTCACACAACTGTTGCCTTGCCGCCGCAGTGTCATGGGCGGTGCATCAGACGGTCTTCTTAACTGCGGATAATCTGTGTAACCATTGGTGGCATTGAAGTCCCCATGTTACGTGTGCGCCCTAAGTGACCTCCTCCATCCTCATCGACATCAGCCAACTGCGTGTCGGCATGTACATCCAGCTCGATGTGGGCTGGATGCACCATCCTTTCCCGGTGAGCAGCTTCAGGGTGGCTTCGCTCGACCAGATCGCCACCTTGCGAGAGCTCGGACTCACCGAGGTGCGCTATGTCCCCAAGAAAAGTGACCCGGACCTGAAAGAGCTGGTGCCTGCGGCCTGGAGCGTGCCCGCCATGGACACGCCGGTGTCCAACGGGCTCGATGCCCCTGTTGTCAATGCACCGGTCGACCACGAAGCCGTGCGCCGCCGCGAGCTGCTCGAAGCCCAGAACCGCACTTTGGCGGTCTGCGACCAGCGTTTCTCGGAGGCTACGAGGCAGTACCAGTCGCTGGAGCGTACGGTGTCCGAACACCCCGACCAGGCGCGCACCAAGGGCGACGCCCTGGTGTCGGGCTGCGTGACAGAGCTGCTTGAAAACGGCGACTCGGTCATCCGCCTGCTGTCGGAAGGCGTGGGCGAGCGCAACGCCCTGCACCCTATCAATGTGATGGTGATTGCCCTGCTGCTCGGCCGCTCGTTGGGCATGAAAAGTGTCGAGCTGCACGATCTCGGTGTTGCTGCGCTGATTCATGACTTGGGCAAGCTCAAGCTGCCACCGAATCTGCGGCAACCCACGCCATCAATGATTCCGAGGGAGCGGTCCCGGTATGAAACGCATGTGGGTGAGTCCGTGGCGTTTGCAATGCGCATGGGCTTGCCCGATGCGGTGCTGACCGCTATCGCGCAACACCACGAAATGGCCGACGGAAGTGGGTTCCCCTTGCGGTTGTCCGGGCTCGCCCTGGGGCGCAGCAGCCAAGTGCTGGCGCTGGTCAACCGCTACGACCGCATGTGCAATCCTTCCATTGGCGTGGACTCTCTCACGCCACACGAGGCTCTGTCGGTTATCTTTGCGCAGCTCAAGTCGCGGTTCGATTCGGTGGTGCTGGGCGCCTTCATCCGCATGATGGGGGTGTATCCACCGGGCTCCATCGTCCAGCTGGTCAATGACCGGTACGCCATCGTTGCATCCGTCAACTCGTCGCGGCCCTTGCGTCCCAAGGTGATTGTTCACGACTCGCGGGTTCCTAAAGAAGAGGCACCGATTCTTGACCTGGAGACGGTGCCGGAGCTGGGTATCCGCCGCAGCCTCAAGCCTGCCCAGCTGCCGCGCGACGCGCTGGACTACCTGTCTCCCCGGAAGCGCCTGTGTTACTTTTTTGAGCGAGCGGCCAGCCCCGATCCTGACGAGGCGGATGCGTGACCGATAGGCAACCCTACGCTTGGCTGGATGGCCTGCAGGAAGCTGTCTGGCTGGTCGATGAAGGCAGTCTGATCATCCTGCACGCCAATGACGCCGCGCAGAGGTTGACAGGCTTGACGCTGGACACCATGGTGGGCGCGCCCGTTCTCAGCCTGGCGGCCACACCGCAAGACCAGGCCTATTGGAGCGAGTCCGCAGACGTGGTGGCAGCTGGTATTCATTCGCACACCAGCCTGCTGCGGGCCGACGGGGTGCTGGTGCCGGTAAACCGGCGCGTCACCCGCGTGCCGCACGGGGCCGAGGCGCGCACTGTGTTCATGCTCACCATGGTGGACCGCAGTGTGCAGGACGCCACCGAGCGCGAGCTGGAAACCTTGCTGTCCGAGTTGCGCGCCACGCTGGACTCTGCGGCAGACGGCATGCTGGTGTGCAGCCTGGACGGCCGCGTGCGTGCGTTCAACCAGCGGCTGGCGCAGTTGTGGAGCATTCCGCGCGAGCGCTTGCTGGAGCGCAACGATGCCGCAGTCTACGAACACATGGCCAGCCAGGTGGTGGATACGCGCCACTATGCCGAGCGCCTGGCGGCCATTGCGCGCGAGCCCATGCACGAGAGCACCGACATTGTGGAGCTGCGTGGTGGTCTGGTGCTGGAGATGCGCACCGTGCCGCAGTTCAACCAGGGCAGGCCGATGGGGCGGGTGTACTCCTATCGCGACATCACACGGCAGACCGAGATTCAAGCCAGCCTGCGCCTTGCGGCGCGGGTGTTCGAGTCCAGCCTGGACGCCATCTTCATCGCGGACAGCCAGCACCGGGTGCTGCGCATGAACCCCGGCTGCGAGCGCCTGGTCGGGCCATCTGCCAAGGCGTTTGAAGGCTGCATGGCCGCTTCGCTGTTTGGGGGCGGCTCGGACGCCACCTTCATGGAGCAGGTGCTGCAAGGCTGGGCAGACGAAGGCTTCTGGGAGGGCGAGCTGTGGCTGCCGCGCGATAACGGCGCCTATTGCGCCGTGCAGCTGTCGTGGGTCGCTTTGCGTGACGACGAAGATCGTCTGGTGCAAAGCATTGGTTTTATGCGCGATCTAACACTTCAGCATGCCGCGCAAAAACGCATAGAAGAGCTGGCCTACAGCGATGTGCTCACGGGGCTGCCCAATCGCCTGCTGCTGTCGCAGCGGGTGGACACCGCCATCCAGGGTGCGCGCCAGAGCGACACCGGGTTCGCCATCCTGTTTCTGGACCTGGACCGTTTCAAGATCATCAACGATTCGCTGGGCCACCCGTTTGGTGACCGTGTGCTGCAACTGGTGGCAGAGCGCCTGCAAACCTGCCTGCGCCAGACCGACATGTTGTGCCGCCTGGGCGGGGATGAATTCGTCATCTACCTGCACGGCGGTGATGCCGTGGTGGCCGAGAGCGTGGCGCGCCGCATTCTGGACGACATGCTCAAGCCCTTCACGCTCGACAGCATGGGGTTCTCCATCCAGTGCAGCATTGGCATGGCGCTGTACCCGCAAGACGGCGCTACGCTGGACGACCTCATCAAGCAGGCCGACACCGCCATGTACCGTGTCAAGGAGCGGGGCCGTGGCAGCTATGGGTTCTATCAGCCGCAGATGAACGCCAACCTGCTGTCGCGCATGCAGATGGAGCACGCCATGCGGCAGGCGCTGGGTTTGCAGCGCATGGCGGTGCACTACCAGCCCCAGGTCAACATGGCGACGGGCCGCATCTCCGGCGCCGAGGCGCTGATCCGTTGGACCGACCCAGAGTTTGGCGCGGTGTCGCCTGCGCACTTTATTCCTCTGGCCGAAGAGTCTGGCTACATCGTGACGCTGGGTGCATGGGTGATGGAGCAGTCGGTGCGAGAGGCCGCCGTGTGGATGCACAGCGGCACGCCCATCATGATTTCGGTCAACGTGTCGGCGCTGGAGTTCAGGCAACCAGATTTTGTGGAGCGCATCACAAGGCTGCTCGCCGTGCACCAGTTGCCGCCCACTCTGCTGGAGCTGGAACTGACGGAAACCATCCTGCTGCAGGACGCGCAGGAAATGGAGCAGCGCGTTCGCGTGCTGGCAGACCTGGGCATTGGCCTGGCCATTGACGATTTCGGTACCGGGTATTCCAGCCTGGCCTACCTCAAGAAGCTGCCCATCCACAAACTCAAGATCGACCAGTCGTTTGTGCGCGGCCTACCCGACGACGACGGCGACCGCGCCATCGTGAGCGCCATCATCAGCATCGGCCGCGCCATGCACATCGAGGTGGTGGCGGAAGGCGTGGAAACGGAAACCCAGCAAGCAGTGCTGCAAACCATGCAGTGCGACCACTACCAGGGATTCTTGTGTGCGCCGGGCCTGCCCGCTGAACAGTTTCGCGCCCTGCTCAGCAAGCCCTTGCCGCTGAAGGCGCAGGGCAAGCGCAATCCCTTGAATACCTGAACCTGATTCAGGCAAGCGCAGAAACCGCTGCCTGCCTTGGTCAGGTCGCCATGATGCCTTTCCAGAACATATAAGCGGCCAACCCAAACAGCAGCGACGCAAAGACGCGCTTGAGTTGTTTGACCGGAAGGCTGTGCGCGGCCTTGGCGCCCAAAGGTGCGGTCAGCACGCTGCAGGTCGCAATCACCGCTAGCGCGGGCAGCCAGATGTAGCCCAGCGATGCGGGTGGCAGGTCGGTAACGCTCTGACCACTGATCACATAGCCAACCACATTGGCCAGAGCAATCGGAAACCCGAGCGCGGCGCTGGTAGCCACTGCGTAGTGAATGGGCACGTTGCACCAGGTCATGAACGGTACGCTGACAAAGCCACCGCCAGCGCCCACCAGTCCCGACAGAAAACCGATCACACCACCTGCCGCCACCTGGCCGGCGCCGCCAGGCATCTGCCGTGCAGGTGCAGGCTTTTTGTCCAGAAACATCTGCGTGGCCGAAAAGCTCACGAACAAACCGAAGAAAATCGCCAGGAACGAACCCTTGAGAAGCGCAAACACCCCCAGGCTTGCAATGAAGCCGCCCAGCACGATGCCAGGCGCCAGGCGCTTGACGATGTCCCACTGCACGGCGCCGCGCTGGTGGTGCGCACGAACGCTGGAGATCGACGTGAACATGATGGTGGCCATCGATGTCGCAATGGCCATCTTCACCGCCAGGTCTGGCGCCACCTGCTGGCCGCCCAAGATGTAGGTCAGGAACGGCACCAGCAGCATTCCACCGCCAATGCCCAGCAAACCAGCCAGAAAGCCCGTGGCAAGCCCGAGCACACCGAGTTCAACGATCAGGAGAGGATCCAGCATGGTGAAATGAGAGAGATGAAAAAGCGAAGCGAAGCGCGTGGGGCACAGACGGACGCGCGAAGTGCGATGCGCCCTGTCAGTGCTGTAGCAACAAGTGAAAGCGGTGACGGGGGCATGAGAAAAAAGGTGTCTGCGAATGCCACCGGACCCTCATCCTGAACCGGGGGTTCAGGTGGGCGAGGGCAGCCTGGCGTTGGGTTCATCTAACGCGAGATGATCACGCTCGCCGAGGCGATGTACCAAGCCCGAGCTCGTTGAGCATTGGTTCAAGGAAATATAAAGCCCGGCGGCACCGCAGACGGATTGATTGTAGGCGCTGGCGACAAAGGCTGCAGGCGCGGGGGCATGTAAAGACCGTAAGGCGGTGCAGCGGTGTCGGGGAACAAGATACGTGCTGCGTGTGCACGGCTGGGGTCTGGGTTCGTGCGGTTTTTGCCGTCGTCATAGCGTGACGGCAGCCCGCTCCTGGGGCCGGTCTACAGCAATCGGCCGTCTTCGCCCAGAGCCTGGTCGAGACGCTCCACCAGCGTTTGCAGGCGCTGGTTGTTGTCAGCATCGGGCAAAAGGGATTCCTGCGCGCCGCTGCCTGTTGCCGGTGTGGTGTGCAGAGCCGCTGCACCGGCCGCGAGGTCTGCGGCTTCGCGGTCAGCAATTTCAAATGCGAGGTTCAGTGCAGCCAGCACCGCAATTCGTTCCCGCGACCGCACCTTGCCTGCATCGCGGATGCGCGTCATCGCCGTGTCCACGCGCTCCACAGCGTCCAGCAAGCGGCTCTCGTGGCCTTCGGGGCAGGTCAGCAGGTAGCTTTGCTGCAGGATCTGCACCTCGATTTGCTTCATTCGGATTCTTTCGTGACGGCGGGGGCTGCAGCGGGCAGGCGCTCCAGCAGGGCATCCACGCGGGCGCGGGCCGCGCTCAGGCGCGATTTGAGCGAGTCCCGCTCGTGCGTGAGCGCAGCCACCTGGTCGGTCAGCAGCGCATTGGTGCGCTGTAGTTCTGCGTGGCGCAGCAGCAGGCGTTCAACGCGCTCTGCGATCTGGTCGGGGGTGAATGGTGTTGCCATACAGCCGCTGATTGTAGGGTTGGGTGGGGTAAACGGTCGTAAAATCCCGTTGTTGGTGCTCGCGGTGTGGTTCACATGCCGCAGTTCAACGGGAAGCAGGGAGGACGCGCCAAACATGGTGCACCCAGCCTGCGCTGCCCCCGCAACGGTCAGCGGACGAATCATCCGATTCTCTCTCCATCCATAAGCCACTGTGTGCCTTGAACAAGCGCATGGGAAGGCATTGGGGGGTGTTCCGCCAGCCCGGATACCGGCCAACACGGTGGTTGTGTGCGCTCTCTTTTTGGGCGAACGTGGCCGTATCACCCATTTGCTGGCGGGGAGGCCAGCTCGGGCTTTGTTTGTTGACGATGATCCCCATGAATATCCGTACCCCTCGTGCGCGCATTGCTGCGCCGCTGTGCATGCGTCCCGCCCTGATCGCTATTGCCGTGGTGGGCGCTTGTTCGGCCCATGCTCAGCAGAACGATGGCAGCATGCAACTGGCGCAGAACCTGCGCGCACCCTCCTTGACCGAGACGGTGGTGACGGCCACCCGCACGCCCCAGCCCCTGTCCGACCTGGTGGCCGACGTGACGGTACTGGACCGCGAGACCATTGAAACCAGCGGCGCAACCGGCTTGGCCGACGTGCTGGCGCGCGTGCCCGGGATTGAAATCTCGCGCAATGGTGGCCCCGGCACCACCACCAGCGTGTTTCTTCGGGGGGCTGAATCGCGCTTCACTGCCGTCTACATCGACGGCGTGCGCATGGATTCGCAATCCACCGGTGGCGCAGCGTGGGAGTCTATTCCGCTGGCATTGATTGACCGCATCGAAGTGCTGCGTGGCCCCGCCGGCGCGGTGTATGGCTCTGACGCCATGGGCGGTGTGGTGCAGATCTTCACCAAGCGTGGTGAGAACGGCGTAGCGCCCTATGTAGGCGTAGGCATCGGCACGCACGGCACCCGCAAGCTGGAAGCAGGCATCAGCGGAGCCAGCGGCACCATCGACTACGCGCTGGGTATTGCGCGCGAAGAAAGCAAGGGCTTCAACGCCCGCACCATCGCCACAGCCAACCCGGACCGTGATGGCTACGAAAGCACCTCGGCCAACGCACGGGTAGGCTTGCAGATCAATGCCACACACCGCCTGGAAGGCACGCTGCTCGTCAACGACATGGACAGCGGCTACGACACCAGCCCGGTCAATGACGACCGCAACATGCACAAGTTGCACGCGCTGGGTTTGAACTGGCAAGCGCAGTGGACCCCGCAGTACAAGACCCGCCTGCAGGTCACAGATTCGCGCGACAAATACGAGACCAAACCTTCCATCTACCTGAGTGACACGCACCTGCGTGGCTACCTCTTCCAGAACGAATGGCGCCAGGGTGCACACCTGGTCACGGCGGCGTTGGAGCGCCGCGAAGACAACCTCGAAAACGCCCCCATCGACCGCCAGCGTTCGCAAAACGCCATCGCGCTGGGCTATGGCTACAGCGCAGGCGGGCACACGCTGCAAGCCAATGTGCGCCACGATTCGGACAGCGAGTTCGGTGGCAAGGGCACCGGCAGCCTGGCCTACGGCTACGCTTTCGCGCCCCAGTGGCGTGCCACCGCATCGGCAGGCACGGCCTTCCGTGCGCCCACGCTGTACCACCGCTTCAGCGAATACGGCACCGGGTCACTCAACCCCGAAAGCAGCCGCAATGTCGAGGTCGGTCTGCGCTGGGCCGCGGGCAGCAGCAGCTTCTCGGCCACTGCCTACCGCAACCGCGTGCAGGACCTCATCACGTTTGGTGCGGCTGGGCCTTGCCCATCGACCTTCGGTTGCTACACCAACACGGCGCGCGCTGAGTACAAAGGCGTGACGCTGGCCGGATCGCACCAACTGGGGTCGGTGCAACTGCGGGGTTCCATGGACTTCCAGCGCCCGCGCGACCTCGATACCGGCAAGCAGCTGCGACGCCGTGCCACGCGCCATGCCACCTTCGGCGCTGACACCCAGGTGGCGGGCTGGACGCTGGGTGCCGAAGTGCAGGCATCGGGCCGCCGGTTTGACAACGCTGCCAACACCAACGTCCTGGGGGGCTATGCCTTGGTCAACCTGTACGCCAGCACCCGCATTGCGCGCGATTTCACGCTGTTGGCGCGCCTGGATAACGCAGGCGACAAGAACTATGAGTTGGCGCGCACCTATGCCACATCTGGCCGCACAGCATATGTGGGCGTGAAGTGGGCGAAGTGATGAAGCCCCCCCTGAGGCGCTGCGCGCCTTCCCCCCGGAGGGGGGACGCCACCCGTGGCCTGGCGGAGCCAGTTCCACGGTGGCGCTGGCATTTTGTGCGCCAGTTTCATAAACCGCTGAGCGTCTGTTGCACCGGGGGTTGGGCATGACACGTTGCCCCGCGATCCTGATCGCCGCCCCCGCATCGGGCCAGGGCAAGACCACCGTCACCGCGGCCCTGGCGCGTTTGCACGCGCGCCAGGGGCGGCGGGTGCGGGTGTTCAAGTGCGGGCCGGACTTTCTGGACCCGCACTGGCACCAGCTGGCCAGCGGTGCGCCGGTGCACCAGCTGGACCTGTGGATGAATGGCGAGCACGACTGCGCGCAGCGCCTGCACGCTGCAGCACAGTCTTCGGATTTGATCCTCATCGAAGGGGTGATGGGACTGTTTGACGGCACCCCCAGCGCGGCCGACCTTGCGCAGCACTTCGGGGTGCCGGTGCTGGCCGTGGTGGACGCCTCTGCCATGGCGGGCACCTTCGGCGCACTGGCGTTTGGCCTGCGGCACTACCGGCCAGGGCTTCCCTGGGCCGGGGTGCTGGCCAACCGCGTGGGCAGCACGCGCCACGCCGGCATGCTGCGTGATGGCCTGCACGACGCCGACGACTGGATGGGCGCGCTGATGCGTGTGCCATTCGACGCGGCCCCCCTGGCTGGCAAGGCCGGTGCAGCGCTGCTGCCCGAGCGGCATCTGGGTCTGGTCGTCGCTCATGAACTGGCCGACAGCTTGGAGCGGCTGGAGGCCGCAGCCAATGCGCTGGCGGCTACGCCCCTGGGCCAGATGTCGGCCGATGACCTGCAGCGCTGGGCGGTGGATTTTCCTCCGCCTGCCGCGGGGGCTGCCGTGCCGCTGCTGCTGGCGGGCCGCACGGTGGCGGTGGGGCGCGATGCCGCGTTCTGCTTTATCTATGCCGCCAACGTGCAATGCCTGGAGCAGATGGGCGCGCGCGTGGTGTTCTTCTCGCCCCTGCACGATGCGGCGCTGCCCGACTGCGAAGCAGTGTGGCTGCCCGGCGGCTACCCCGAGCTGCACGCCGCGCAGATCGCCGCCAACACCGGCATGCAGGCCAGCCTGCGCGCGCACTTGGCCGCAGGCAAACCGCTGTGGGCCGAGTGCGGCGGCATGATGGCGCTGTTTGAATCCATTGCTTTGTCCGATGGCGCAACGGCCCCGCTGTGGGGCCTGTTGCCCGGCAGAGTGACCATGCAAAAACGCCTGGCGGCGCTGGGGCCGCAGCAACTGACCGTGGCGGGGCATACCCTGCGCGGGCACACGTTTCACTATTCGACCAGCGACAGCAGCGCCCCGGTGGTGGCCCGTACGAGCCGCCCCAATGAGGCCGCCGAGCCGGATGCGGGTGAAGCGCTGTACCAGTTGGGCAGCATTTACGCCAGCTACTTTCATGCCTGGTTCCCGTCCAGCCCCGAGGCCGTGGCGTGCTTGTTTGGAGGCGTCGCTGCATGACGTCGGCCCCGCACCGCATCACCACCGAACTCATCCTGGGCGGCCAGAAGAGCGGCAAGTCCCGCCGCGCCGAACTGCTGGCGCGCGACTGGCTGGCGCAGTCGGCGGACCACTGTGCCGTGCTCATCGCCACGGGCGAAGCCTGGGACGACGAGATGCGCGAGCGCATCGCCCGCCACCAGTGCGACCGCGCCGAACGCGTGCCGGGCCTGCAGACGGTGGAAGAGCCGCACAATGTGGCCGCTGCCGTGGCGTTGCACAACACGCCGCAGACCCTGGTGGTGGTGGACTGCCTCACGCTGTGGCTCACCCACTGGACCATGCCCATGGGTGCTGAGGCTATGAATTTTGAACAAAAACAGGCTCTAGCGCTTGACTGGCAAGCGCAAGCAGCTATGTTTTTAGAAGCGGTTCGGAAATCCCCCGGCCCCGTTGTTCTGGTGGGCAACGAAATCGGCCTGGGGGTCATCCCGATGGGGCGCGAGGTGCGCGCCTTTGTGGATGCGCTGGGCACGCTTAACCAACAGGTGGCGCAGGTCTGCCCCCGCGTCACGCTGATGGCGGCGGGCCTGCCTTTGACCTTGAAATGAATCCATGAAACCAACCCCCGTGCGCCGCATCCTGTGGGTGATTGCGATCCTTGTGCTGCTCGGTCTGCTCATGGCGGGCCTTGCGCAGGCGCAACCGGTTCAGATCACCGACGACCGAGGGCGCGTGGTCAATCTGCCCCGCCAGCCGCAGCGCATCGTCAGTTTGCTGCCGTCATTGACCGAAACCGTGTGTGCGCTCGACCAGTGCCACCGGCTGGTGGGCGTGGACCGCTATTCCAACTGGCCTGACGCCATCACCCGCCTGCCCCAGGTGGGCGGGGGGCTGGACCCCAACATTGAAGCCATCGTGGCCCTGCGGCCCGACGTGGTGCTGCTGGCTACGTCGTCGCGCGCCTCGGCCCGGCTAGAACAGCTGGGCCTGAACGTGGTCGCACTGGAGCCCAAGAGCCACGCCGACGTGCAGCGTGTGTTGGGCAAGGTGGGCCAGGTGCTGGGCGTGGCGGACGCGCAGCGCGTATGGCGCCATATCGACGCCGCAGTGGAGGCTGCTGCGCAGTCGGTGCCGCCTGCGGCCCGCGGCGTGCGGGTGTACTTTGAAGTGAACCGAGGGCCGTACGGTGCGGGCGCTACGTCGTTCATTGGCGAAACGCTGGTTCGACTGGGCGCGCGCAACATCCTGCCTGCGTCGCTGGGGCCGTTTCCCAAGCTCAACCCCGAGTTCATCGTGCGCTCCGACCCAGACCTCATCATGGTGGGCGCGCGCAGCGTCGAGGGCCTTGCCGAGCGGCCGGGCTGGAGCAGCATGCGCGCACTGCGCGAGCAGCGCTTGTGTGTGTTTCCCCCCGAAGAGTCCGACGTGCTGGTGCGCCCCGGCCCGCGCATGGCCGAGGGCGCGCGCATCATGGCGCGCTGCCTGTCCAGCAAGGCTGCCCAGACGGCTGCGGTGAGCACAGCCCCTGTGCCCCCGCCCATGCCCGTGACTGCGGGGCGGGTTCGATGAACGTGTCTGTGGCCCAGCGCGGGCGCTGGCTGGCGTGGGCACTGGTGGCGGCCAGTGTGCTGCTGGTGCCGCTGGGCACTGGCGTGGGCAGCGTGGGGCTGGAGAACCTGTGGCCCGCCGTGTTTGGCGATGACACCGACCCCGCGTCGCGCGCGATGGCGCTGCAGATCGTGTGGGACATTCGCCTGCCGCGCACGCTGGGCGCCTGGTGCGCCGGGGCTTTGCTGGGCCTGGCGGGTGCGGTGGCGCAAGGCTTGTTTCGCAACCCGCTGGCCGACCCTTACCTGCTGGGCAGTGCGTCGGGCGCATCGCTGGGCGTGGCCGTGGCGCTGGCGCTGATGGGCGGCGGCGCAGGCATGGTGGGTGGCTCCAAGGGGGCGATTGCCGCCATGGTTTTTTCAGGCCACTGGCTGGTGCGGCTGGGGCTGACGGGCGCAGCTTTTGCGGGCGCCGTGCTGGCCGTGCTGCTCACGCTGGCGCTGGCGCGCGGGGTGCAGCACACGCTGCGGCTGCTGCTGGCCGGGGTGATTGTGGGCGTGGTGCTGGGCGCATTCACTTCGCTGGTTTTGCTGATGTCGCCTGACTCGCTGCAGGCCATGCAGGCGTTTTTGCTGGGCTCCACGGGTTTTGTGGGCTGGACGTCGTGCCTGCTGATGGCCGGGGTGTGGGTGCTGTGCCTGGGCGCTGCCTGGGCGCTGTCGCGGGTGCTCGATGGGCTGGCGCTGGGCGAATCCACGGCGCACAGCCTGGGCCTGCCGCTGGCACCACTGCGGGCTGCGCTGGTGGCAGTGCTGGCGCTGGCCACTGGCACGGCGGTGGCGCAAACCGGGCTGATCGCGTTTGTGGGCCTGGCCGCGCCCCACCTGGTGCGTGCCGTGGTCAAGGTGCCGCATGGCCGCCTGATGGGGCTCGCCAGCCTGATGGGCGCCGTACTGCTGGCGGCCGCCGACCTGTTGGCGCGCGGACTGATCGCGCCACAGGAGCTGCCGGTGGGGGTGCTGACGGCGGTGCTGGGCGGTGGCTACCTGCTGTGGCTGATGCACCGCCGCACCGGGCCCGGAGGGCTGCTGTAGATGTCGATTGCTACAAAAAACATAGCTATCAGCGCAAGCGGGGTAAGCGCTAGCATCGGAAAAGCCTTGATATTGCACAGCATCGACCTGCCCATCGCGGCAGGGCGGTGGACCAGCATCGTCGGCCCCAATGGCGCGGGCAAATCCACCCTGCTGCGCGTGCTGGCCGGCCTGCTGCCGGGCAGTGGCAGCGTGCATTTGCTGGGCCGCCCCCTGGGCGAATGGCACCGCAACGACCGGTCACGCACCCTGTCCTGGCTGGGTCAGAACGAGTCTGCTGCCGATGACCTGTTGGTGTATGACGTGGCCATGCTGGGCCGCCTGCCGCACCAGGCCTGGCTGGCCCCGCCCAGTGCGGCCGATCATGCGGCGGTAGAGCAGGCGCTGCGCACCACGCAAGCCTGGGACTGGCGCCACCGCCCGCTGTCGCAGCTGTCAGGCGGCGAGCGCCAGCGCGTGCTGCTGGCCCGCGCCCTGGCGGTGCAGGCGCAAGTGCTGTTGATGGACGAGCCCCTGGCCAACCTCGACCCACCGCACCAGACCGACTGGCTGCACACCATGCGGGCGCTGGTCGATGCGGGAGGCACCGTGGTCAGCGTGCTGCACGAAGTGGGCATGGCTCTGCACGCCGATGAACTGGTCGTGATGGCGCAAGGCCGGATCACCCACCAGGGTTGCTGCGACGACCCGACCACACACCGCGCGCTGGAAGCCGTGTTCGACCAGCGTATCTCGGTACACGCACTGCAAGGCCAGTGGGTGGCCCTGCCCCGATCCCGAACCAACGAATGAATTGTCAAACGCGTTGGGATCAACGCATTCAACCCAAGGAGCTGCAACATGCACATAGAACCCGGACTGGTGGATACCTCCAAGATCTTCCTGAGCTACGCGTCGGGCGCAACGGCCCTCGCTTACTCGGCCAAATTGACTTGGGACATGGTGCGCCAGGAGGGGCTGGTCGCGCTGCTGGCGCGCTCGGTCATTGCCACTGCGCTGGTGTTTGCTTTTTTTGAGCTGCTGCCCACGCACCCCGTGGGTGTGTCGGAAGTGCACCTGATCCTGGGCAGCACCTTGCTGCTGGCCCTGGGCGCAGCACCTGCTGCCATGGGCCTGGCGGCGGGGTTGGCCATTCAGAGTGTGTTTTTCGCCCCCGATGACCTGGCGCAGTACGGCATGAACGTCACCACGCTGCTGGTGCCGCTGTTCGCCCTGCAAGCGCTGGCCCGGCGTGTGATCGCGCCCAACACGGCCTACGTGGACATTGGTTACGCCCAGGCCCTGAAGCTGTCGCTGACCTACCAGGGCGGTATCGTGGTGTGGGTTGCTTTCTGGGCCCTCTACGGCCAGGGCTTCGGCGCCGAAAACCTGTCGAGCATTGGCACTTTCGGCGTTGCGTACATGAGCGTTGTGCTGCTGGAGCCGCTGGTGGACCTGGCCGTGCTGGGGCTGGCCAAGCAGCTGCACCGACTCAAGGGCTCGTCGTTGGTGGAGCCGCGTCTCTACAACGCTGCCTGACGGTTCCAGCGTTCGTGCTCGTGGGTGGAGGTCAACTTGTCTGATCTGCAGGGTTTCGGCCGGGTCTGCATTGTCGGTGCGGGTCCTGGCCCGGTCGATCTGATGACTTTGCGCGCGCTCGACCGGCTGCAGTCTGCCGATGTGGTGGTGCAACACCGGCTGATCGGTGTTGACGTGTTGGAACGCATCCCTGAGGACGCGCAGCGCGTGTACGCGGGCAAGGCGCTGGGCAACCATGCGGCTGCGGCGGGCATTCCGCTGGCCCGCCCCGCGCAGACGCGGGTGTTCTACATGGGCATCCAGCGGCTGTCGCCCCGAGCAAACGGTGCTGGCGTGTCCGCTCGTTCGTATGTTGGATATCGCGCCCGCCTATGGGCCGCAGCCGAGCCTGCTCATCATTGGCGAGACGGTGCAGCTCAGTCCGTGCTTCCTGGCGGCTTGAGCACCGACAAACAGCCATGACCAGTTCACACACACGCACCCGCAGCGACCAGGCCCAGATCAAGGGCTGGTGCCCAGGCGCCTGGCAGCCCATGGCCGCCAGCGACGGGCTGGTGGTGCGCGTGCGCCCGCCAGCCGGGCGACTGAGCCAGGCGCAGGCAATCGGTGTGGTCGCACTTGCGCGGCGCTACTCAAGCCCCTGGCTGGAGCTGACCAACCGGGCCAACCTTCAGTTGCGTGGGGTTGACGCGGCGGGGCATGCGTCCCTGCTCGACGGCTTGCGCGAACTGGGTTTGCTGGACCGCGATGCGGCCGCCGAGGCGCGGCGCAACGTACAGGTCCAACCTTTGTGGACCGAGGGCGACACTACGCGGACGCTGGCCTTAAAACTGGGCGAGCGGCTGGCGCGCGCTGACACACTGGCGTTGCCCGCCAAGTTCGGTTTCGCTGTGGACACAGGAGCAGTGCCCTGCCTGCGCGACGCGCATGCAGACGTGCGGCTGGAGCGCCATGCACATGGCGTACTGGTGTATGCCGACGGTGCCACGGCGGGTGGTGTGTTCACCCTCGAAGAAGCCCCCGCACAGGCGCTGGCGCTGGCGGGCTGGTTTCTGGCGGCTGGCGGCGCGCCCGAAGGCCGCGGCCGCATGGCCGCTTTGCTCGCGACCCGCGATTTGCCACCGGCGTGGCGGCAAGTGCCAGTGCCTGCCCCCGCAGGCCCGGCACTCGAACTCGGCGCCCAACCAGGCGGGACGCTGGTGGGGCTGGCCTTCGGCTTGATGCAGGCCGACACCCTGGCGGCGCTGGCTGTAGGCGGGGCCTTGCGGCTGACACCTTGGCGCAGCGTGTATGTCGAAGGCGAGGCACTGCTGCCGACGCTGGCCGAACTCATCACCGACGCGAACGACCTTCGCCTGCGCATCACCGCCTGCACCGGCGCACCCAAGTGTCAGCAAGCGCTGGCGCCCACACGCGACCTGGCGCTGGCACTTGCGCCGCTGGTGCCCTTTGGTGAGTTGTTGCACGTCTCGGGCTGCACCAAGGGCTGCGCCCATCCGAAGGCGGCCACCACCGTGGTGGCCACGCCGCAGGGGTACGACTTGATCCGCCACGGCACGGCCGCCAGTGCGCCGGACCACCACGGGCTGGACCTGCCAGCCCTCGAACAATTGCTGAAAAACGAAACGGCCCATGTTCCACGTCTTTGAACGCGATGGCGACACCATCTACCGACAGTCCTTCGCCATCATCCGGTCCGAAGCTGCACTGGAACGCTTCACGCCCGTGGAGGAGCTCGCCGTGGTCCGCATGATCCATTCCGCCGGTCTGGTAGGTCTGGAGCAGCACGTGGCCTTCACGCCGGGTATGGCCGAGGCGACGAGGCTGGCCTTGCAAGCGGGTGCGCCCATCCTGTGCGATGCGCGCATGGTCAGCGAGGGGATCACCCGCAAGCGGCTGCCCGCCGACAACGCTGTCATCTGTACCCTGCAGGACCCCCAGGTGCCCGAACTGGCGCGTCAGCTGCAGACCACCCGCAGCGCTGCCGCGTTGGAGCTGTGGCGGCCGCACCTGGCCGGCGCGGTGGTGGCCATCGGCAACGCGCCCACGGCGCTCTTTCACCTGCTCAACATGCTGCAAGACCCAGCCTGTCCACGGCCGGCCGCCGTCATCGGCTGCCCGGTGGGCTTTGTGGGCGCGGCGGAGTCCAAGGCTGCGCTGATGGCCTCGAACGCGGTCCCTGCGCTGGTGGTGCACGGCCGCCTGGGCGGCTCGGCCATCACCGTGGCCGCCATCAACGCGCTGGCCAGCGAAAGGGAAATCTGATGGGACGCATCATTTGTGCGGGCCTCGGGCCGGGTGATCCCGACCTGATGAGTGTGCGCGCCGACCGGTTGGTGCGCGCCGCGCAGCACGTGGCTTTCTTTCGCAAGAAAGGCCGGCCCGGACAGGCCCGCAAGATGGTGGATGGTCTGCTGGCCGCTGGCGCCACCGAGTACGCCATGGAGTACCCGGTCACGACCGAACTGCCGTTTGACAGCCCGGCCTACATCGATTGCCTGGCCCGTTTCTACGACGAATGGGCCGACCGCCTGGCCCTGCTGGCGCAGCAGCACGACATCGTGGTGCTTTGCGAAGGCGACCCGTTTTTCTACGGTTCTTTCATGCACCTGTACACCCGGCTGCAGGGGCGTGCGGTGGTGGAGGTGGTGCCTGGAATCCCCGGCATGGTGGGTTGCTGGTCGGCCACCGGCCAGCCCATGACCTGGGGCGACGATGTGTTGACGGTGGTGATGGGCACGCTGCCTGAGGACGATCTGGTCCGCCATATGCAGGCGGCCGACGCCATCGCCGTCATGAAGACCGGCCGCAACCTGCCGAGGGTGCGGCGCGCTTTGGCGCGCGCGGGCAAGCTCGACCAGGCCTGGCTGGTGCAGCACGGCACCATGCCGCAGCAGCAGATTGCGAGCCTGGCCGACACGCCCGACGAAGTGTGTCCGTATTTCGCCATCGTGCTGGTGCACGGACAGGGCCGCCGGCCGGAGGTGGCCGAATGAGCGCCACGCTGGACCGTTCGGGCGTTGCTGCAGCGAGCGGCTGGCTGTGCATCGCCGGTCTGGGGCCCGGCGACGAGAACCTGGTCACGCCAGCGGTCAGCCAGGCTCTGGCCGAGGCGACCGACGTGCTGGGCTACATCCCCTATGTGGCACGCGTGGCCGCGCGCCCGGGGCTGACCCTGCACCCGTCCGACAACCGCGAAGAGCTGGACCGTGCGCGGCATGCGCTGGCGCTGGCCGCGCAAGGCCACCGCGTGGTGGTGGCGTCATCGGGCGACCCGGGCGTGTTCGCCATGGCTGCGGCGGTATTTGAGGTCATGGAGGGGCGCCCCGACTGGCAGGCGCTGGACGTGCGGGTGCTGCCCGGCATCACCGCCATGCTGGCGGCTGCCGCGCGGGCTGGTGCACCGCTGGGGCACGACTTCTGCGTCATTAACCTCAGCGACAACCTCAAGCCATGGGCATTGATCGAAAAACGCCTGCGCGCGGCGGCGAGCGCCGACATGGCCATGGCCTTTTACAACCCGCGCTCGGCCAGCCGGCCCCACACGTTTGAGCAGGTGCTCGCCGTGCTGCGCGAGACCTGTGAGCCCACCCGCTTGCTCATTTTCGCGCGTGCTGTCAGCACGCCGCAAGAGCAACTGCAGTGCGTGAGCCTCTGCAATGCGCGGCCCGAGATGGCCGACATGCGCACGCTGGTCATCGTCGGCAGTTCCACCACGCGCTGCGTGGGCCGCTTTGTCTACACCCCGCGCTCTGCCTCATGAGCCACCGCCACACCCAACCAATGCAAGGCCTGTTCTACCGTGCCCACCGTGGCGCGGTGGGGCAGTGCGGGCCGGTCGATCAGGATGACCGGGCAGCCCAGTGCGCGGGCCGCCGCCAGCTTGGCCGCCGCGCCCACACCGCCAGCGTTCTTGGCCACCACGTGGCTGATGCGGTGCTCACGCAGCAGCGCCAGGTCGTTCTCCAGCGTGAACGGCCCTCGGTCGATCACCACCGCGCCCTGTTCTTCGGGCAGCTCGAAGCCCGGGTCCACCAGCCGCAGCAGGTACCAGTGAACGCCCGCGTCCAGAAAGGCTTGCACATGTTGCCGGCCGATGGCCAGGAACACCCGCGCCGGGTGGCCGGGCAGCGCTGCCACTGCGGCCTCCAAGTGGGGTACGTGTTGCCAGCGGTCGCCGCTCTGGGCCTGCCAGGGCGGGCGCTCCAGCGCCAGAAGGGGCAGTGCCAGGTCGGCGCAGGCTTGCACCGCGTGTCGGCTCATCTGGGCGGCAAAGGGGTGGGTGGCGTCGATCACGTGGGTGATGCCCTCGGCCAGCAGGTAGTCGCGCAGACCAGCCACACCGCCGAAGCCGCCCAACCGTGTGGGCAAGGGTTGCGCCATGGGCGCGCCGGTGCGGCCAGCATAAGAAAACACTGCGGGCACGCCCGCGCGGACCAGCGCCTGGGCCATGTGGCTGGCCTCGGTGGTGCCCCCGAGCAGGAGGATCCGTTGCATGGCTGAACCCTGGTTGTCGATCATTGGCTTGGGAGAGGACGGGCTGTCGGGACTCGGCGATGGTAGCCGCGCCGCCCTGGCCGCTGCACGTCACGTGTTCGGTGCGCCGCGGCATCTGGCGCTTGGGCAGGTCGACGAGCGCGGCACCGCCTGGGAGGTGCCTTTCGATATCCAGCCGGTGCTGGCCCTGCGCGGTCAACCGGTGGCGCTGCTGGCCTCGGGCGACCCGTTCTGGTTCGGCGCTGGGGGCAGCATCTGCCAGCATCTGCAACCCGGTGAGTGGATCGCGCATCCGGCGCCATCCACGTTTTCGCGCGCCGCAGCTATTCTCGGCTGGCGTCTCGAAGCCGTGCAGTGCCTGGGCCTGCACGCAACACCTCTTGGCGCCGTGCGACCCGGCCTGCGGCGCGGTCAGCGGCTGATCTGCCTGGTGCGCGATGGCGATGCGCTGCTGGCGCTGGCTGCGCTGGTGCGCGACCAGGGGTTTGCGCAGTCCACGGCCTGGGCGCTGGAGCGCTTGGGCGGCCCTCTGGCGCGGGTGCGCTCATTCCGGCTGGACACGCTCAACCCATTCGGACTCGGCGACCAATGCGGCCTGAGCGACCTGCAGGCCCCGCTGGCGCTGGCGCTGGACCTGAACAAGGGGCCGATGGGTCTTCCTGTGAGCAGCGGTCTGCCCGACGCGCTGTTTGCCCACGACGGCCAAATCACCAAGTCTCCGGTCCGGGCACTGACCTTGCGCGCGCTGGCGCCGCGCCCGGGCGAATGCCTGTGGGACCTGGGCGCTGGTTCGGGTTCAATTTCGGTCGAATGGTGCCTGGCCGGCGGGCGAGCGCACGCGGTGGAGCAGCAGGCCGAGCGGGCCGAGAACATCCGCCAGAACGCTGACCGTTTCGGCGTGGCCCATCGCCTGAACGTGATCACCGCCGACATCCATGAAGCCCTGGCGGGGTTGCCCACACCGGACGCGGTGTTCGTCGGCGGCGGTTTTGACGCCGGGCTTTTTGATGCCATCACCGCGTCGGTGAAGCCGGGCGTTCGTCTGGTGGTCAACGGTGTGACGCTGGAGACCGAGGCGTTGCTGCTGCATCTGCAGGCCCGCCATGGCGGAGAACTCTTGCAGGTAGCCCTGGCGCAGGCGCAGCCGCTGGGCCGACTGCGGGGCTGGCAGCCTTCGCGCCCGGTGGTGCAGTGGAGTGTGCAGCTGTGACCAATGCCTTCGTTGCCGGACTCGGCTTTCGCGCGCACACCACTAGCGAAGCCCTGCAAAATGTGCTGGAGCAGGCGCTGCGCGCGGCTGCAAGCGGGCAGCCTGTGCCCTTGGTGCTGCGGGCGCTGGCCACTGCTGAGGACAAGTGCAGCCACCCCGCCTTTGTGCAGTTGGCGATCGAACGTGGCCTGCCGGTGCAGAGCGTGCCGCTGGCGCTGCTGGCGGCGCAAGACCTGCCGCCCAGCGAGCACGTGCCCGCGCGCTATGGGGGCCACAGCCTGGCCGAAGCGGCCGCCCTGGCAGCGGCGGGGCAGGGCGCGGTGCTGGCTGTCCCCCGCCTCATCAGCGCCGATGGCAGCGCCACTGCTGCCATTGCCTTGAACTCATTTCAAAACCCTATTCCATGACCGTTCACTTCATTGGCGCCGGACCCGGCGCCCCCGACCTGCTCACGCTGCGCGGCCGCGACCTGATTGCGGCCAGCCCCGTGTGTCTGTACGCCGGTTCGCTGGTACCCGAAGGTGTGCTGACGCATTGCCCACCCGGTGCGCGCATCGTCAACACCGCGCCCCTGTCGCTGGAGCAGATCGTGCAAGAGATGCGCACCGCCCATGAGCAAGGCCAGGATGTGGCGCGCCTGCATTCGGGCGACCTCTCGGTCTGGTCGGCCATGGGTGAGCAGCTGCGCGCCCTGCGCGAAGCGGGCATCGCGTTCACCGTCACACCGGGCGTGCCCTCGTTCGCGGCCGCTGCTGCAACCCTGGGCTGTGAGCTGACCTTGCCGGGCATGAGCCAGTCGGTGGTGCTCACGCGCACCAGCGGGCGCGCATCGCCCATGCCCGAGGGCGAGGCCTTGGTGCAGTTCGCGCGCACCGGCGCCACGTTGGCAATCCACCTGTCCATCCATGTGCTGCCCCGGGTGGTGCAGGACCTGCTGCCCCACTACGGGGCCGACTGCTCGGTAGCCGTGGTCTGGCGCGCCAGCTGGCCCGACGAGCGGGTGGTCAGGGCCACACTCGGGTCCATTGAGTCGGCCCTGGGCGAGGGCATCGACCGCACCGCGCTGATTCTGGTGGGCCACAACCTCGGGGCCTATGACTTCGGCCACAGCCGTCTGTACGCGGCCGACTACGACCGCCGCTACCGCCCGCAGGGCATGTCACCGCGTTTTCCGGTGGGCAGCGAATGAAGGTCGAACTGAACCTGATCGGCATGGGGGCCGGCCATCCCGACCACATCACACGCCAGGGCGTGAAAGCACTCAACCGGGCGCAGTTGGTCCTGGTCCCGCTCAAAGGCGAAAACAAGGCCGATCTGGCCGACCTGCGCCTGCAGCTGTGCCGTGAGCTGATCACCCACAACAGTGTGGTGATCGCTACCTTCGACATGCCGGTGCGCGAGGGCGCCGAGACCGACTACCCGGGCGTGGTGGAGCGCTGGCACGATGCGATCACCGCCATCTGGTTGGCCACCATCCGGCAACACCTGCCAGACGGCGGCCGCGTGGCCCTGCTGGTCTGGGGCGACCCCTCGCTCTACGACAGCACGCTGCGCATCGCCCAGCGGCTGGGGCGTCAGGTAGAGCTGACGACGCAGGTGGTGCCGGGCATCACGGCGCTGCAGGCCCTGACGGCCGCGCACGCCATCCCGCTCAACGACATCAACGCCCCCGTGCTCATTACGACCGGGCGGCAGTTGCGCGAGCGCGGCTGGCCCGCCAGTGCCGACACGGTGGCGGTGCTGCTTGACGGCCGCTGCGCCTTCCAGACCCTGGACCCCGCCGGCTTGCAGATCTGGTGGGGTGCCTTTCTGGGCATGCCACATCAGCTGTGCATCAGCGGCCCGCTGGCCAAGGTCGGCCCCGCCATCCTGCGCGAGCGGGAACAGGCGCGCGCCCGCCACGGCTGGGTCATGGACACCTATTTACTCAAGCGAGCGAACCTCCACGGAGCCCACCATGCAGATTGAAACCCCGCCGATCAACCGCGACACCCCCAAACCGCAGGGCGACCGCCGCGGACTGGTGATGGTGCATACCGGCCACGGAAAAGGCAAAAGCACGGCCGCCTTCGGCCTGGCCCTGCGCGCGCATGGCCGGGGCAAGAAGATCAAGGTCTACCAGTTCATGAAGGTGCCGACGGCACGCTTTGGCGAACACCGTCTGTTCGAGCAGCTGGGTGTGCCGATCGAAGGCCTGGGCGACGGTTTCAGCTGGAAGAGCCGTGACCTGGACCACTCGGCTGAACTGGCGCAACACGGCTGGGTCAAAGCCGAGGCCACCATCCGGGCTGGCGAGCACTTCATGGTGGTGCTCGACGAAATCATGTACCCGCTGCGTTACGGCTGGATCACGCTGGACACGGTACTGACCTGCCTGCGCGAGCGGCCACCCTCGGTGACGGTGGTGCTCACCGGCCGGAACGCGCCGGTCGAGCTGATCGAGCTGGCCGACACCGTGACCGAGATGACCATGATCAAACACCACTTCAATGCGGGCGTACCGGCGCAGCGCGGCATTGAGGACTGACACCGTTGGAACGCCTTGTCCGCCCCCTTTGCACCCTTGTTTTGAACAGTCCGACCATGAATCTTCAGAAAATACCCGCCACCATCGTCACCGGCTTCCTGGGCAGCGGCAAGACCACGTTGCTGCGCAAGCTGCTCACCAACGCCCAGGGCCTGCGCATTGCCGTCATCGTCAACGAATTCGGCGAGCTGGGCATTGATGGCGAGCTGCTGCGCGGCTGCGGCATCGGCTGCGACGAAAACGGCGATGACAACGGCCAGCTGTTCGAGCTGGCCAACGGCTGCCTGTGCTGCACTGTGCAGGAAGAATTCGCACCGGTGATGGAGCAGCTGGCCGCCCGGCGCGACCAGATCGACTACCTGGTGATCGAAACCTCGGGTCTGGCGCTGCCCAAGCCGCTGGTGCAGGCTTTCCAGTGGCCCGCGTTGCGCAACGCCTTCACCGTGGACGCGGTGGTCACCGTGGTTGACGCGCCTGCGGTCGCGGCCGGGGACTTTGCGGACGACCCGGTGGCGGTCGACGCGCAGCGCCGCGCCGACGACAACCTTGACCACGATTCCCCGCTGCACGAGCTGTTTGAGGATCAGCTGGCCACAGCCGATCTGGTCATCGTGCACAAGGTCGATGGCATGGACGCTGCGGCACTTGAAGCGGTCGAAGCCGCTGTGCGGGCTGAGGCACCAGCCGGTGTGAAGCTGGTGCGAGCTTCGCACGGCGACGTGCCGCTGGATGTGCTGCTGGGCCTGCAGCGGGCGGTGGAAGACGAGATCGACGACCGAAAGACCCACCACGACGAAGAAGAAGACCACGACCACGACGCGTTCGAATCCGTGTCCATCGCACTGGATGTGAACAACCGCCAGCGTCTGGTGGATGCCCTGGTTGCGCTGGTTCAGCGCCACGAGATTTACCGCGTCAAAGGCTTCGTGGCGCTGCCCGGAACGGCCATGCGCCTCGTGGTGCAGGGCGTGGGCCAGCGCTTCGACAGCTATTTCGACCGCGCCTGGCGCGCCGACGAGCCCCGCGCCTCGCGCCTGGTGCTGATCGGCGATCACCTCGACGCTGCCGCCCTGCGGTCCGAAGTCCAGGCCGCTCTGGCCTGATCCGTCCTTCAAGAAGCCACTCATGCATTTGCTCTCGACCCGACCAGGCGGCCATGTGGAAGACGGTGGCCAGGGGGTGGTGCGCGTGGCGCAGACACCCGCCGACATTGTCGTGCTCACGGTGGCCGACACCACGCTGTCGCTGCTGGCCGACGCGGTGGCCGCTCTGCCCGCCGACTTCCCCTCGGTGCGATTGGCCAACCTGATGTGGCTGCGCCAGCCTGCGTCGACAGACATGTATGTGGACGACGTGCTGCGTCACGCCCGGGTGGTGGTGATTGACCACCTGGGGGCGCCGGCCGATTGGGCCTATGTGGTGGAGCAGGCGACCTCGCTGGCACGCCAGCATGGGCAGTGGCTGGCGATGTTTTCCGGCGAGCAGCTGGAAGACCCGCAGCTGCTGATGCGCGGCACAGCGGCGGTGGCCGACAGCCGTTTGCTCTGGCAATGCCTGCGCGAAGGCGGGCGCGACAACGCCCGCACCTTCTTCGACCTGATCGCGCACCGTGGCATGGGTCTGGGTGCGATGCCAGCGCCGCCTCAGCCCATGCCCCCGGTGGTTCGCTATGAGCCCGCGTTGCCGCTGCCCTGGCTGGAGCAGGCGCCGGTGGCGCTGCTCTTGTTTTATCGTGCCCATGCGCAGTCTGGCAACACGGCGGTGTTCGACGCGCAGATGGTGGCGTTGCACGCCGTGGGCGTGAACCCGCTGGCCCTGGCGCTGGATTCGCTCAAGTCGCCCTCATCCCTGGCCGCCGTGCAGGCCCTGGCGGCCGAATACGCGGTCGATGTGGTGCTCAATGCCACCAGCTTTGCTGTGGGCGCCATGGGCGATGACGGCGTCGACGGGGTGCAGGCGCCACTGCTGGCGGGCGATGCGCCCGTGCTGCAGCTCATGACTCCAGGATGTGGCCGCGAGCAGTGGCTGGCCGACCCGCATGGCCTGCAACCGCGCGACCTGGCGATGATGGTCGTGCTGCCCGAGGTGGATGGCCGCATCAGCACCCGGGCCATCAGTTTCAAGGGCCTGGCCTGGCGCTGTGAGCGCTCGCAGGTGGACGTGGTGCGCTATCAGCCAGAGCGCGACCGCATCCGGTTCGTGGCCGAGCTCGTGCAGCGCTGGTGTCGCCTGCGCCGAGTGCCGGCGGCCGAACAGCGACTGGCCCTGGTATTGGCCAACTACCCCAGCGACGATGCCCGGCTGGGCAATGGCGTGGGGCTGGACACACCCGCTTCGGTGGTCGGCATCTTGCGGGCGCTGCAGGCCCAGGGCTACGCCACGGGCGAACTGCCAGCCCATTGCGACGCCCTCATGGCGCGCCTGATTGAGGGCGTGACCCACAAACTGAGTGACAACGATCACCGGGCTGTCGGCCAGAGCCTGTCCATGGCCGACTACCTGCTTGACTTTGGCGCGCTCGCCCCCGAGCGACAGGCCGAGGTCAATGCCCTGTGGGGACCGCCCGAGCAAGACCCGATGCTGCGCAGCGGCCGCTTCATGGTGCCCGGGCTGCGCGTGGGCCAGGTGTTTGTGGGTTTGCAGCCAGCGCGCGGGCGCGACCTGGACCTGGTGGCGACCTACCACGACGCCGACCTGGTGCCGCCGCACAACTACCTGGCCTTCTATTTCTGGATGCGCCGCGCCTGGTGCGCTGACGCGCTGGTGCATGTGGGCAAGCACGGCAATCTGGAGTGGCTGCCCGGCAAGAGCGTGGCGCTGGGTGCCGAATGCTGGCCCGACGCGATCCTGGGGCCGCTGCCGCACCTGTACCCCTTCATCGTCAACGATCCCGGCGAGGGCAGCCAGGCCAAGCGCCGCACGCAGGCTGTGATCATCGACCACCTGATGCCGCCGTTGACCCGCGCCGAAACCTACGGCCCGCTGGAGGTGCTGGAGCGGCAGATGGACGAGTACTACGAGGCCATTTCGCTGGACCCTCGCCGCGCCGCGAAACTGCGCCAGTCCATCCTGGACCACGTCATCGCCAACGGCCTGCATGCCGACCTGGGCTTTGCTGCCCCCGCCGACGACGTCGCGCGCCAGCGCCTGCTGGAGCGGCTGGACGCTTACCTGTGCGAGATCAAGGAATCTCAGATCCGCGACGGGCTGCATGTCTTTGGTGAGTCGCCGCAAGGCAGGCAGCGCAACGACACCTTGTTGGCGCTGGCCCGGTTTCCGCGCGGCAAGGGGGCGGCGCAGGCCAGTTTGTTGCAGGCCTTGGCCAGCGACCTGGGCTTGGGCGCCGGTGTGGACGGCTTCGACCCGCTCGAGCCCGACTGGAACGAGCCTTGGACCGGCCCGCGCCCCGCGTTGCTAGCGAACCTGGGCGACGAAGCCTGGCGCCACGCCGGCCATACCCGCGACCGGCTGGAGCGCCTGGCGGCCCGGCTGGTGGACGGCAGTGAACCGCTGGACCCTGCGCGGTGGCCGTTGGCCGCGCAGGTGATGGATGAGGTACGGACCCAGCTCGCGCCCCGGCTGGACGCCTGCGGTGAGCAAGAGATGACGCAACTGCTGCGCGGCTTGCAAGGCCGTTTTGTGCCACCGGGGCCCAGCGGTGCGCCCTCGCGTGGGCGGCCCGATGTGTTGCCCACAGGTCGCAATTTTTATGCGGTGGACACGCGAGCCGTGCCCACGCCGACCGCCTACGCCACCGGGGCGCTGGCGGCCGAGCGCCTGATCGAGCGGCATCTGCAGGACCATGGCAACTTTCCGGACGCGGTGGGCCTGTCGGTCTGGGGCACCAGCACCATGCGCACCGGCGGTGAGGACATCGCCCAGGCCATGGCGCTGCTGGGTGTGCGGCCCAAGTGGGCACCGGGCAGTGGCCGCGTGGTGGACATCGAGGTGTTGCCCATGGCGATCCGCAACCGCCCCCGGGTGGACGTGACCCTGCGCATCTCAGGCTTCTTTCGCGATGCCTTCCCGAACCTGATCGACCTGTTCGACACGGCGGTCAAGGCGGTGGCAGCGATCGCACCGGAGGACGAGCCCGACGACGTCAACCCGGTGCGGGCACGCGTCGAGCAAGAGGCGGCCCAGGCCAGCGCCGAAGGGGTATCCGACGAGCTGGCGCAGCGGCAGGCCAGCTGGCGCGTGTTCGGGCCGCGCCCGGGTGGCTATGGCGCGGGCGTGCAGGACCTCATCGACAGCGGGCGCTGGGAGGGGGCCGACGACATCGCCCAGGCTTACCTGCGCGCGGGCGCCTTCGCCTACGGTCAGGACGAACATGGCGCTGCGGCGCGCGCGAGTTTTGAGCGGCGCGTGGGCGGCCTGGACGTGGTGCTGCAGAACCAGGACAACCACGAGCACGACATCCTCGATTCGGGTGACTACTACCAGTTTCAGGGTGGTATGGCCGCGGCGGTCCAGCAGCTCAGTGGCGCAGCGGCGGCGCTGTACCACGGTGACTTCAGCACGCCGGGCGCGCCCCGCATCCGCAGCCTGGGCGAAGAGCTGGCGCGCGTGGTGCGCGCCCGCGTGGTCAACCCCAAGTGGATTGCGGGCGTGCAGCGCCACGGCTACAAAGGCGCTTTCGAGATGGTGGCGACGGTTGACTTCCTGTTCGGCTTTGGCGCCACCACCGGCCTGGTGGGGGATCACCAGTACGCGCTGGTGGCCGACGCCTATGTGCACGACCCGGTCAACCGCGCCTTTCTGGAACAACACAATCCGCAAGCCCTGCGCAGCATGGGCGAGCGCCTGCTCGAAGCCATGCAGCGCGGCCTATGGGCTGAGCCCGGCGAGCACCGCGAGCGCATCGCGCAGCACCTGCTGGCGCTTGAACACCGTCTCGAAACCCAGGGACAAGGACCTTTGTCATGACCACTTTCTCGCTGGCACCTGTGCCTGCCACCGCGTTTCCATTTACTGCATTGGTCGGCCACGAGGCCCTGCAGCGCGCGCTGCTGCTGGCCGCCATCGACCTTGGCATGGGTGGCGTGCTCATCAGCGGCCCGCGTGGCACCGCCAAGTCGACTTCGGCGCGCGCGCTGGCCGCCCTGCTGCCCGATGCGCCCTTCGTCACGCTGCCCTTGGCCGCCAGCCTGGAGCAACTGGTGGGTACGCTCAACCTCGAAGACGCGCTGCGTGACGGCCAGGTGCGCCTGGCGCCCGGCCTGGTGGCGCGCGCGCACGGCGGCGTGCTTTATGTCGACGAGGTCAACCTGCTGCCCGATGCGCTGGTGGATTCGCTGCTCGACGTTGCCGCCAGCGGTGTGAACGTTGTGGAGCGCGACGGCGTGTCGCACCAGCATTCGGCGCGCTTTGTGCTGGTGGGTACCATGAACCCCGAGGAGGGCGAATTGCGCCCGCAGCTGCTGGACCGCTTCGGCCTGTCGGTGGCCCTGCACAACCCGGTCGATGCTGAACAGCGCCAGGATATCGTGCGCGCCCGTCTGGCCTTCGATGCCGACCCTGCGGCCGTGGTGGCACGGCATGCCGCTGCGCAATGCGAGTTGGCGGCGTCGGTGGCCCGCGCCCGTGCCGCGCTACCGGCCCTGGAGTGGACCGACGCTGTAGTGCAGCATGCCGCCCACCTGGCACTGGCCGCCGGGGTGGACGGCATCCGCGCCGACCTTGTGATGCTGCGCGCCGCGCGGGCACTGGCCGCGCTGGAGCAACACGACAGCGTGGGCGTGGCGCATGTGGATGCCGTGGCCGAGCTTGCGCTGGCGCACCGCCGCATGGAGCATGCTGCAAGCTCCGCTCCGCCTTCAGGCGCCACGCAGCCACCGCCAGTTTCTCCATCGAAGCCATCACCCGACTACGGGCAAGGCCCTGCCTCGGCGCAGAGCGCACCCGAGGGCGACTGGGGCGCACTGCCGCCCGAACCGCAGCCCATGGCGCTTGTGCGCAGCACCGGAGCGTGGCCAACAAAAAAAGCCTGAGCCACCCTGGCCCGCGCTCTCCTGGTTCAACCAAGGCAAGCGCAGGCTGGAGGTGGCGAGCCCCCCGCAACGCCTGGCTGCGCACGCCGCAGGCCGTGGCCCGACCCGCAGACGGAGAAGGCGTGGGCATCGCCTGGCTGCCCACCTTGATGGCCAAGGGCCCAGCGCGACTGCAGCCTGCCCACCTGCGCCGTCGCCCCGCCAGTTCCGTGCAGCCGTGCCTGCATCTGATTGCGCTCGACACCTCGGGCTCCATGCGTCAGGGCGGGCGCCTGGCCTGGGCCAAGGGCTATGCCGCGCGCCTGATCGAGCAGGCCGCGCGGGCCGGCGACGATGTAGCCCTGCTGTGCTTCGGCGGCCAGGGGGTGGAGCTGTTGCTGAACCCCGGACCCGCTCGCACGGCTGGCACGGCCCGCGTGCGCCCGCTGGGTGGCGGTGGCGGCACGCCCCTGGCGGCGGGCCTGGCCGAGGCCGAGCGCCTGCTGCGCGCCACGCGGCGCCAGCGCGGCGCGGGCACACCGTCGTGCCTGTGGCTGCTGACCGATGGCCGTACGCTGGAGCAGCCTGCAGCCCCCGCTGCGGCCACGCATGTCGTGGTCGTCGATTTTGACGACCCGCTGCGGCCCATAGGGCGCTGCGCCGCCTGGGCCCAGCGCTGGCAGGCCGAGCACCGCGTGCCTGAACCTTTTACTTGCTAGTGCAGTGTTTCACGCTATCTGGGACATAAAAAGGCGTCTTTTCGCCCCTGGCGGCGTTGCAAATCCTCGCGATACACCCGGTATCGCTCCGGTTTGCGCCTTGCCAGTGCCAAAAACCCATCCTTTTTATTTGTGCCATCAAGCATGAACCACTGCACTAGAACAACGAGCTTTTCATGATGTCCGACGCCGCATTCCCGACGCCACTGTCCACAACCACTGACGTGATCGTCTGCACCACCTGCCGCCCGGCCGGTGCCTCGCGCGACCTGCCCGCCGACGGCGAACTGCTGTTCGAGGCCGTGCAGGTGGCCCAGCTCGAAGACGACACCGGCGCCTGGGCCCAGGTGCGCGTGCGCGGCGTGGCCTGCCTGAGCAGCTGCGGGCGCGCCTGCTCGGTCGCCTTCCAGGCACCCGGCAAGCATACCTTCGTGTTCGGCGACCTCAAGCCCGATGAAGAAACGGCGCGCCATGTGCTGGAGTGCGGCGCCATGCATGCGCGCGCCAGCGACGGCATGCTCAACCGGAACGAACGGCCAGCGCGCCTCAAGAGCGGCATCGTGGTACGGGTGCCGCCGGTGAACGCTGCCCAATAGCGTGATCAGCAATTGGCCGCTGCGGGCCATCGCCGACAATGCAGCCCGGCTGCGCGCCGGAGTTTTTGACGCTGGGCACCACAAAGGACTTATCGCATGGACCTGGACTACACCACGCTGCACCAACTGCGCCGCCAGCACCCCGCCTGGCGGCTGCTGGTGGCCGAGCATGCGCCGCTGGTGGCCAGTTTTCTGCACCGCGTTTTCATTGCGCCCAACATGCGCTCCATGGCGCAGGCCAACCTGGTGGAGGCGCTGAACGACACGCTGTACGACCTGCGTGAGCGCCTGGGCGAGCAGGCGTTTCCCCGGCCCGCGCTGGACTATCTGAACGACTGGGCCGCGCACGACAAGGGCTGGCTGCGCAAGTTCTACCCCCCGGGCACGGACGAGCCGCAGTTTGACCTCACCCCCGCCACCGAGCGGGCCTTGACCTGGGTGGCCAGCCTGACAGAGCGCAGCTTTGTGGGCACCGAATCGCGCCTGCTCACGCTGTTTGCGCTGCTGCAGCAAATGAGCGAAGGCACCGACACCAACCCCGAGACCCGCATCGCTGAACTGCACAAGCGCCGCGATGCCATCGACGCGGAAATCGCCCAGGTGCTGGACGGGCACATGCCGCTGCTGGACGACACCGCGCTCAAAGACCGGTTCCAGCAGTTCACCAGCTTGGCGCGCGAGTTGCTGGCCGATTTTCGGGAGGTGGAGCACAACTTTCGCCAACTGGACCGCAAGGTGCGCGAACGCATCGCGTTGTGGGATGGTGGCCCCACGCAGGGCCGGGGTGCGCTGCTGCGCGAGATATTGGGCGAGCGCGACGCCATTGCCGAATCCGACCAGGGCAAGAGCTTCCGGGCGTTCTGGGAATTTCTCATGTCGCAGGCGCGGCAAGAGCAACTGAGCGCGCTGCTGGACCATGTGCTGGCCTTGGACCCCGTGGCGCAACTGGCCCCTGATGCGCGCTTGCGCCGTGTGCATTACGACTGGCTGGAGGCGGGCGAACACGCCCAGCGCACGGTGGCGCAGTTGTCGCAGCAGTTGCGCCGGTTTCTGGACGACCAGGCCTGGCTGGAAAACCGCCGCATCATGGACCTGCTGCATGGCATCGAAGCGCGGGCCGTGGCGCTGCGCGATGCGCCCCCACCTGGCGAGGTTTTTGCCGTGGACGCCCTGCACCCCAGCGTGCAGTTGCCCATGGAGCGTCCGCTGTTCCGCCCCGCTGCAGCCGTGGCGCTGAACGACGCCCCGGTGCAGGCAGGCGACACCGGGGTGGATGCCGCCGCGCTCTTCACCCAGGTGCGGGTGGACAAGGCCGCGCTGGCCGCCCATGTGCGGCAAGCGCTGCAAACGCGCACCCAGGTCAGCCTGGGCGAGCTGCTGCACGCCCGCCCGCTGCAGCAAGGGCTGGGCGAGCTGGTGGCCTACCTGCAGCTGGCCAGCGTGGCCGCGCAGGCCGTGGTGGACGAAGCTGTGCAAGAGACGGTGCACTGGACCGCATCCGACGGCGTGCAACGCAGCGCCACGCTGCCGCGTGTGATCTTTGTGAGGACTTGAGCATGAGCGACGACCTGAACGACGTATCGTCCATCGATGCAACCGCCAACCCCGCCCCGCAGTGGGATCTGTCTGCCGTGGTCATCCCGCTGCTGCGTGGCGTGGTCTACCGCGACGAAGACGCTGCGCTGTGGGATGCCCTGCAGGCGCTGCGTGCACGGGCGGCAGACTACGTGGCGGTGCTGGCGCTGGACCTGGTGGTGGACGAGGCCGAAGGCTATGCCTTTGTGCGCTCGCGCGTGCAAGAGGAGGACGAGGCGGCCGCCAAGTTGCCGCGCCTGGTGCGCCGCCAGCCCCTGAGTTTTCACGTCAGCCTGCTGCTGGCCCTGCTGCGCAAGAAGCTGGCAGAGCTGGACGCCACCGGCGGCGAAGCCCGGCTGATTCTGGCGCGCGACGAGGTGGTGGAGATGGTGCGCATCTTCATGCCCGCCAGCACCAACGATGCGCGGCTGATCGACCAAATCGAGACGCACTTGAACAAAGTGATCGAGCTGGGCTTTGTGCGCCGCCTTAAGGCCACCCACGCGGGCCAGGCGCCGGTGTATGAGGTGCGCCGCATTCTGAAGGCCTTTGTCGATGCGCAATGGCTGGCAGATTTTGACGAGCGCCTGCAGGCCTACCAGCAGCACCTGAACGCTCCGCAGACGGAGGCAGACGATGCACAGCAGTGACGAAGGCGACCTGTTTGCGGGCGACCCGGCGGCCCCAGCCGGGCCGAGCGGCGCCGAGGCGCGGGTGGCGGCTCCCACGGCTGTGCCGCTCTCAGGTTTTCGGCTTATGCGGCTGGAGGTGTTCAACTGGGGCACCTTCGACAAACGCGTGTGGTCCCTGGCGCTGGATGGCCGCAACGGCTTGCTGACCGGCGATATTGGTTCGGGCAAGTCCACGTTGGTCGATGCCGTCACTACGCTCTTGGTGCCTGCGCACCGCATTGCCTACAACAAGGCCGCCGGGGCCGACGCGCGTGAGCGCTCCTTGCGCTCTTATGTGCTGGGGCACTACAAGTCCGAGCGCAATGAAACCAGCGGCAGCGCCAAGCCCGTGGCCCTGCGCGACGCGGGCAGTTATTCGGTCATCCTGGGGGTGTTTCACAACGCGGGGTTTGACCAGACGGTGACGCTGGCCCAGGTGTTCTGGCTCAAGGACGCCCAGGGCCAGCCCGAGCGCCTGTATGCCGTGGCCGACAAGGCCTTGTCCATCACCGACGACTTCGCCCAGTTTGGCAGCGCCATCACCGGGCTGCGCACGCGCCTGCGCAAAAGCGGCGTGTCCTTGTTTGACAGCTTTGCCCAATATGGCGCGCATTTTCGGCGCCGGTTTGGCAACCTCGGCGAGCAGGCGCTGGAGCTGTTTCACCAGACGGTGTCGATGAAGTCGGTGGGCAACTTCACCGAGTTTGTGCGCCACCACATGCTGGAGCCGTTTGACGTGGCGCCGCGCATCCAGAGCCTGATGGCGCATTTTGACGACCTGAGCCGTGCCCATGCGGCGGTGCTCAAGGCGCAGCACCAGGTGGCGCTGCTGACCCCGCTGGTGGCCGACTGCGACCGCCACGCCCAGGTGCAGGCCCACATCGACACCCAGCGCGCCAGCCGCGATGCCCTGCGCGCTCACTTTGCCGGGCTCAAGCTGGCGCTGCTGGATGAGCGCATTGCGCAGCTCACCGATGCCCTGGCCAGCGACCACACCAAGGTGCAAGTGCTGGAGGCCGACAAGGTCCGGCAGCAAACGCAAGAGCGCGAGCTGCGCGCGGCCATTGCCCAAAGCGGCGGCGACCGCATTGCCCAACTGGAAGAAGCCATGGCCCGCAGCCAGGCCGAAAGCACGCGCCGCAAAGCCCATGCCGCACGCTACGACGCGCTGCGCCAGCCGCTGGGCCTGCTGCAGGTGGGCAACGCGCAAGAGCTGCTGACCCAGCAGCAGGCCTGCCAAAGCATGAGCGAGGTGGAAGGCGCCCGCAGCAACGACCTGCGCAACGAAGAGGTGGAGCAGGGCGCCACGCTGCACCAGGGGCGGCAGGAGCACGCCGCGCTGGCGGCAGAGATCGACAGCCTGCGCGGGCGCCGCAGCAACATCGATGCGCGGCAGATCGGCATCCGCACGGCGCTGTGCCAGGCGCTGGGCGTGCCTGAAGACCGCATGCCCTTTGCGGGCGAGCTGATCGAGGTGCGCGACAGCGAACGCGACTGGGAAGGCGCCATCGAGCGGCTGATGCACAACTTTGGCCTGTCGTTGCTGGTGCCCGAGGCACTGTATGTCCGCGTGGCCGAATGGGTGGACCAGACGGCCCTGCGCGGCCGGCTCGTGTACTACAAGGTGCAAACCAGTCGGCCTGCGGACGCACCGGATCTCCCCGCCGATGCCCTGCTGCGCAAGCTCTCCATCAAGCCCGATTCACTCTTTTACGGCTGGCTGGAGCAGGCACTGTGGCAGCGCTTTAACGTGGTGTGCTGCACCACGCAAGAGCAGTTTCGCCGCGAGCCCCGGGCCATCACACGCGCCGGGCAGATCAAGGGTGGTGAGCGCCACGAAAAGGACGACCGCCACGCACTGGCCGACCGCAGCCGCTACGTGCTGGGCTGGAGCAACACCGCCAAGCTGGCGGCGCTGCAGGCCAAGGCAAAAGTGCTGGAGGCCCACCTGGGCCGCGTGGGCGCCCGCATTGCCGAGCTGCAGGCGCAGCAGCAGGCGGTGCAAGAGCGCCTGCGCTGGCTCGACAAGCTGGTGGAGTTTCGCGACTATGCGGAGCTGGACTGGCAAACTCCCGCGCGCGAGGTGGCGCGGCTCCATGACGAACTGGCGCAGTTGCGCGCATCGTCCGACCTGCTGCAAACCCTGACCGGGCGTTTGCTGGAGGTAGAGAAGACCTTGGCACACACCGAAAAGCGGCTGGCCGACCAACGCGATCAACGCATCCGCACCGAAGAGCGCCAGGCCCAGGCCCAAACGCAGCGCCGCGACACCGAGGCCACCCTGGCCAACGAGCCCGCCGTCGATGCGGCCGCCGCCGACCACCTCAACTCCCTGCTGGCCCAGGTGCTGGGCGGGCAGCCGTTGACGCTGCTCCACTGCGACGCCCGCGAACGCGAGCTGCGCGAGGCGCTGCAAAAGTCCATCGACGCCGAAGGGCGGCGCAGCCAGCAACTGGTGGAAAAAATCATTGCCGCCATGCGTGCGTTCAACACCGCCTATGCGTTAGAGACGCAGGAAATCGACGTGGCGGTGGCCAGTGCGGCTGAATACCGCAAGTTGCTGGAGCAGCTGCACGCCGACGACCTGCCGCGTTTTGAGGCCGACTTCAAACGCCTGCTCAATGAGAACACCATCAACGAGGTGGCGCATTTCAATTCGCAGCTCAACCGCGAGCGCGAAACCATCCAGGAACGCATTGCGCTCATCAACCAGTCGCTCACCCAGATCGACTACAACCCCGAGCGCTTCATCGTGCTGGAGGCACAGGCCACGGGCGACGTGGAGGTGCGCGAGTTTCGCGCCGAGCTCACGGCCTGCCTGTCGGGCGCGATGTCGGGCACCCTGCCGGGTGATGTGGCAGGGCAGGGCAGTCAATATTCCGAGGCCAAGTTCCTGCAGGTCAAGGCCATCATCGAGCGCCTGCGCGGCCGCCCGGGCCTGGCCGAGCCCGACCGCCGCTGGGCCGCCAAGGTGACCGATGTGCGCAACTGGTACGTGTTTTCGGCCAGCGAGCGCTGGCGCGCCGATGGGCGCGAGCACGAGCACTACAGCGATTCGGGCGGCAAGTCGGGCGGGCAAAAGGAAAAGCTGGCTTACACCATCCTGGCCGCCAGCCTGGCCTACCAGTTTGGCCTGGCCTGGGGCGAGACGCGTTCGCGCAGCTTTCGCTTTGTGGTCATCGACGAGGCGTTTGGCAGGGGCTCGGACGAATCGGCGCAATATGGCCTGCAGCTGTTCCAGCGGCTCAATCTACAACTGCTCATCGTCACGCCGCTGCAAAAAATTCACATCATCGAGCCCTTTGTGTCCAGCGTAGGTTTTGTGCACAACGCAGAGGGGCGCGACTCCCAGCTGCGCACCCTGAGCATTGAGGAATACCAGGCCGAGAAGGATCGACTGGAAGGGCTGACGCAACAAATCCACCTTCACCCGGAGCCTGACCATGGCTTGGACTAGCCCGGACGACCTGCGCGCGCAGGTGCAAAAGCGCTGGGACCGGGGCGAGCTGCTGGCCGCGCTGGTGGCTGGCCACGCGGCGGGGGATGCGCCGCCACTGGCCTTTCCCTGGCGGCTGCGCGTGGTGGCGCCCAGCTCCAGCGAGCTGGCCCAGCGCTTTGCCGAGGCCCGCGCCTGGGCCACCAGCCTGCGCGCAGGCGCAGGCCACTACCGGCTGGAAGAACGCGCGCTGCGCCACCGCGAGGTAGGCCAGCACAGCCTGCCCGACGTTGCCTGGGTAGACAGCCTGGACGCCGCCCTGGCCCTGATCGCCAAAGCCGCCGACGCCCGCCGTTTTGCCGCGCAGGTGGCCACCACTGCCGGGCAGCAGCCCCTGCTGTTGCCCTGGATGGCGCGCCGCCCTTTGCAGGCCCTGGCGCTGGCGGCGGCCTGGCCCCGGCTGCTGGCCGTGGTGGCATGGCTGCAGGCCCACCCCCGGCCCGGCATCTACCTGCGCCAGATGGACCTGCCCGGCGTGGACACCAAGTTCACCGAAGCGCACCGGGGCGTGCTGACCGAGCTGCTGGACCTGGCCCTGCCACCCCAGGCCGTGGACGCTGCGGCCACGGGCGTGGGCCAGTTTGCACGCCGCTATGGCTTTGCCGACAAGCCGCTGCGCATCCGGCTGCGGTGGCTGGGGGCGGCTGCGCTCGCGCCGTGGGGGGCGGGCATCACGGATATCACCATCACACAAGGCGCTTTCGAGTCTTTGAACCCGCGCGTGCGCCGGGTGTTCATTACCGAAAACGAAGTCAATTTTTTGGCCCTGCCACCGGTGGCCGACAGCCTGGTGGTGTTTGGCGCGGGCTACGGTTTTGAGGTGCTGGCGGGCGCGGCCTGGCTGCGGCACTGTGCAGTGCACTACTGGGGTGACATCGACACGCACGGCTTTGCCATCCTGGACCAACTGCGCGCCACGCTGCCGCAGGCCCAGTCGCTGTTGATGGACCGCGCCACCTTGCTGGCCCATGCCGACCACTGGGGGCACGAGCCCCAGCCCTTGTCGCGCGAGTTGCCACGGCTGCACCCTCATGAATCCGCGCTTTACGACGACCTGCGCTATGGCCGGGTGCGGGCCGAGCCGCTGCGGCTGGAGCAAGAACGCATCAGGTTTGGCTGGGTTGAGCAGGCGCTGGCCGCGCTGGCGTCGACGAGGGACGAGGGATGAATGTGCTGCTACATGACATCTGGCCCCACATGTGGCTGGACATGTTGACCTCCGGTTGGCTGGCGCTGTCGTTGGCTGTGCCCCTGGCGCTGGCCGTGGATCACTTGCTGGGTGAGCCGCCCGCCGCCTGGCACCCGGTGGTGTGGATGGGCAAGGCGCTGCAGTGGTGGGGCGACCGGCTGGCGCCCCGGGTGCCTGTGGCCCGTGATTTGAAGCTTTTTTGCCACTCAGCGCTTGTCTGGTGTGCGTTAGCAGCTATTGTTTTTGTAGTGGCTTGGGGTGTGCAGCATCTCGCGCTGATGCTCAATGCGTTCCTCGCTGCGGCATTGTTGGCCCTGCTGCTCAAGCCCCTGCTGGCATGGCGCATGCTGCGCGACGAGGTGTTGGCGGTAGAGGTGGCGCTGGGCCAGTCGCTGCCCGCAGGGCGCGCGCAACTGTCCCGCCTGGTGAGCCGTGATGTGAGCACGCTCACTGCCGTGCAGGTGCGCGAGTCGGCCATCGAATCGCTGGCCGAAAATCTCAACGATTCCGTGGTGGCGCCGCTGTTCTGGTTCGCTTTGCTGGGCCTGCCGGGCGCTGCGCTATACCGATTTGCCAACACGGCCGACGCCATGTGGGGCTACCCCGGCATGCGCGGCGGGCGCTACTGGCAATGGGCGGGCAAATGGGCTGCAAGGGCAGACGATGTGCTGTCGTGGGTGCCTGCGCGCATCACGGCCGCGCTGCTGGCTGCTGTGAACCGGGGCGTCCCATTGCGTGCCGTGGCGCGACAGGCGCGCAAGACGCCATCGCCCAACAGCGGCTGGCCCATGGCGGCCATGGCGCTGGCGCTGGGTGTGCGGCTGGCCAAGCCCGGTGTTTACACGCTGCACAGCCAGGGGCGCAAGGCCGGTCCGCTGGATACGCAGTGTGCGGCGCGGTTGGGTACGCAGGTGGTGCTGGCCATGGTGCCGGTGGTGGTTGCCTTGCAGCTCATGGCGTTGGCGGCCTTTACCTGGGTGCGTGCATGACACCCTCGGGTCTTCTTTCAATGTCAACGCCGCTGCATGGTGGGCCGGACGCTGCGGGCATTCCGGTGTTCGATTTTTCGACCAACAGCAATGCTTGCGGGCCATGCCCCGAGGCGCTGCACGCCGTGCAGATGGCCGACGCCACGCGGTACCCCGACCCGGCCTACAACGCCCTGCGCGAATCCCTGGGGGCCTTCCATGGCGTGGCGCCCGAGCGCATCGTGCTGGCTGCCAGCGCCAGCGAGTTCATCCACCGCATCACCGCGCTGGCGGCGCAGCAGGGCGCCTTGCAGGTGGCCGTACCGTTGCACAGCTATGGTGACTATGCGCAGGCTGCACAGGTTCGCAGGCTGGATGTGTTGCGCGGCAGCGAGCTTGCGGCGGGTTTGCAATGGGCGTGTGAGCCGTCCAGCCCTTTGGGTCGGGAAGACCCTGCGGTGCGTGCATGGCGCGGCTGCGAGAGCGGTGGTGACAGGGGTTTTCGTGTGCTGGATTGCGCCTATGTCCCCCTGCGGCTCGACCCTGAAGATGCATGGGCCGGTACACCATCGCCGCGTCTGCCGTCAGCCTGCTGGCAGCTGTGGACACCCAACAAGGCCATGGGGCTGACGGGCGTGCGCGCGGCGTATGCGATTGCCCCTGCAGACTGCGAAGCGCAGGCGTGTGCGCTGACCGCCCTGGCGCCCTCATGGCCTGTGGGCGCCCATGGCGTGGCATTGCTGCAGGTGTGGACGTTGCCCGCAGTGCAGCAGTGGCTGGTGCAAAGCCTGGCCACCCTGAGGGCCTGGAAGGCGCGCCAGCTGGCGCTGTGCGACGACCTTGGCTGGGCTGTGCTCGCAGGAAGCCTGGCCAACTATTTCTGCGCGCAGCCTGCCACCAATACGTTGCAATGCGACCTGGCAGCACTGCGCGCCAGTGGCATCAAGCTGCGCGACGCCACATCGTTCGGCCTGCCCGGCACCGTGCGCCTGGGTGTGCTGGCGCCCGCTGCACAAGATGCGCTGCAGGCCGCATGGCAGGCGCTGCCGGGCCGTACCATCCCGAACTGCACTACAACCGGTTCAGGGGAGACCTTGTGAGAACCATCACTGTCAACCGCTATGTCACGCCACTGCGTGAAGGTGGTTCCATGCCCGCCATCGTCGAGGGCGACGACCTGGGCACCTACGTACTCAAGTTCCGTGGCGCAGGGCAGGGTGTGCGCGCGCTGCTGGCCGAAATCATCGCGGGTGGCATTGCCCGCGCGCTGGGCCTTCCGGTGCCCGAGATCGTTCTGGCCCAGCTGGACACGGCCATGGCCCAGACCGAGCCCGACCCCGAGATCCAGGACTTGGTGCGCGCCAGCGGCGGCCTGAACGTGGGACTGGACTACCTCTCGGGCGCGCTCAATTTCGACCCGGCGGTGGACGCGGTGTCCGACGACTTTGCCTCGCGCCTCGTTTGGTTCGATGCACTGGTCGGCAACGTGGACCGCACCGCGCGCAACACCAACCTGCTCATGTGGCACCGCAAGCCCTGGCTCATCGACCATGGCGCGGCGCTGACCTTTCACCATGCGTGGAACGGCACTGTGGCCCAGCCCGCCAAGCCGTTCGCTCCGATCGCCGACCATGTGCTGCTGGCCCAGGCCACGCTGCTCCTGCAGGTGGATGCCGAGCTGGCCGCACGCCTCACGCCTGAGGTGGTGGGCGGCATCCTGGCCGAGGTGCCTGACGAGTTTTTATTGCTGGCTGGCGCAGACCACGAAGAAGGCCTGCTGAAGGCCGCTGCCAGCCACCGCCAGGCCTATGTGGATTACTTCTGCGCGCGCCTGGCCGGGCGCACAACGTGGATGAATGCGTTGAAGGAGGCTGTCGATGCACGCGCCTGAGGTGTACGACTACGCCATCGTGCGCGTGGTGCCGCGGGTGGAGCGCGAGGAGTTCATCAACGCGGGCGTGATCCTGTCGTGCCAGCGCACCGGCTTTCTGCAGGCCGCCATTGCGCTCGATGAAGCGCGCCTGTTGGCCATGGATCCGCATGCCGACATCGACACCGTGCGCCGCCACCTGGCCGCCATCGTGGCCATTTGCGCGGGCGAGGAAGGCTGCGGCCCCATCGCGCGCCTGCCGTACCGCCAGCGCTTTCATTGGCTCACTGCCAAACGCAGCGCCATCATCCAGACCTCGCCCGTGCATACCGGCCGCTGCACTGATGCGGCGGCGGCACTCGAACACATCATGGACCGCATGGTCCGCCCACTGCCTTGACTTCCACAACATCTTCCCAACCGGCCCGCTGCGTGATGGTGCTGGGCACCACCAGCGGCGCTGGCAAAAGCTGGCTCACCACCGCGCTGTGCCGCTACTACAGCAACCTGGGCCTCAAGGTGGCGCCGTTCAAGGCGCAGAACATGAGCAACAACGCGCGAGTGGTGTCGGGCCCGGGTGGCAGCCTGGGAGAGATCGGTTCAGCCCAATACTTCCAGGCCCTGGCTGCCCGCGCCGAGCCCGAGGTGCGCATGAACCCCTTGCTGCTCAAGCCCGAGGCCGACACCCACAGCCAGGTCGTGCTGATGGGCCGGGTGAGCGCCGAGCTGACCGCCATGCCCTGGCGCGGCCGCAGCGAAAAGGTGTGGCCGCAGATTGCCGCTGCGCTGGACGCATTGCGCGCAGAGAACGATGTGGTGGTGATTGAAGGTGCAGGCTCGCCCGCCGAAATCAACCTGCACGCCAGCGACATCGTCAACATGCGCGTGGCGCGCCATGCCGATGCGCGCTGTCTGCTCATCACCGACATCGACCGGGGCGGGGCGTTTGCCCACCTGTATGGCACCTGGGCGCTGCTGCCCGAGGACGAGCGCGCGCTGATCTATGGCTTTGTGCTCAACAAGTTCAGGGGTGATGCCCGCTTGCTGGCCCCGGCGCCGCAGATGCTGCAGGACCTCACCGGTGTGCCCACCGTGGCTACCATCCCGATGCACTGGCGCCACGGCCTGCCCGAAGAGGACGGTGTATTTGACGACCGTAGCACCGCTGCAGGCGCCGTGCACACCACCGTGGCCGTCGTCGCCTATCCACGGATCAGCAACCTCGACGAGTTTCAGCCGCTCAAGAACGTGCCCGGCGTGCGCCTGCTGTGGGCGCGCAGCCCGGCGGACCTGGGCGGCCTCAAACCCACCGATTGGGTGGTGCTGCCCGGCTCCAAGTCCACTGCCGCCGACCTGGCCTGGCTGCGCGGGCAGGGGCTGGACCAAGCCATTGCGCACCATGCAGGGCAGGGCGGCACCGTGCTGGGCGTGTGTGGTGGCCTGCAGATGCTGGGCGAGGCGCTGATCGACACGGCGGGAATTGACGGCAATGCACCCGGCCTGGGCCTGTTGTCCCTGGTTACCACCTTCGAGGTCGCCAAAACCGTGCAGCGCACACAGGCGCTGTTTGGTGCAGTGCAGGGGGCTTGGGCGGCATTGGCAGGTGTGCCCGTCACCGGCTACGAAATTCACCACGGCCAGACGGCCCAGCACCCGGCCATGGCGGCGAAGGGCGATGTGGCGCGCGAGGTCATCCGCGGCATTGCCTGGCAAAACCCGGCGGGCAATGTGCTGGGCTTGTACCTGCACGGCTTGTTTGAAGACCCTGCCGTTATGAAAGCCCTGTTTGGTGCCCATGCGCCCACGCTGGAGGCGGTGTTTGATGGGCTGGCCGATGGCGTTGCCCGGCGCTTCGAGTCCGGTGTGCTGGACGCACTGATCGCGCGATCCCACGCTGAATAGGCCCCCGCGACGGAGCTCCCTGGGGGGGCAGTGCATGAATTTCAAGACAAAATAGCCGCTAGCGCTTATCCATCAAGCGCTAATAGCTATCAAAACAGAAGCGATTTCGCATCCCCGGGTTGCGCCAGCGTTGCTGCAGCCGGTCTTGTCATGTGCCGATCTGCACGGTGATGACCCACGTGATCATCGTCACCGGGGTGGTTGGTTCGGGCGTGCTCACCACTGCGCAATCGGCCGTGCGCGTTCGCCGCAAGCGGGAAAACCCCGGCGTAAAACTGAGAACTGAGTCCAGAAATACCGACCGGCCTTGGCTAACATCCGCCAGTTCCGAACGACCGTTCGATTTTTTAACCTTTCCGCGAAGAACTCCATGACCGAATTGCCTGTGAGACTTTGGCACCCGTCCTACCAGCAGGTGGGCATCGCCCAGGAACTGGAGTCGATGCCGCACCGCAACCTGGCCGAGCTGACCCACGAATGCTGCAAGAAATGGCAAGCGGAGAGCAAGGTGAAGGCGGCCTTCAGTTGCGTGGTGCCCAACGGCATGAATGGCCGCCTGAGCTTTGCCCAGGTGGACGAACTTTCAGACGCGTTTGCCGGTTACCTGCGTGCCGTGGCGGGCCTGAAGGCAGGCGACCGCGTGGCGGTGCAAATGCCCAATAGCCTGGGCTACCCGGTCGCCGCCCTGGGTGTGTTCAAGGCCGGATGTGTGCTGGTGAACACCAACCCGCTCTATACCGAGACGGAGATGATCCACCAGTTCAACAACGCTGGCGCCAAGGTGCTGGTGATGGTGGACATGTTTGCCGACAAGCTGCCTGCGGTGCTGGCCAAGACTGGGATTGAGAAGGTGGTGCTGGCGGCGATTTCGGAGTTCTTCCCGACCGTGCCGGGCGCCATTGTGCGCGGCGTGCAACGGTACTGGAACCGGGTGCTGCCGCCGGTGTCGGTGCCCCATGTGCGCCTGAAGGATGCGTTGACCCAGGGGCGCGCCACGTTGGCCAAGACGCCCGCCCGCACCTACTGGGAAACCGTGGGGCGCCACGACCTGGCCCTGCTGCAGTACACCGGCGGAACCACCGGCGTGAGCAAGGGCGCAATGCTGACGCACGACAATTTGCTGAACAACATCCAGCAGACCCGCGCCATGGGCCAGACCCACATGACCATGGGCGAGGAATGCGTGCTGACGGCCCTGCCGCTCTATCACATCTTCGCCTTCACGGCTAACCTGCTGGGCTTTTTGTCCATTGGCGGGCACAACGTGCTGATCCCCAACCCACGGCCGGTGCAGAGTCTGCAACGCGCCATGGAGAATTTCCCCATCACCTGGATGACGGGGGTCAACACCCTGTTCAACGGCCTGCTGAACGAGGAATGGTTCGTGGCCTACCCGCCCAAGACGCTCAAGGCATCCATCTCGGGCGGCACCGCGCTGCACACCACGGTGGCGCAGCGCTGGCGCGAGCTGACCAAGACGCCGATTGCCGAGGGTTACGGCCTGACCGAAACCGCCCCGGTGGTGAGTTTCAACCCCCTGACTGGCACGCCGCGCGACGGCAGCATCGGCATTCCAGCCCCGGGCACCGACGTGCGCCTGGTGGATGACCACGGCCAGGACGTGGCAGCAGGCGCACCCGGCGAGATCTGGGTGCGTGGCCCGCAGGTGATGAAGGGCTACTGGAACGCCGAGGAAGAAACCGCCAAGGTGATGAACAACGGCTGGTTCGCCACCGGCGACGTGGCCGTGATGGACGAAGGCGGCTTCATGCGCATCGTGGACCGCAAGAAGGACATGATTTTGGTGTCGGGCTTCAACGTGTACCCCAACGAGGTGGAGGACGTGATCGCGGACATGGACCATGTGCTGGAAGTGGCCGTGATCGGCGTGCCCGACGCCAAGACTGGCGAAGCAGTGCGTGCCTACGTGGTGCAGAACCCGGACCACGCCAAGGAGGTGATGCCGGCCGACGTGATTGCCCACTGCAAGCAGCATCTGGCGGCCTACAAGGTGCCCAAGCTGGTGGTGGTGCGCGACGAACTGCCCAAGAGCCCGGTCGGCAAGGTGCTGCGCAAGGACCTGCGCAGGGCCGTGGCCGAAGAACTGAACCGGGCTTGAGCCCTTCCTTCACCCTGACAACGAGTACTTCAACATGATCTCCGAATTTGAGACCAAGCTGCTGGGCATCATGATGATCGTCATCATGCTCGGCATGGGCGCATCGCTCACCTGGCGCGACTTTCGCATCGCCTTTCGCAAGCCCAAGGGCGTCATCGTGGGCGTGGTGTGTCAGTACGGCATCATGCCGCTGCTGGGCTTTTTGCTGGCGAAGGCGCTGGGCCTGTCGCAGGGCCTGACAGTGGGCCTGATCCTCATGGCCTGCATGCCGGGCGGCACCACGTCCAACATCTTCACCTATTTCAGCAAGGCGGTGCTGGCTCTGTCGATCATGATGACCTCGGTGTCCTCGCTGGTTGCGCTGGGCATGGTGCCCGCACTGCTGGAGTTTTATTCGCAGCTCGCCGGACTGAGTGGCGATTTCAAGATTCCGGCTGGCAACGTAGCGCAGGTGCTGTTTGTGCTGCTGGTGCCCACCGTCCTGGGCATGGTGCTGCGCAAGCTCAACCCCAACATAGGTGCCACCATTGAACTGCTGGGCGGCATGCTGGGGGTGGCGGTCATTCTGTTCCTGGTGTTCACCTGGATTCCGCGCAACCACATGCTGCTGGCCGGCACGCCGTGGTACGTGTTTTTTGCCGCCATCGGGCTGGGCATCTTCGGCATCGCACTGGGTTATGTGCTGGCCCGGCTGTTCAAGCAAGACCCGAACCGCAGCCGCACCATCGCGCTGGAGACAGGCATTCAGAACGGCCCGCTGGCCGTGCTGATCGTGACGCTGACCTTCACCGGCCCCATGCAGCAAGAGGTGCTGCTGATCCCGGTGCTGTACTCGCTGTTCATCGTCATCACGTCCAGCATCGTGACGGTGTTCTTCCGCCGCAAGAGCGTGGCCGAAGCACTGGCCCGCGACCGCGCCAAGGACGGTTCGGTGTTGGCCAGCTGAAGGCCGGTACCTGAAGGGATGAGGCGCACCGGGCTGCTACCATTCGCAGCCTCAGGTGCCCAATGCCGATCCGAGGCAACGGGAGAATCGGGAAGGCGGTGCAAATCCGCCGCGTGCCCAACGCTGTAAGGACGATGCCGCGCACAAATGCCACTGGCTGCCTGGTGCAGTGTTTCACGCTATCTGACACATAAAAAGGCGTCTTTTCGGCCCTGGCTGCGTTGCAAATCCTCGCGATACCGTCTGGTATCGCTGTGGTTTGCGCCTTGCCAGAACCAAAAATCCATCCTTTTTATTCGTGCCAACCAGCGTAAATCACTGCACTGGCCGGGAAGGTGTGCGCAGGCAGACGACTCCAAGCCAGAAGACCGGCCTGAGCAATTTTTGGCGCTGCAAGGCCGGGCAGCGCTGCCACTATTCACGCTCAGGGGAACTGCCATGAATACCAGCGCGCCGGCGCAAGCCACGCCCAACGTTCACGCCTACACACAACAGGCCTGCGACGCCCATACCACTCCATCTTTTCACGCCATCGTTTTACGCCGCGATGCGCGCGGGCAATTTCTGCCCACACCCGTGCCCGATGAGGTGCCCAGCCGCATCTTCGCCGCCGCGCACACCCCCCGGTGGGCCTGATACCACCCCGGACTTCCTGATCATGCAGCGCGGCCAGGCGGCGCCCCAGCGCGGGCGCCAAGCCGTCGGCTGACCCTGCCTCCACGCACCGGCCCGGCCCGGTGCGCACCGCCATCCACGCGCGGCCCTTTATGTGCGGGCCGCGCCACACACCCATTGAAAGTTGAACACGCCATGACCACCAACCTCCCCCAAATTGCAGACATCGCCAATCCCGCACTCACCCAGGCGCTGCAACACAAGCTGGACCACAAGACCAAACCCCTGGGCTCGCTCGGGCGCCTGGAAGCCCTGGCGCTCACGCTGGGGCAGATTTTGGGCACCGAAACCCCGGTGCTGGCGCAGCCGCAGATGGTCGTCTTCGCCGCCGACCACGGCCTGGCCGCGCGCGGCGTATCGGCCTTTCCGAGCGACGTGACCTGGCAGATGGTCGAAAACTTTCTGGCGGGCGGCGCCGCCGTCAGCGTGCTCGCACGCCAGCATGGCCTGGGCCTCACGGTGGTGGACTGCGGCGTGGCCCGCGACATCTCCCCGCGCGAGTCGGCCCCCGGCCAGCCGCGCCTGCTGCTGCGCAAGGTGGCGCCCGGCACGCAGGATGCATCCGTCGGCCCCGCAATGAGCGCAGAGCAATGCGCGCAGGCCCTGGCCAACGGGGTGGACGTGGTGCGCGGGCTGCCCGGCAACGCCTTGCTGCTCGGCGAGATGGGGATTGCCAACACATCGGTGGCATCGCTGCTGCTGGCACGCCTGGCAGGGCTGCCGTTGGCCGAGGTAACGGGCGCGGGCACGGGCCTGGACGCGGCGGGTATTGAACGCAAGCGCGCCGTGCTGCAGCAGGCGCTGGACGCCAACGCCAGCGCAACCAGTCCGCTGGATGCCCTGGCTGCTCTGGGCGGCTACGAGGTGGCGACCATGGTGGGCGCCGTGCTGCAGGCCGCCGCCGAGCGCCGGGTGGTTGTGGTGGACGGCTTCATCACCAGCGCCGCCGTGCTGGTAGCCAGCCGCCTGCAGCCTGCGGTGCTGCAGCGCTGCGTGTTTGCCCACCGCTCAGGCGAGCGCGGCCACAGCCTGATGCTGGCGCAGATGCAGGCCGAGCCTCTGCTGGACCTGGGTTTGCGGCTGGGGGAGGGCTCGGGCGCTGCACTGGCATGGCCGCTGCTGCAGTCTGCGTGTGCAGTGCTGGCCGAAATGGCAAGTTTTGAATCAGCCGGTGTGGCCACCCAGACCGCGTGACACACCAGGTTTTTTGCGCTGTATCAGGCGACACAGGTCCGGTTGCGTCCTTCGTTCTTGGCGCGATACAGCGCTGCGTCGGCACGCGACAGCATGGCGTCCAACGTTTCAAGCGGTCCCGTCCAGCTGGTCAGACCAATGCAATGCTGACTTGGCAGTCCAGGGGATGGCCCGCAGCCAGCGTGGCGTGAATGCGCTGGGCTACAGCCTGCGCGGCGCCGGAGTCTGCGCCGGGTAGCAGCACCAGAAACTCCTCGCCGCCGTAGCGCCCCAGCCGGTCTGCGCGGCGCAACACCTGGCGGGTACGCTCGGCAAAATGCACCAGCACTGCGTCACCGTGCTGGTGGCCCCGGGTGTCGTTCACGGCCTTGAAGTTGTCCAGGTCCAGCATCATGATGGACGGCCCGTTGCCATAGCGTTGCGCCCGCTCCAGCTCGTCTTCGCAGCGTTGCATCAGCGCACGGCTGTTCAGGGTGTTGGTGAGGGAGTCGTGGGTGGCCAGGTGTTCCAGCTCGGTGCGCAGCCGGTCGGTGGCCATCAGCACCGCGCCGATGGAGAGCATCAACACCATCAGCACATAGGCACCGATGTACAGGGTCTGGAACAGCGACGGCTCCATCAGGTCGGCACCGCCCTTGCCGATCAGCAGGGAAACCAGCCGCACGGCCAGTATCAGTATGTGTGTTGCCAGCACCACCTGCACCAGCCTTAGCGGAAAGCTGGGCTGGCCATGACGCAGCATGAAGCGCAACTGCGCCGCATAGATACAGCCCATCAACACCGCGAAAAAGCCCACCCGCAGTTCGTAGCTGGGGAACCAGTAGGTCAGCGCCACAAACACGGTGGTGCTGACCGCTATGACTACGCCCCAGAAGCGCCAGTCAAAGGTATAGCCCAGAAAAACGCGCATTCCCATGTAGTAAACCAGGCTGCCCAGCACGAGCAACTGGTTGGCCACCACCAAGCTCAGCCATGCGGGGATGAAATCCCGCGCGCCAAACAGCAGTGTGGACGCCAGCCAGAGCAAAGGGGCGAGCGCCCAGGCCCCCACTCCACGTATCGACGGCGGGTAGTGGCGCCGCATGAACAGCAGAACGATGGCCATAACGGCGGACATGAAGCCCGCCATGGCAATCATGGAGCGTGGATCGAGGTTCGTCATCCGACTACAGGCAGGGGTGGCGCACCACGTAAGCAATTGTTTCTACTTCGATGCCAGTATAGCCACGCGTCAATAGCCATCTTGCCCCGCCCGCAGCCTCTCAGGCCGGGTTGCCGTCCAGGTGTATGGACCGCACGCTAGTGCAGTGTTTCACGCTATTGGGCACATAAAAAGGCGTCTTTTCGCCCCTGGCGGCGTTGCAAATCCTCCCGATACACCCGGTGTCGCTCCGGTTTGGCCTAGCCAGAGCTAAAAACCCATCCTTTTTATTTGTGCCATCACGCGAGTTCTTTCAGGCGGTCTGCGAAGTTCATGGCTGTTGCTGAAATCAATATGAATGAATTTGCCTGATCAGGTACCCATCTCAGATGGCTGTCACTCCCTCTCCCCTTGTGGGAGAGGGCCGGGGAGAGGGGCGGAAACGGGCGCGGCGCGGGTGCAGGCCCCCTCTCCCCAACCCTCTCCCGCGAGGGGCGAGGGGGTAAATCCCCAGCGCCGCTGCGGGTGCACAGGCTGATGTGCCTATCTGAGACATGTGAAAAATCAGGTGAAATTGGACTCTAGTGTGGTGTCTCAGAAGTAAGCATCAAATAATAGAACTGGCCGCCCGGGCCACAGATGCCAGGATGGTGTCGGCGCTTTTGCGCCACACAAAGGGCTTGGGGTCCTGATTGTGGCGATCTATGTAGTCCCGTATGG
>CAMTXG010000015.1:0-114712 GCA_947085645.1 uncultured Gammaproteobacteria bacterium
CTAGCTCGCCGCAATTGTCTGAACGGAGCTGCAAAGCAGCGCCGTGAGTTCTGCGGCGCACCCCGCAACCGCCCCGACGCAGGTCGCCCCGTAGCGCAGCGAAGGGGTCGCAGACTGGGGGTCGCCTTTTCTTTGGTGACTTTCTCTTGGCGACCCAAAAGAAAGTTACTCGCATGCCGGGCGACTCCCGGCCTCCGCCCTCAACCCTCAACCCAAGCATGCTTATTAAACCAGCGCACCGCTCAGCAAAAAAGACCAACCCACCTCAAACCACAGCCCGCCCCGACCTCACCCGCACGGGCCCGCTACGCTCCTCCATCGCCTTCTGCACCTCTTTACGAAAGCCCACCAGAAACCCCAGTTCAGCCACCACAAACAACGGCCCCACGATCAACCCCATCAGGTCGTCCACAAACGCCGGTTTGCGCCCCTCGTAGTAGTGCCCCACAAACTGGATCACCCAGCCCACCACAAACAGCCCCACACCCGACGCCAGCCAAAGCGCGGTGGTCTGCACCGACAGCCACTGGCCGCCCACCAGCATGGCCGACAGCAGCGCGGCCATCGTCACGCCGTAGCGGAAGTCGAGCCGGAAGTAGAAAAAACAACTCGCCAGCGCCGCCAGCAGCGCAGGGCTCATGGGCAGGTCGCCCATCTGCCATGTGGGGCGCGACAGCAGCACCACCACGGCAAACATGATCATGGGCACGCCCACAAAATGGGTGTGGATGTTGCGCGGGTCGCGGTGGTAGGCGGCGTACTGCGCCAGGTGGTCGATCAGGGTTTTCATGGGTGTCTCCTGGTATTGTTTTGAGCAGCATCAATACTCGCTCTGCCGCGGCGCCAACGTCTGTCGTGCACACGACAAAACACCACGCCCCGCTCACCCAGCACACACCTCCAACCGCCCCCTGCATGACCGACGCCTCCGCCTATCTGCCCGTTCTCCAGTCCGGCCGCTGGTTTGCCCATCTGCCACCCGACTTTGCCCAGCCGCTGCTGGCGATGGCGCAGGTGCGGCATTTGCAGACGGGAGAGGTGCTTTTTCTGCGCGGCGATGCGCCTTGCGGGCTGTATGCAGTGGTACGTGGCGCAGTCAGCATCTCGGGCACCGGGGGGCGGGCTGACGAGGCGCGAGCGGCGCTGCTCATCCGGCTGGAGCCGCCGCACTGGTTTGGCGAGATCTCGGTGTTCGACAACTCCGCGCGCACACACGACGCCCACGCCACCGAGCCCACCACGCTGCTGCAGGTGCCGCACGAGCGGCTGCAGGCATGGCTGCAGGCCCACCCCGAGCACTGGCACGCGCTGGCGCTGCTGCTGACGGACAAGCTGCGATCAGCCTTTGTGGCGATGGAAGAGCTGGCCCTGCTGCCCGCGCCGCAGCGCCTGGCGCGCCGCCTGGTGATGATGGCCGAGGGCTACGGCCAGTGGAATGCCGAAGGCCAGTCGCGCCGCGTGCTATCCATCTCGCAAGAGCAGCTGTCGCTGATGCTGGCCATCTCGCGCCAGACCACCAACCAGATCCTGAAGGACCTGGAGTCTCGCCACCTGGTGCGTGTGCAGCGCGGCGAGGTGGAGATTCTGGACCTGGCCGCGCTGCGGGCCACCTGCCATTGAATCACTATCAAATGTGTAGCTACTAGCGCTCTATCCATAAGCGCTAGCGGCACTTTTATCTTAAATACTAAGAACACATTCCATTTCCGGGCAAAATGACGACCATGCAACTGAACTACATCGCCAACGCCTCGGTTCCGTCCGCCTCGGGCCGCACGATCCCTGTGATCGACCCGTCCGACGGCCAGACCTTCGACGAGATCCAGCGCAGCAATGCCGACGACATCGATGCGGCGGTGCACGCGGCGCGGCAGTGCTACAACGCCGTGTGGCACAAGCTGGCGCCGGTGGAGCGTGGCCGCCTGCTGCAAAAGCTCTCGGCCAAGATCCTGGAGCATGCGGACGAGCTGACGGCGCTGGAGCAGCGCGACTGCGGCAAACCCACCAAGCAGGCGCGGGCCGACGCGATTGCACTGGCGCGCTACTTCGAGTTCTACGCCGGTGCGTGCGACAAGTTCCACGGCGAGACCATTCCCTACCCCGACGGCTACAGCGTGCTGACCTGGCGCGAGCCGCATGGCGTGACGGGCCATGTGATCCCCTGGAACTACCCCATGCAGATCTTTGGCCGCAGCGTGGGTGGTGCGCTGGCTGCGGGCAATGTGTGCGTGGTCAAGCCCGCTGAAGACGCCTGCCTCTCGCTCATCCGCGTGGCACAACTGGCGGCCGAGGTGGGCTTCCCATCGGGCGCTTTGAACATCGTCACCGGCTATGGCCACGAGGTGGGCGACGCATTGGCGCGCCACCCCGGCATCGACCACATCAGCTTTACCGGCAGCCCCAAGATCGGCACGCTGATCCAGCAGGTGGCGGCAGAGCGCCACTGCCCCGTGACGCTGGAGCTGGGCGGCAAGAGCCCGCAGATCATCTTTGCGGACGCCGACCTGGACGCCGCCATCCCCGTGGTCATCAACGCAATCGTGCAGAACGCCGGGCAGACCTGCTCGGCCGGCTCGCGCGTGCTGATCGACTCGCTGATTTACGACCCCCTGCTGGAGCGCCTGGGCAAGGCCTTTGACAAGCTGCGCGTCGGCCCCGCCGCGATGGACCTGGACGTAGGCCCGCTGATCCGCCAGACGCAGCAGCAGCGCGTGTGGGACTTTTTGTCGGACGCGCAGGTCGCTGGCATCCCCATGGTGGGCCAGGGCGTGGTGGTGGACGAAGCCCCCGAAACCGGCTACTACCAGGCCCCTACCTTGCTGCGCGATGTGCCGGTGAACCACCGCCTGGCGCAGGAAGAAGTCTTTGGACCCGTGCTGTGCGCGATGGCGTTCCAGGACGAGGACCACGCGGTGGAGCTGGCCAACGCCACGCAATTCGGCCTGGTGGCTGGCATCTGGACGCGCGATGGCGCGCGCCAATTCCGCATGGCCAAGCGTGTACACAGCGGCCAGGTGTTCATCAACAACTATGGCGCTGCGGGCGGTGTGGAGCTGCCGTTTGGCGGCGTCAAGTCGAGCGGCTACGGGCGCGAAAAGGGCTTTGAGGCGTTGTACGGCTTTACCACCCTGAAAACCGTCGCCATCAAATACGGTTAATTGCCCAACGCCCGTTTGCGCCTGTCACTCCCGTGCACGACAGCGCGGTGGTGGGTCGCTAACCTTGGCTTCTTCTGCACGACGCCCCTTTTTCCCATGCCCCTCAGCCCCCCCGCCCCCCGCACCCTGAAACATGTCCGCCGGGTGAACTACCAGGGCTTTGAACGCGACGATGGCCTGTGGGACATCGAAGGCGAGCTGCACGACAGCAAGGCCTACGACGCCACATCCTTTCGCGATGCCACCAAACAGCGTCTGGCGGGCGAACCCATCCACCACATGTGGCTGCGCGTCACCGTCAACCGCCAGTTGGTGGTGCAGGCCATTGACGTGGCCATGGATTCGCACCCCCTCAAAGGCTGCACCGAGGCCGAGGCCGCCCTGCAGCAGATGGTGGGCTGCAGCATGGCGCGCGGCTGGCGCCAAGCGATCCAGAAGCACCTGGGCGGCGTCGCCAGCTGCACGCATCTGCGTGAGCTGCTGTTCAACCTGGCCACGGCCGCCTTCCAGTCGGTGCCCGCAGTGTTTGCCGCCAGCAACCCCGACGACCCGCCCCGCCACCTGGGCCAGTGCACCGGCTGGGACTTCAACGGCAACGGGGTGAAGGAATTCTTTCCACAGTTTTATGGCCGGGTGCCGCAGGCGCCTGCCGTCGGCACCGGCGCCTCGGGCGGTGCCCCGCAGCTGCCCACCCCAGAAATTTCAGTCAAATTGGTCTCTAGCGCTTGATACATAAGCGCTAGCAGCTATCAAATTTGATTCCCCCAATACATCCATCGGAGACCCCATGCGCGCACAGAACAAATCCATCATCGTCACCGGCGCCGGCAACGGCATTGGCGAAGGCATCGCCAAGCGCCTGGCGGCTGAGGGTGGCAAGGTCATCGTCAACGACATCAACGAGGCCGGTGGCCAGCGCGTGGTGGCTGAGATCACGGCAGCTGGTGGCACAGCGGCCTTCTTCAAGGCCGACGTGACAAAGTCCGCTGAAGTGAAGGCCATGGTCGATGAAGCCGTGCGCCTGTATGGCCAGCTCGACGTGGTGGTCAACAACGCTGGCTGGACACACCGCAACCGCCCCATGCTGGAGGTGAACGAGGACGAGTTCGACAAGGTCTATGCCATCAACATGAAGAGCATCTACCTGTCGGCCATCCACGCGGTGCCCGCGCTGCGCCAGGCGGGTGGCGGCAGCATCATCAACATCGCGTCCACCGCCGGTCTGCGCCCCCGCCCGGGCCTGACCTGGTACAACGGCTCCAAGGGCGCCGTCATCATCACCAGCAAGTCCATGGCGGCCGAGCTGGGCCCCGACAACATCCGCGTGAACTGCATCAACCCCGTGTTCAACCCCGACACCGGCCTGGCCGCCGAGTTTGCGGGCGGCCCGGTGGACGAGGCGCGCCGCGCCAAGTTTCTGGCCACCATTCCGCTGGGGCGCTTCTCCACTGCACTGGATGTGGCCAACGCTGCGCTGTACCTGGCCAGCGACGAGGCATCGTTTGTGAGTGGTGTGTGTATTGAGGTGGACGGCGGGCGCTGCGTGTAAGCACCCCGCTGCGACTTGCGGCAAAACAGTCCCACGGGGTCATTGACGCAGTCAGCGGCCCCGCCCTGCCAAACCTGACACACTGCGCAGATCAGGAGGCATACATGTTGATACAACTCACCTACGCCAGCCGCACCTCGCGCGTGCTGGGCCCTGCAGATGTCAAAGACATCCTGGGCGCATCCCAACGCAACAACGCCCGCGCAGGCATTACCGGTGCGCTGTGCCTGAACCACGGCATTTTTCTGCAGCAGCTCGAAGGCGACCGCATGGCGGTCAACGCGCTGTACCACCGCCTGCTCAAGGACTCACGCCACAAAGACACGGCCGTGCTGGACTTTGCTGAGATCCCGCACCGCCGCTTTTCCAGCTGGTCGATGGGGCTGCTGGGGTCGGTGGAGGCCAACCGGCAGCTGTTCCTCAAATACTCCAGCAGCGCCGAATTCGACCCGTTCAGCATGAGCACCTTGACGCTGCGCAGCTTCTTTGACGAAATCCTGCAGAACGTGCGCTGGCTGGAGTGAGAAAATACGGCGCATGCGCCCTTTTCCTGCCACCGCCCCGCTGACCCAGCCCAGCCATGTCTGAACGCGTGATTCCGCTGGTCGATGAACGCCTGGCCTCACTAGTGGCTCGGGTGCCCCAGCACGCGGTGGCGCCTGCCGGCCTGCTCACCGACACGCGTGGCCGCCCGTTGCGCGACCTGCGCATCAGCGTTACAGACCGCTGCAACTTCCGCTGCAACTACTGCATGCCCAAGGAAGTGTTCGACAAGGACTACCCCTACCTGCCGCACAGCGCGCTGCTGAGTTTTGAAGAGATCACGCGGCTGGCGCGCCTGTTTCTGGCGCACGGCGTGCGCAAGATCCGCCTGACGGGTGGCGAACCGCTGCTGCGCAAGAACCTGGAAGAACTGGTGGCGCAACTGGCGCAGCTGCGCACGGTGGACGGCGTGGCGCCCGACCTCACGCTGACCACCAACGGATCTCTGCTGGCACGCAAGGCCAAAGCCTTGAAAGATGCAGGCCTGAACCGCGTGACCGTGAGCCTGGATGGCCTGGACGACGCGATCTTTCGCCGCATGAACGATGTGGACTTTCCCGTGGCCGACGTGCTGGCGGGCATTGAGGCGGCACACGCGGCCGGGCTGTCGCACATCAAGGTCAACATGGTCGTCAAGCGCGGCACCAACGACCACGAAATTTTGCCCATGGCCCGCCACTTTCGCGGCACAGGCACCACGCTGCGCTTCATCGAATACATGGACGTGGGCGCCACCAACGGTTGGCGCATGGACGAGGTGCTGCCCTCGGCCGAGCTGATCGAGCGCCTTCGCGCCGAGCTGCCGCTGGTACAGCTCGACCCGAGCAGCCCCGGCGAAACCGCCGAGCGATGGGGTTATGCCAATGCACAAGGCCAGCACGACCCGGCTCTGGGCGAGGTGGGCGTGATCAGCAGCGTGACCCAGGCGTTTTGCCACGACTGCAACCGCGCGCGGCTGTCCACCGAAGGCAAACTCTACCTGTGCCTGTTTGCCAGCCAAGGCTACGACCTGCGCACGCTGCTGCGCGGAGGCGCCACCGACGAAGCCATTGCCTCGGCCATCGCCCCCATCTGGCAGCAGCGCACCGACCGCTATTCGGAGCTGCGCAGCAGCCTGCCTGCGGACACCACGCACGGCGGTGGCCGACGGGTCGAGATGAGCTACATCGGAGGGTAGCCAACGCGCCTTGCCCCTGCCCTCGGGGCGGTGGCATGCGCCACCTGCCTTTGTCGGCAAGGCTGCCCAAAACTTCTGAGAACAACCCCAATGATCCAAACCCAAGACATCACAGGCCTCGTCCTCGCAGGTGGCCGCGGCTCCCGCATGGGCGGCGTGGACAAAGGCCTGCAAAATTTTCGTGGCCTACCGTTGGCGCTGCACACGCTGATGCGGCTGCAGATGCAGACCGGTGCCAGCATGGTTAACGCCAACCGCAATCTGGCAGCCTATGAGGCGTTTGGCGCGCCCGTGTGGCCCGATGTGCTGAGCGACTATGCGGGACCGCTCGCAGGCTTCCTGACCGGGCTGGAGCGTTGCGAGACACCCTGGCTTCTGACGGTGCCCTGCGACACGCCCCTGTTCCCGCTGGACCTGGCCTCGCGCCTGATGGCTGCGGCCGAGCAGCAAAACGCCGACTTGGCCATGGCCGCTGCGCCCGAGGACGATGGTGCAGGCCACATCACCGTGCGGCCTCAGCCCGTGTTCTGCCTGCTGCGTGTGGACCTGCTCGAAAGCCTGGTCGCCTTCACACAGGCTGGTGGCCGCAAGATCGACGCGTGGACCGGCCAGCACCACTGCGCCGTCGTGCCGTTTGACCAGCCGGGCGACGACCCCAAGGCGTTTTTCAACGCCAACACCCTGGCCGAGCTGCACGCGCTGGAAAGCGCGAGCACGCCGCAGGCTTGATAGCACCCTCACTGCGATGACATCGCATACGCCTGCTACGGTCGCCGGTGCAGTGCAAATCCGCCCTTTGGTGGCCGCAGACGCCGTGGCATACAAAGCCCTTCGCGACGAAGCGCTGCGCACTTCGCCCGATGCGTTCACGTCCGACTACGAATCCTCTGTGGGCCGGGACGCCAGCGAATACGTAGCGCGCTTTGGCACCTTGGAATCCGGCCAGTTCTTCCTGGGTGCGTTTGACGCCGCAGGCCAACTGCTCGGCTGCCTGGGCTGCGAGCGCGAGCTGCGCATCAAACAAACCCACTGTGCCGTGGTGGTGGGCATGATGGTGGCACCCCGTGCGCAGCGCCAGGGCATCGGTCAGCAACTGGTGACCGACTGCGTAGAGGCTGCCCGCCGCGTACCGGGGCTGACACAGCTGGTGCTGACGGTGACGGCATCCAACACCCACGTCGTGCGGCTGTACGAGCAGGCCGGGTTCCGCGCCTGGGGCCTGCTGCCCAACGCCATCGTGGTGGACGGTGTGGGCTTCGAAAAGCTGCACATGGTGCGCGTGCTGCATGACTGATTAAAAGCAACTGAAACCCATGAAAACCATTGCCCAGATTGCCGCCGAACTGCAAGGCTACGACCCCCAGGCCCTGAGCGCCGCCGATGTGAACGCGTTTCTGGAACGGCTGGTCGATCCCGTCACTGCTACCGAAGAGCTCCCCATATTCGACGCTCTGGGCCGCGTGCTGGCACAGGACGTGGTCTCGCCCATCAGCGTGCCGCCGCACGACAACTCCGCCATGGACGGCTATGCGTTTGCAGGCGCGCAGCTGGTGGCGGGCCAGCCGCTCACGTTGCGTGTGGTGGGCACGGCTCTGGCTGGCAAGGCCTGGGCGGGCACTGTGGCGGCGGGAGAGTGCGTAAAGATCATGACCGGCGCCATCATGCCGACGGGGCTGGACACTGTGGTGCCGCAGGAGTTCACCACGGCCGCCGCGGCCGAGGGCCACATCACCATCGCGGCCGATATGCTCAAGACCGGCGATAACCGCCGCTTCAAAGGCGAAGACCTGATGCAAGGCAGCGTGGCGCTGGCCAAGGGCACGCTGCTGGCGCCCGCTGCGCTGGGCCTGGTCGCCAGCCTGGGCCTGCCCACAGTGACGGTGTTCCGCCGCCTGCGCGTGGCGTATTTCTCCACCGGCGACGAGATCCTGAGCCTGGGCGAGGCCCCGCGCGAAGGCGCCGTGTACGACAGTAACCGCTACACCGTGTTTGGCCTGCTTACGCGCCTGGGCGTGGAGGTGATCGACCTGGGCGTGGTGCGTGATGAGCCGGAGTTGCTGGAGGCCGCGTTTCGCAACGCGGCGCAGCGCGCGGACGCCATCATCACCAGCGGTGGCGTGAGCGTGGGCGAGGCCGACCACACCCGCACCATGATGAAAAAACTGGGCGACGTGGCCTTCTGGCGCATCGCCATGCGGCCCGGCCGCCCCATGGCCGTCGGGCGCATTGCCGCCCCAGAAAATCAAGCCAAATTGGCCTCTATCGCTTATCCATCAAGCGCTAGAAGCTATCAAAATGATACCAACCCACCCCACAGCGGCGCGGTGTTGTTCGGCCTGCCCGGCAACCCCGTGGCCGTGATGGTGACGTTTCTGGCCTTTGTGCGCCCCGCCCTGCTGCGCATGAGGGGCAGCACCCAATCCTCCCCGCCGCTGCTGCGCGCCATCAGCACCGAAGCCATGCGCAAAAAGCCGGGCCGTACCGAATACCAGCGCGGCACGGTCACCACTGCGGCCGACGGCACGCTGCAGGTGCGCACCACCGGCAACCAGGGCTCGGGCGTTCTCAGCTCGATGGTGCAGGCCAACGGGCTCATCGTGCTGCACCATGGGCAAGGCAATGTGGCTGTGGGCGACGCGGTGGATGTGATGGTGTTTGACGGTGTTATTTAGGCCCCCCTGAGTCGCTTCGCGCCTTCCCCCCAGGGGGACGACGCCCTCACTGCGGGGCGGCCCTTGCTCGGCGTCCCTCGTGGGCGCCGCGTCGGTGGCATCCCGCTCGGGTGAAGCACAGCACAATGGGGTTTCTCATTAGCACTCGTTTGGAAATCTTGCGCCTATGCCCTACGCTGCCCAACACCTTGCCCAGCCTCCCTCACGCGATGACGTGGACCGCCTGCCTGGCGCCACCGTCGTCGAATTCGGCACCCCGTGGTGCGGCCACTGCCAGCGCGCACAGCCCCTGATCGAGCAGGCGCTGAAGGACCGTAGCGAGGTGGCACACGTCAAGGTGGAAGACGGGCCGGGACAGCGCCTGGGGCGAACCTTTGGCGTCAAGCTCTGGCCGACGCTGGTGTTCATGAAAGACGGCAAAGAGGTGGCGCGACTGGTGCGCCCCCAGGCGCAGCAGGAAGTGCTGGATGCGGTGCAGGCCATCGCGGCACCCGCCTGATCTTCTTCACGCCAAACCCTCATGAAAAAAGAAGCCCCGACGGGGCTTCTTTTTCTGCAACCGGCCCCGCGTACTGACACGCGCAGAAGCTATTTGGCGACGTACTCGTGCCCCTGCGGGTGCAGTGGCTGCTGAAGCTCTTCCACCGCCACGGTGGTGTTGGCACCCGGCACCACCTTGCGCGCAAACAGCGTGTACATGGTGGGCACCACAAAAATCGTAAGCAGCGTGCCCAGCGACATGCCACCCACAATCACCCAGCCGATCTGCATGCGTGTCTCGGCCCCTGCGCCAGAGGCCAGTGCCAACGGAATAGCGCCCAGCACCATGGCGCCTGTGGTCATCAAAATGGGGCGCAAGCGCTGGGTAGAGGCCCTGACGAGCGCGTCTACCATCTCCATGCCTTGCTCGCGCAGCTGGTTGGTGAACTCCACGATCAGGATGCCGTGTTTGGTGATCAGCCCCACCAGGGTGATGAGGCCGATCTGCGAATACACGTTGATGGAGCCGCCGCTCCATTTGAGCGCGAGCAGCGCGCCAATCATCGACAGCGGCACCGACACCATGATGACCAGCGGGTCGATGAAGCTCTCGAACTGCGCCGCCAACACCAAAAAGATGAACACCAGGGCCAGCACAAACACGATGCCCAAAGCACCTTGCGAGCTCTTGAACTCGCGCGAGATTCCGTTCAGGTCGGTGGTGTAACCCGGTTTGAGCACCTTGGCAGCGGTGGTGTCCATGAAGGTCAACGCTTCGCCCAGCGAATAGCCCGCCGACAGGTTGGCCGTGATGGTGGCGGAGCGGCGCTGGCCAAAGTGGTTCAGCTCGCGCGGGCTCACGCTCTCATGCACCTTGACCAGGCTAGACAGCGGGATCATCGCGTCATTGCGGCCCCGCACATAGATGGCATCGATGTTCTCGGGCGTGGTGCGGCCGCGCGCTGCGGTCTGCACGATCACGTCGTACTGCTCGGCATCGCGCTTGTAGCGCGTGACGGTGCGGCCACCCAGCATAGTTTCAATCGCCTTGGCGACCACATCCACGCCCACGCCCAGGTCGGCGGCGCGTTCGCGGTTCACCTCGATGCGCAGCTCGGGCTTATTCAGCCGCAGGTCCACGTCGGGGCCCACGATGCCGGGGTTTTTGGCGATCTCGGCCATGAACGCAGTGGCCACCTGGTTCAGGTTCTCATAGCTGTCCGAGGTCTGGATCACGTAGGTGAGCGGCCGCGAGCGAAAGCCCTGACCCAGCGATGGCGGCGTGATGAGGAAGGCGTTCACGCCGGGCAGGCTGGACACCTTGGGCTGCAGCTCGCGGGCCAGATCCAGCGTGGTGCGGTCGCGTTTTTCCCAGTCCACGGTGCGGTAGATCACGCTGCCCTGCGCCACGGTGGGGTTTCCGATGTTGGCAAACACGCGGTCGAACTCGGGGTAGTCGCGGCCGATTTTTTCCAGCTCCAGGGCGTAGCGGTTGGTGTAGTCCAGCGTCGCGCCGTCGGGCGCGGTGACGCTGGCCAAAATGGTGCCCCGGTCTTCCAGCGGCGACAGCTCTTGCCGCATGCTGGGGTACACCACCACCAGTGCAGCACCGCTGAAGGCCATCACGGCCACCACGATCCAGCGGGCCTGAAATATGGCCCCGCGCACGCCGCCACGCTCGCTGCCTTTGCTTCCTTTGGCCGACCAGCGGGCCGTCACCAGCCAGCGCAGCAGGCGGCCGTAGGCATTCGACAGCGCAGTCAACCACCGCTCCATGGAGCGGTCAAACCAGTTGGGTTGGGGGTTGTGCTTGAGCAGCAGCGAGCACATCATGGGCGACAGCGTCAGCGCCACAAAGCCCGACACCACCACGGCGCCTGCGAGGGCCAGTGCAAACTCCATGAACAAGCGGCCGGTGCGCCCGGGCGTGAACGCCAGCGGCGCATAAACCGCCACCAGGGTCAGCGTCATGGCCACGATGGCAAAGCCGATCTCCCGCGCGCCCTTGATGGCGGCGGAGAACGGGTCCAGCCCTTCCTCAATGTGGCGGTAGATGTTCTCCAGCATCACGATGGCATCGTCCACCACCAAGCCAATCGCCAACACCAGCGCCAGCAGCGTGAGGGTGTTGATCGAAAACCCCGCCAGTGACATCAGCGCAAAACTGCCCACCAGGCTCACCGGGATGGTGATGATGGGAATGATGGACGCGCGGAAGGTGCGCAAGAACACAAAAATCACCAGGGCCACCAGCACCACGGCCTCGGCGATGGTCGTGTACACGCTCTTGATGGAGCGGTCGATGAACAGCGAGTTGTCGTTGGCAATGTCGATGCCAATGTCCGGCGGCAGGTCGGCCTGCAGCGTGGGCAGCATGGCGCGCACGCCCTGCGACAACTCCAGCGGGTTGGCGGTGGCCTGGCGGATCACACCGACCGAGATGGCGTCGCGGCCATGGAGCCGCACGCGGCTGCGGTCACTGGCGGCCGCCTCTTCCACCCGCGCCACATCCTGGATGCGGACGGGGAACCCGTTGACCGTGCGTATCACCACATTGGCAAACTGCGCAGGCGTGGTCAGGTCGGTCTGCGAGGTCACGCTGAACTCGCGCTGCTGCGATTCGATACGCCCTGCAGGCAGCTCCAGATTGTTGCGGCGGATGGCGTCTTCCACATCCTGCGTGGTCAGGCGGTAGGCGGCCAGGCGCTCCGGGTCGAGCCAGACACGCATGGCGTACTTACGTTCGCCATAGATGGGCACGTCAGCCACGCCCGTCACAGTCTGCAGGCGTGGCTTGACGATGCGGTTGACCAGGTCGTTGATCTCCAGCGGGCTGCGGGTTTCGCTGCTGAAGGCCAGCCACATCACGGGCGACGCATCCGCCTCAACCTTGGCGATCACCGGCTCGTCCACGGCCGTTGGCAGGCGGTTGCGCACGCGGGCTGTGCGGTCACGCACCTCGGCGGCGGCATTGTCGGCGTCTTTCTCCAGGCGAAAACGCACGCTGATCTGACTTTGCTCGGCACGGCTGATGGATGTGATCACATCCACGGCATCAATGCCGGCAATGGAGTCTTCCAGCGGCTTGGTAACCTGAGATTCGATCACCTCGGCGGACGCGCCCGCATATCGCACGCTGACCGTGACCACGGGTTCGTCGATCTTGGGGTATTCGCGCACCGACAGGCGCGTGAAACTCACCGCGCCGATCAGCAGCACCAGCAGCGACAGCACGGTGGCGAACACCGGGCGGCGGATGGAGATTTCAGCGAGTTGCATGGCAGTACAGGGGCATCAGGACGGAGGTCAACGAACGACGACGGTCAAGCCAGCGTCATGCGGCTGGCTGCGCCACCGGGGCGGCAGCAGGAGCCACAGGAGTGGACCGCCCAGAGGTGCCCGCCAGCTGGCAGGGGTTGGGGCCAGGCAGCGGGCTGACCACGGCAGCCGCAGATCGCAACGGCTGAGCCGCAGACGGGGCTGCAGCAGGTTGAGTTGCCGCAGCTGCCGCAGCGCCAGCACCCGCAGTTGCGCCCCTCACAACACCGTTGGCAGGCAATGCGCCATCGGCGACCGGCCCGCTGCCCGCCGGGCCAGACGCTGCACGGGCTGCCGGCTTGCCAGCATCCCCGCTACGCGCTCCCGCCGCACCCAGCTCTACCACCCGCACCACGGTGCCGTCGCGCTGTACGCGTTGCTGGCCGGCAGAGACAACCATGTCCCCGGTGTTGAGGCCATCCACCACTTCCACAAAACCCGGCATGCGGGCGCCCAGGGTGACCGGGGTGCGCTGGGTCACGCGGGTGTTGGGGTCTTTGCCGTCCACAATCTTCAGCACGAACGGCCTCGCACCATCCGGCACCACCGCTTCCTCCGGAATCACGCGGGCGTCGGCGCGTTCGGCAAACACTGTGGTCACGCGGGCAAACATGCCGGGTCGCAACTGCATGCGGCGGTTGTCGATGCAACCACGCACCGCCACAGCACGGCCGTCCGCATCAATCTGGGGGTTAATGGCCTGCACCACGGCGGCGTAACGCACACCGGGCAGCGCATCAAAACTCACCTGGGCGGTCTGGCCCGTGCGGATCTTGCTCTGCAGCCTTTCAGGCAAGCGAAAGTCGACGTACACGGCATCCAGGTCTTCGATGTTGACGATGTCCGCGCCGTCTTTCAGGTAGTCGCCCACGTTCACGCCGCGAATGCCGACGATGCCATCAAAGGGGGCCAGAATCTTCAGGCGCGACGCCGTGGCCTGCGCCAGCGCCAGCTTGGCCTGCGCCACCTGCATGTTGGCAGCACTTTCATCCACAGAACGCTGGCTGATGAAGCCCTGGGCCACCAACTCCTGATTGCGCTTGTGGTTGGCCTGGGCAATGGAAAGCTCTGCCTGGCTTTGCTGTACCTGCGCGCGGGGCAACTGGTCGTCAAACTGCACCAGCACCTGCCCGCGTCGCACGCGTTCGCCATCGCGAAAGTTGAGCTGCGTGATGCGCCCACTCACCTCAGGGCGCAGCACCACGCTCTGGCGCGATCGCAGACTGCCCACCGTCTCGGCATCGTCACGCAACGCCATCTGTTTGACGGCCACGGCTTCTACCGCTACGGGGCGCCCTGCACCACCCCCTGGGGGGCCACCGCGTGCAACGCCCCCAGCAGGAGCGCTGCTGCCGGTCGCTGATGCTTCGGTGCGCGATGCCTGGTTGGGCTTTTGCAGCCACCAGGCTGCACCGGATGCAGCGGCAATGCCGATTACAGCGAAAACGATGGTTCTGTGTCTGGACGCCATGGATCAATGAAATCGGATGAGGTAGGAGAGCAATCGGCCAATGTATCAGTGTGTGTGTTGTGCCGCTGTAAAGCTTGGCAATACCCCGGGAGCTGTTTCGCAGTGGTTGCGCGGGGTCGAAACCGCTGCGTGAACAAAAGAGGCTCCGAAAGGAGCCCGCGTCGTCGGGGGTTACACACCCCTGTTGAATTGGATGAACCCTTGCCGAGTGCAGCTAAGCCCGGCCCAAAGCCTTGTCGACACCCTTGTTGGCCAAGCCGTCGGCGCGTTCGTTGCCTGGGTCGCCCGAATGGCCTTTGACCCACCGCCACTCAATGCGATGCCCTCCGGTGCTGACCAAGGCATCCAGGCGCTTCCACAGTTCGACATTCTTGACCGGCTGCTTGGAAGCCGTCTGCCATCCCCGGGCTTTCCAGCCATGGATCCATTCGGTGATGCCCTTGCGCACATATTCGCTGTCCAGGTACAGCGTAACGGCACATGGGCGCTTGAGGGCCGCCAGCGCCTCGATGACCGCCAGTAACTCCATGCGGTTGTTGGTGGTGCCCAGCTCTCCGCCGAAAAGCTCTTTTTCGACAGCCCCTGCCCGGAGCAGCACACCCCAGCCTCCGGGGCCAGGGTTGCCCTTGCAGGCGCCATCGGTGTATATCTCGACCTGATTCAATCTGTGTTCCTGTCAATGAGGTTTGTGGAGGGCTTGGGCACGGCGGCCGGTCGGGCGCTGGTCGCAACTGTCGCCGTCATCACCTGTTCACCGGCCCTTGCGCTTTGCAGATGCCGCACCCGCCGTGCGCGCACGGTTGGCGATGGGCACTGTGGCGGCTGCGCGCTGGCGCTGCGTGCGCCAGCCCGGCTCCATCAGGCGCATGCCATGCACCCGCTTCACCGCCACCAGAAAGTAGGCGGCTCCAAAAATGGGCCACCATTTTTCCCCCAGCGGGTCCATCCACCCAAAACGATCCAACCACTGGGTGCTGCGTACCGCTGGACGATAACAGCCAAACTGGGCTGATTCGACCTCGAAGCTCAAGAGCCTGAGCCAGTCGCGCAAGCGGCGGTAGCCAATGAACTCCCCTACGTCGGGCAAATACAGCGTGCCTTTGCCCAGCCGTCGGTACATCCGGGCGCGCCGCTGGCGCAGGCCCCACAGGCTGGCGGGGTTCAGGCCGCTGATGACCACACGCCCCTCGGGCACCAGCACCCGCTCCACCTCGCGCAAGGCGGCGTGGGGATCTATGCTCAATTCCAGTGTGTGAGGAAGGACCAGCAGGTCGAGACTGGCCTGCGGAAACGGCAAGGCCACCGGTTCGGTGAGCAGATCCACCGCACGGCGTTGTACAGGCCCGTCGCCATTACCGGTCTCCAGAAAGGCGATGGAGCCATCCACCGCCTCCTGCCCCACAGCCAGCCACTGGTGTGGCATGCGGTTGGCGCGCAGGCCGTCAAGTAGCGGCATTCCGAGCTGCAGGCTGTGGTAACCAAAGATATCGGCCACCGCCTCGTCGAAGCGCGCCTGTTCCCACGCGAGCAGGTAGCGGCCCGGCGGGGAATCGAACCAGTGGTGCAAACCTATAATTTGATCACTCATGAACTTGTTGCCACTGCCCGCCTTCACCGACAACTACATCTGGATGCTGCACAACGGCCGCCAGGCCATCGTTGTAGACCCGGGGGATTCCGCGCCTGTGATTCAAGCGTTAAAGCGCCTGAACCTCACATTGCAAGCCATTCTAGTCACGCACCACCACGCAGATCATGTGGGTGGTGTGAACGCCCTGCGAGATGCCACCTGCGCAACCGTCTATGGACCTGCAAGGGAGAAAATTCCCGAGCCACTGGTTCGCCTTGCCCACGGTGACACGGTCGAGGTTCTGGGCCTGCACTTCTCGGTCATGGACGTACCAGGGCACACTGCCGGTCATATCGCGTACTACTGCCCCGACATGGAGGGCGTGCCCCTTGTGTTTTGTGGCGACACACTTTTTTCTGGGGGCTGTGGGCGCTTGTTTGAAGGCACCCCGGCTCAAATGCTGGAATCGCTGGACCAGCTTGCGGCCCTGCCTGGCGACACACGGGTATGTTGCACGCACGAATACACCCTGTCCAACCTGAAATTTGCGCGCGCTGTGGAACCTGGCAACGCCGCGTTGCTCCACCATTCCCACCGTTGCGAAACATTGCGGGCCCAAAACCTGCCCACGCTGCCTTCTCAGATGGCGCTGGAGCGTGACATCAACCCCTTCCTGCGTGTGCGGCAAACTGCGGTGGCGCAAGCCGCATGCAGCCATGACACGCAGGCACATCAAGACGACGCCGTGGCGGTACTGGCCGCACTGCGTCAATGGAAAAACGAGTTTCGATGAAAATTTTGCACATTGCCTGCCTGGCCAGCGCACTCTGGCTCACAGGCTGCGCCACCACCGGTCCATCGCAGAGCGACACTGCAAGCACCACAGCCCCCACGGCGCCCATCACCCCGACGCCGAAAGCCCCCCACACCCCCGTCTACCCCAACGGCCCCCTGCAGCCGATTTCGCTCGCACAGGCGTCCAGTGGGGAGGTTGCGGCGCTGTCCACCCCCGCCGACCTGTGGGACCGCATCCGTCGCGGCTTTGCGATGCCCGACCTGCAGCACGAACTGGTGGCGGACCGTGAGCAGTGGTACGCCACGCGGCCCGACTACATGCAGCGCATGGCCGAGCGCTCCAGCAAATACCTGTTCCACATTGTCGAAGAGCTGGAGCGGCGCGGGATGCCGACTGAGCTGGCCCTGCTGCCCTACATCGAAAGCGCGTTCAACCCACAGGCGGTGTCCAGCGCCAAGGCCGCTGGCATGTGGCAGTTCATGCCCGCAACGGGCACCTACTTTGACCTCAAGCAAAACGCCTTTCGCGACGACCGCCGCGACGTGCTGGCATCCACCCGCGCGGCGCTGGACTACCTGCAAAAACTGTACGGCATGTTCGGTGACTGGCACCTGGCGCTTGCCGCATACAACTGGGGTGAAGGCAGCGTGGGCCGCGCGATTGCGCGCAACCAGAAAATCGGTCTGGGCACCGGATACACCGATCTGAGCATGCCCGCAGAGACCCGCATGTATGTGCCCAAACTGCAAGCGGTAAAAAACATCGTGGCCAACCCCGATGCGTTCAAGACCGAGCTGCCGCTCATCGAAAACCACCCGTACTTCCAGACAGTAGATATCACCCACGACATCGATGTGGCGCTGGTGGCCGCGCTGGCCGACGTGCGCGAGGCAGATTTTCGAGCCCTCAACCCGTCCTTCAATCGACCCGTGATTTTTGCAGCGGGCACGCCGCAAATCCTGCTGCCGTGGGACAACGCCAAAGTCTTCCAGCGCAACCTCGAAGCCCGCAAGGAAGGGCAATACGCCAGTTGGACGGTTTGGTCAGTGCCATCTACCATGACCGTCGCTGAAGCGGCCCAACGCGCTGGCATCAGCGAGACCGATCTGCGCAAGGTTAATAACATTCCACCGCGCATGCTGATCAAGGCAGGGTCTGCGCTGATGGTGCCGCGCTCAACCACCACGCGGCAGGATGTGTCGTCACATTTGGCGGACAACGGGCAACTGGCACTCACCCCCGATGTGGTCACCCGTCGCACCACAGTGCGTGCAGGCAAGGGCGAGACGGTGGCCAGCATTGCGCGGCGCTACAAGCTAGCAGCGGCCAATGTGGCTGACTGGAATGACGTGCGTGCCAACGCTACCTTCAAGGTAGGGCAACAGGTGGTTGTCTATCTGCCCGTGCGCCAGGCCAGCGCCAATGCCCGTCGCGCGGTGTCCCGATCAACGGCTGGCAGCAAACGCCCCGCCGCGTCCGCACGCAAAGGGGGCACGCCCTCCAAGGTGAAGCGGCGCTAATGGGCTTTGGGGGCGCTGCCTTGGGGCTGGCTGCCTACAACCTGAGTGCGCTCATGCCAGCCAAGCCCAGCACACCCATGATGATGAGATAGATCGCCACAATGAAACTGAGTAGGCGCGGCATGATCAAGATGAGAATGCCTGCGATCAAGGAGATGAGCGGGCCGATGCTGAGGTTGAGAGACATAAAGGAATCCTTGTGGAAAAGGTGTTTGGGGCGCCAAGGCTAAGGCATCTCGGACGTCAGTCGACGTAAGCCGTCTTCCCGACACGAAAACAAAGCAAACTGTCCACCAAATGTGTGTACGGTGCTGCCCACCTCAGACGTTGTACTTCTGCCGTGCCTTGCGCACGAACTCGTCCGTGAAGGTGCGCGACAGATCGAGCTTGGCATCGGCCAGTTCGGGGTGCACACGTGACAGCACGCGCAACGCGGTGGATGCACCTTCGTCCGGCATCTGCCCGTTTGTGGAATAGGTTTCGCGCACCCTGCCGAAGGCGGCCAGATAAAGCCCCCGATCTCCCAGCAGGAACGCGGCGGGCACTGCCTTGACGATATCTGCGGGGACCGCAGTCTGCAGCCACTTGAGAGCATGCACCACCCCGTTGGCCAGCGCCTGTGCCTGGGCAGGTTGCTTTTGCGCGAATGCCTGGGGCGCATACAGACAGCTGGCGGGCATGGCGCCACCAAACATGTCCTGCGCGGCCTTGAGCGACCGAAGGTCTCCCACTATGCGCATGTCCGCTTTTTGCTCCAGCAGGGTCATCAACGGGTCGGCATGGCACAGCGCGTGCACTTGCCCTGCGCGCAACGCGTTCATCGCAGCCGTACCGGAGCCCACACCCACAAACGACACATCGCGGTGCCCGATGCCAGCGCGCGCCAGCAACAGGCTGGCCGCCAGGTGGGTGGACGACCCGACCGATGACACCCCCACGCGCCGCCCCGCCAGGTCGCCCAGATCCTTGTACGCAGGCAACGCCCGCAGCGACACGCCCAATGCCAGTTGGGGCGCCCGCCCCTGCACCACCAGCGACCGGTAAGACTGCCCCCGCACTTGCTGACGGATGGTGTGCTCAAAAGCCCCCGAGCACACGTCTGCCACGCCCTCTTGCACGGCCTGCAGCGCCAAGGCACCGGCAGAAAAGTCGCGCACCGTCACATCCAGGCCTTCAGAGCGGAAGTAACCCAGCTCATCCGCCAGCGCCAGCGGCAGGTGATACAGCACGCCCTGACCTCCCACTGCCACCGTGACACGGCCCAGAGGCGCCACGCTGGTGGTCGTCTGGGCCAGCAGCGCGGGCGCGCCCGCGGTGGCCGCCGAAAAGGCAGACACAGCGACGAAGGCACGGCGGCTAAGCAAACGAGAGGTCACGGAATCAAAGGGGGAAGAAAGATGGTCACTGACAGAGCAATGCTGCATTGCAACAATAGTGCCTCAAAGACGGAAACCCCGCATCAGGGTGAGCCCCTGCGGGTTTTTACGTATGCGCGTTTTTACGCACGGGCAACAGGGCGCAGAAGGTCCGCCGGGGACTGGCCGAAACCCGTGCCGACAAACGGGCGGGCGTCAGCGATAACCAATAAACAGGATGGCGATGTTGACAAGAAACGCACCTGCCCACAGCGCGCTGCGTGCTGTCGGCATGTCCGACACATACATCAGGATGTAGAAGATGCGCAACATGACATACAAAAACGCCAGCATGTCCAAAAGTGTCTGCCCCGCACCCAGCAGATGCGCAATGATCACTGCGCCGATAAAAAACGGCAGTGATTCAAAGCTGTTGGCCTGGGCCGCATTGGCCCGGGCGCGCCAGTCGGTCTGCTGCGCTATCCAGGCACGGGGGTTGCGGTTGTCAAAACCGCCGTCCTTGCGCGATTTGCCAAAGCTGCCGCTTTTGGCCAGCCATGCACAGCAAATGGGCAACAAGGCCGCAATCAGAACGCACCAGTAGGCCACCGTAAACCGCGCAACATGCATGGTGGTATTCATATTTAAAGGCTTTTAGGGCTCTAGCGCTTGATAAAAAAGCGCTAGCAGCTATTAATTTGAGAGTATTCTAGTGCAGTGTTTCACGCTTGATGGCACCAATAAAAAGGATGGATTTTTGGCACTGGCAAGGCGCAAGCCGGAGCGATACCGGGTGTATCGCGAGGATTTGCAACGCTGCCAGGGGCGAAAAGACGCCTTTTTATGTGCCAGATAGCGTGAAACACTGCACTAGCCGCAGGCGATAGCACAAAACGCTGACCTGGAAAGCTCTGCACGCCATGACCGCAAAGTTTTCACCGGCGGTCCACCAACGCATGTGCAATGGTGCCCAGGTCCACGTACTCCAGCTCGCTGCCCACCGGCACTCCACGCGCCAACCGCGTCACATGCAGCCCCCGGCTCTTGAGCGCCTCGCTGATCACATGCGCCGTGGCCTCGCCCTCGGCATTGAAGTTGGTTGCCAGGATCACCTCCTGCACCGTGCCATCGGCAGCACGCTCCATCAGCTTGTGCAACCCGATCTCCTTGGGACCCACCCCGTCCAGTGGACTGAGCCGCCCCATCAGCACAAAATAGAGCCCCTTGAACGCCCCGGTACGCTCCAGCGCCGATTGATCGGCGGGTGTCTCCACCACACACAACCGCGTGGCATCGCGCTCAGGGTCCAGGCACGTGCTGCACACCTCTGCCTCGGTAAACGTATGGCAGCGCGCACAGTGGTGCACCGTGCCCACCGCCTCCCCCAGTGCCCGAGACAGCGCCAGCGCCCCTTCGCGGTCATGCTGCAGCAGATGAAAAGCCATGCGCTGCGCAGACTTGACCCCCACCCCGGGCAAGCGGCGCAGCGCCTGGATCAGAACGTCGAGGGAGTTGGTAGTGGACATGGACAGACTAGAGGCGATGCGCGTGACGTTGTAGGGAGCGGCGGAGCCAGGCTTCGACTAGCTTAGCCCGAACGGATGTAGGGAAGAACAACAGGTGCTCGCCCTCTGCATTCACACCCCACCCTCAAGGGCGTAGCGAGCGGGATGAGCTGCTAGGCAGACGGAGCACAGGAACCGGAACGTACTTCCTGTACGTGAGGATTCCGAGCACCGCCCAACGACGCAGATCGCCCGCTCGGTAGCCAGCCTCAGAAAGGGAATTTCATGCCGCCGGGGAGGCCTGGCATGCCTTGCGTCAGCTTGCCCATCTTCTCCGCCGAAGTCTCCTCCGCCTTGCGCACCGCCGCGTTGAACGCCGCCGCCACCAGGTCTTCCAGCATGTCCTTGTCTTCGGCCAGCAGGCTTGGGTCGATGGTGATGCGCTTGACGTCGTGCTTGCAGGTCATGACCACCTTCACCAGGCCCGCGCCCGATTCACCTTCGACCTCGACAAAAGCCAGTTCGTCCTGCGCCTTCTTGAGGTTGTCCTGCATCGCCTGGGCTTGCTTCATGAGGCCAGCGAGTTGTCCTTTATTGAACATTTTGTTTCCTTTACTTTCTTTCTGGTTAATCGATTCCCGGAGGGGACTAAGACTTGGTATTCACGATTCACGATACTTTGCTGCGCACCGTCAGCGGCCGTCGAAACTGATGCGCGCCAGGCCAGTGCACTCGTGGAACTGGCTTTGCCAGGCCACCGAGTGCGTCCCGCTCCCGCGAAGCGAGAAAAGGGGAAGGCGCCGAAGGCGACTCAGGGGGTGCTTCATCTCAAGCAGGCTTGATGCTGCCCGGCACGATTCTCGCGCCGTAGTCGCGCATCAGCGATTGCACAAACGGATCGTTGTTCACGATTTCTTCAGCGCGACGCTGGCGCTCGGCAGCCGCAGCGGCATTGCGACGGGCGGGGCTGTCGATGACATGGCCAACTTCCACGCTGATTTGGGTGGCGTGGCCTGCAGCCTCCAGCGCGGAGCGCAGGCGCTCGCGCGCGGTGGGCTGATTAAGCGACTCACGCTCCACACGCAGCAGCCAGTGGCCCCCATCGCGCGCCACCAGTTGCGATTGCAGGGCCAGTTCACGCACCAACGCCGTAATCGATTCTGCCGCCACCATCTGCTGCACCGTGGCGTGCCACACGTCGCCCTCCTCGGTCGGGGTGTAGCGTGCGGACACGGGGGTGGGCGCAGACAGCGGCAGCGGTTGCAGACGCTCCCCCGGCTCGGGCGATTCGCGCACCGGGATAGCTACAAATTCAGGAGCGCCTTGCGCTTTATGGGAAAGCGCTGGGCGATGATTTGATTCAAAGTTCTCAGTGCTGCGCACCGGTAGCGCCGTCGCAACTGTTCGGGTGGACACCGCAATGCCAGGCTCGTCCGAGCCCGGCCAGGGAGGCGGCTCGGAGGCATCGACGGATTCGACGGATTCGGCAGAAGAAGGGCTTTGCTCCAACGATGGCGCCAAGTTTGCCGCTGCCGCTGCCGAAACCGCTGCTGCGGGCGGCGGCGTGGGGGCTGCGGGGGCACGCGCTGCGACCATCGCTGGACGCGCCACAGTCGCCGGTGAGACGGCAACAGCAGCAGCCACAGTCGTTGCAGGCGCCGTAGAAACGACGGGCGGCGGGCCTGAAGACGCCGATTCAGCGCGCGTCAGAGTTTTTTTTTCAGCCGACTCGCCTGGAGGTTTGAACGCCAGCAAGCGCAGCAGCACCATGGTCAGTGCCGCGTACTCATCGGGCGCCAGACCCAGTTCACCGCGCCCGTGCAGGCACAGGCTGTAGAGCAGCTGGGTTTCGTCGGCAGGCATCAGCGCGGCCAGGCGGGCCGTTTCGGCCGCCTCGGGGTCGTCGGCATCCACAGCGCCTGCCATCTGCGGCACCGCCTGGAACACCGCCATGCGCTGCAACACGGCGCTCATTTCCTCCAGTGTAGAGGCGGCCGACAGGCCATTAAGGCGCAGCGTGTCCGAAGTTTCCACCACGGTTTTTCCATCGCCCTGGGCCAGTGCATCGATGAGGCGGAACACGTAGGAGCGGTCGACCGCACCCAGCATCTGGCGCACGGCAGCTTCCTGCAACTGACCACTGCCAAAGGCAATGGCCTGGTCCGTCAGCGACAGCGCATCGCGCATGGAGCCCCGCGCGGCACGTGAGAGCAGGCGCAGGGCCTGGGGCTCGGACGAGACGTTCTCAGACGCCAGCACCTGCGTGAGGTGCGACAGCACCGTCTCCGGCGCCATGGGCCGCAGGTTGAACTGCAGACACCGGCTGAGCACCGTCACCGGCACCTTCTGCGGATCGGTCGTCGCCAGCACAAACTTGAGGTATTCAGGAGGCTCTTCAAGCGTCTTGAGCATGGCGTTGAACGCCGTGTTGGTGAGCATGTGCACTTCGTCGATCATGAAGACCTTGAAGCGGCCTTGCACGGGCTTGTAGACGGCTTGTTCCAGCAGGCTCTGCACCTCGTCTACGCCCCGGTTCGACGCGGCATCCAGCTCGGTGTAATCGGGGAAGCGACCGCTGTCGATGTCTGTGCACGCCGAGCACACGCCACACGGCGTGGCCGTAATGCCACCCTGTCCGTCAGGCCCCTGGCAGTTGAGCGATTTGGCCAGGATGCGCGACACCGTCGTCTTGCCCACCCCCCGCGTGCCTGTGAACAGGTAGGCGTGGTGCAGACGCTGTGTGTTGAGCGCATTGGTGAGGGCCTGCACCACATGCTCCTGCCCTACCATTTCGGTGAAATTGCGGGGACGGTACTTGCGGGCGAGCACGAGGTAGGACATTCGGCAGATTCTACGGGCTGGACCGGGTGTCCTTTCTGCGTCCCGGTCAACGGCACCGTTCAAAAAAGTGCACTTCCATCCAGCGTACAATCACCGGTGACGGGCCTCCTCGCATGGTGAAGCGGCCAACCGGGTCAGGTGGGGAACCAAGCAGCCCTAACTGTGGAGTCAGTGCCGGGGGTAAGGCTCGTCAACTTCTTCTTTTCTCTCCCTCTCTTTCATTTGCACTTTTTGCAGATGAATGTCTCCAGATCAGTCCCCTTGTTTTTCGTAGTCTGGCCGCGCGTCGACCAAGATGTTGCGCGCGCAAGGGCGGGCCGATGCTGTATTACCGCGCTAGATTCTGAGTCCCCGCTGAGCCGCTGCGCGGCCCCCCGAGTGGGGACGCACCCGGTGGGCCGGGCGCGACGGGTCAACCGCCAGTTTGGCGAATCCACTGCAGTGCGCCTTGTCCGGCCACGCGGCCGCTGGCCATGGCGGCGGTCAGCAGGTAGCCGCCCGTGGGGGCTTCCCAGTCGAGCATTTCTCCCGCGCAGAACACGCCGGGAGCGGCGGATGCCATGAGATGGGCATCCAGCGCACCAAACTCCACGCCGCCTGCGGTGCTGATGGCCTCGTCCAAAGGCCGGGTTGCTACCACCGTGATGGGCAGCGCCTTGATCGCATGGGCCAGAGCCACGGGGTCATTCATGCCGTCTTTGCCCAGGTGCTCGTACAAGATGCCGGCCTTGATGCCGTCAAGCCCCAGACGGCTTTTGAGGTGGCTGGACAGCGACCGGGACCCGCGCGGATGGCGTACTTCCACCAGCACGCGTTCGGGACTGTGGTCGGGCAACAGATCCAGATGGAACGTAGCGTGCCCGTGTGCCGCGATCTCGTCGCGCAGCAGGTGCGACGCGGCGTAGACCAGGCTGCCCTCCACCCCCGTGGCTGTGGCCACAAACTCGCCACGGCGGCTGAACGCAGTGCCCTGGCTGTCCGTAAAGCTCAGCGCCACCGTTTTGAACGGCTGGCCTGCAAAACGCTCGGCAAAGTGCGGCGTCCAGCCCACGGCGGGCGTCGGTGAGCGGCCGATCAGCTCCTGCAAAAACGCACGACGTGTTTCGCCCACGGGCGCATCCGAACGCAAAACATCAAAGCCACAATTGGACGGGCGCAGCGGCGCCACGGCCACACCGCGCTCTGCTAGCAGCGGCACCCACGCGCCGTCAGACCCCAGGCGCGCCCAGCTGCCACCGCCCAGCGCCAGCACCACCGCCTTCGCCGCGACTTGCACCTCACCCGTGGGGGCGGCAAAACGCAGCGCGCCGTCGTCACCCCAGCCCAGCCAGCGGTGGCGCATATGAAACTGAACCCCTTGCGCGCGCAACCGCTGCAGCCACGCGCGCAGCAGAGGCGCCGCCTTCAGGTCGGCAGGGAACACGCGGCCTGATGTGCCCACGAAGGTCTCAACCCCCAGCCCTTGGGCCCAAATGCGGATTTCTGGCCCACCAAACGCCTGAATCAAAGGCTCGACGTGCGCTTGGCGCCCGGCATAGCGGCTGGCAAAGGGCTCGTGCGGCTCGGAGTGCGTGAGGTTGAGCCCACCCTTGCCTGCCAGAAGAAACTTGCGGCCAATGGAAGGCATGGCGTCAAACAGATGCACCGACGCACCCCCTTGCGCCAGCACCTCGGCCGCCATCAACCCGGCAGGGCCCCCGCCGACGATGGCAACATCGCAGTGCATTGGGGTGGCAGCGCCAGTGGCTGAAGAAAGAGATGCATTCATGGGAAACCTTTGAATCGATCGAGAACGCCCAGGCGTTCAGAACAGCGAGCCCTGGACAAAGCCCGGTGAGGGATCACCGGGAGCCCCGTCAATGGGGGGTGGAGCCGTTGGCGCCTGCGTGGATACGGATGGGGCCGCATTTGCGGCGGGAGCGGGGGCGAGAGTATGCCGCACTGCACCCGCGGCAGAAGCTCCGTCAGCAGCAGGGGCGCCGTCGGGCGCGAGCACCATCCGCCCGTCGCCAGTGAGAAAAGCCGCCCACACGCGCTCGCCAGGGGCTTGCCCCTGCACCGCCTCACGGTAGCGCTGCAGTTGGGCCATCAGCACGGGCTGGCGCTCGGGCTCGGCGGCGCTTTTGTAGTCCAGCACCCACCAACCCGCGCGCTCGGGCAGTTGGTGGCAATGCACTAGGCGGTCGATGCGCAGGCTCTGGCCCTGGTGGCGCAGCGGGGCTTCGTTGATGGCGGTGTCCACCACGGTGGCATCCCAGGCCCAGGCGCCCTCGCCCTCCAGAATGCGCTGCGCGGTGCGGGCTGCAACCCCGGCTGCAGCCACGGTGATGTCGAAGTCCTGCGCCAGTCGCGCAACGCGGGCCGCCGACCAGCCCAGGGCGCGCAGGTCAGCCAGCGGAGCACCTGCCACACCGGCCTGCTCCAGCAACTGGTGCATGGCCTCGCCCAGGCGCGATGCGGGTGTGGACAAGGAAGCAGAAGGTTCGGTGGCGCCAGCACCTTCAGCCACCTCGCGCGGTGGCGTGCGCAGTTCAGCCGGGAGCATGGGCAGCTCGGCCAACGTGAAATGGTCGTGCGCTCGACTTGGCGTATCGCCCACCACATTGCCCTCGCCCACAGCAGGTTCGACCAGAACTTCGGCATCCGCCAGCAATGGCGCCAGCCGGTTCCACCAGCTGCCCGGCGCCGAAACGCTGGGCAACACGGACGACAGCGCAAGGCAGTGTTTAGCGCGTGTCATGGCCACGTAGAGCATGTTCAGCTCTTCGCGCTGGCGGGCTTGTTGCTCGGCGGCCAGGGCGGCTTCAGCACTGGGAGGTGGACTGGACTCGCTGGCCAAAAAAACAAAGCCTGCGGGCTCGGTCTTCTCGCCGGGCCAGTCCACCAGCACGCCCATGGTCTCGGCCTTTTGCGGTCGGGTGTCGGTGTCCAGCAGCAGCACGCAGCGCGCCTCCAGGCCTTTGGCGCCGTGCACGGTGAGCAGGCGCACCGCTTGCGCATCCACGCGTCCAGGCGCGCGCACACCGCCTTTTTTCATGGCGCGTACAAAGGCATAGGGCGTGAGGTAGCGGCCGCCGTCATGCTGCAGCGCGGCGGACAGCAGCGCGCGCAGATTGGCCAGCACCGCCAAACGCTGGGCGGCGGGGGATGCAGCTGCAAAACGGGCCAACACGTCGCCGTGCTGGTAGATGGCGTGCAGCGCATCGTGCGGCGGCAAAGCGTCCACCCAGGCCTTGTATTGAGCCAAATTGGCACCTAGCGCTTGTGTATCAACCGCTAGTAGCTCACTTTTTTGTAGTAAATCAAACCAACTGCTGGCCGCATGCTGTGGCTGGCGGCGCAGTGCAGCCAGGGCCACCAGGGCATCGTCGTCCAAGCCAAACAGCGGCGACTTGAGCGCGCGCGCCAATGACAGGTCGTGCCCGGTGGACACCAGCGCGTCAAGCAGCGCCACCACGTCCTGCACCTCGGGTGAGTCAAACAGGTCGGCCTTCTCGGGTTGCACACAGGGCAGGTGCAGGGCGCGCAGTGCGTCTTGCATGGCGGCGAGCCGGTCGCGCTTGCGGGCCAGCACCAGCACTTCGTTGGGTGGCGTGCCTTGCGCAATTTGCGCGGCCACCCAGGCGGCGGCCTGCGTGCACTCGCGCATGCGCTGGGTTTCTTCGGCCTCGTGGCGCGGCTCGGTCAGGCTGTCGCGCCAGGCAAACGGGTCGGTGCCGCCGCCACCGCTATCACCGTCCGGCGGCAGGATGGCGGGCAGGCGCAGCAGCAGGCCGGGGTCAATGGATTCGGTGGTGTGGTCACGAAATCCGCTGGTTTCGTGCTGCGCCTGCGCGGTGCCCATGACATGGTTCACGGCGGCGATGACGCCTGTGGCATTGCGGCGCGTGTGGTCGCAGCTGAGCAGGTCGCCGCCGAGGCCATTGCGCACAAAGGCCTGCGCGGCGATGAACACCTGTGGCTCGGCGCGGCGAAAGCGATAGATGCTCTGCTTGGGGTCACCCACGATGAAAACGCTGGGCGCGGCCGACCCACCGCCCGAGCCCGCATAGCCCGACAGCCAGGCATGCAGCGCCTGCCACTGCAGCGGGTTGGTGTCCTGGAACTCATCGACCAGCAAATGGCGGATGCGCGCGTCCAGGCGCTCCTGCACCCAGCCTGACAGGATGGGGTCGGCCAGCATGACCAGGGCCGTGCGCTCCACATCGTTCATGTCCACCCAGCCATGCTGGTGCTTGACGGCGGCAAACTCTGCAATCAGGCAACGCGCCAGCCTAGCCATGCGCTGCTGATGCTGCCAGGCGTCGTGCTGGCGCCGCGCGGTGAGCAGACGCTGCAGCTCGGGCTCCGCCTCTTGCGCAGCGGCGAACTTTTCGAGGTTCTTCGAAAGCCGGTCTTCCTTGGCGACGAACATGGCTTTGCGCAGCAAGTCCAGGCGCTGGTTCAGGTCGCTACAGGCCAGCGCGTCAATGATGGCGTCCGCCGCTTTTTGCGGCGTCTTGTTGGCTTCTGCCCCCAGCGCCCTGGCGCGGGCCAGCCAGCGTTGGTGGCAGGCGTCGCACTGCAGCGCTTCGGCGGGCTCGTTGAAAGCTGCAAGGTCGGGGTACTGCACCTGGAACGGCGGCACCGAGGCCTCGACCACACCCGCGCCATCGGCCAGGTCAAACTCCACCCGCTTGGCCAGCGCCGCCGCCAGCGCCTTGTGGGTTTGCGAACGGCCATGGCGGGCCACCACAGCTTCATAGTCGGCCCGCAGGCTGACGTTGGTGGCAACCGCCTGCAAGAACGGCCCCCACACCTCGCGCACCGCCTCCGCATCGTCTTCGAGCAGCTCGAAGTTGGCGGGCAAACCCTGCGCCTGCAGCAGCGCCAGCGGCGCAGTGCCGAGCAGAGCAGCAAACCAGCTGTGGAATGTGCGGATCTGCACCGGGCGGCCGCTGGCCAGCATCTGGCGATATAAATTTTGTAGCGCCTCGCGCTTATCCAGAGCGCGCTGGGGGCTGATTCCTCTTGAAATCAGCTCGCGCGTCAGTTCGTCAAGCGGCGCATCGGCAAAGGCCTCCAGCCATTCCTGCAGGCGCTGGCGCATTTCGCCTGCGGCCTTCTTGGTGAAGGTGATGGCCAGGATCTCGTGCGGCGCAGCGCCGTCGAGCAAGGCCCGCAGCATGCGCGAGACCAGCATCCAGGTCTTGCCCGCGCCCGCGCAGGCCTCCACCGCCACGCTGCGCGCGGGGTCGCAGGCGATGGCGTAGAAAGCCTCGCGCGAGACGGGCTGGCCGTTGTGTTCATACGCTGCTTGCACAGTCATTCCCAAAAGTCCTTGCGGCACAGGCCCCGGGCGGCACAGTAGTCACACACGGCGCCCTCTCCCAGGGCGGGCATCGGTGCGCCCGCAGCGATACGGGCGAAGTCGTGCTGAATGCCTTCCACCAGCAGGTCGCGCAGATGCACCACCTCCTCCTGTTCGTGCATCTGCGTTTCGCCCCGCTCGCCCACGTTCACGTAAGCGGCACGCAGCGTGTCGTGGCTCAACAAGGCGGCGTAAAACGCAAGCTGGGTGTCTTCGGCGCCCGCGCCGATGCGTTTGCGGGTGACGGTGTCGTTCTCGGTCTTGTAGTCGATGACCAGGGGTGTGGGCTCGCCGGTGGACGAAACAGTATCGATGCGGTCGATGGTGCCCACCAGTTGCAACGCGCCCAGCGGCTGGCTGGTCTGCACCTCTGCCTGGCGGAAATGGCCTCCGGCCTGTTCGTGCTGGACAAGCCAGCGCAGGTAGCCATCGCGCACCTGTGGCCAGCCTGCGGCAAACGGCAGGAAGTCGCCCTCGCCCAGGCCTTGTTCCAGCGTGACGGTCTGCGCGGCGGTGTCCATGCGATCGACGCGCTGGGCTGCATCGTCCGTGGGGTTGGTCAGCAAGTCCTCATGAAAATGCTGAAGCACCGCGTGCAGCCAGTTGCCGAAGTCGCGCTTGTCCACTTCAGCGGCCAGTTCGTCAGCCTCTTGCAGGCCCAATTGACGCAGTGCAAAAAATCGGTACGGGCAGTGGCGCAGGTCCGAGTACGCGGTGGACGAAAGGCGCACAACCGGCAGCGCGCTGCCATCGGGCAAGGGCCGCGCGGTGGGCTTGGCGGCCACGGTGCGCGCGCTGCGGTCGTCCGCGCCTTGGCTGCCCACACCGTCCAGATGCAGGGCCAACACCAGCGGGCTGGCCAGCAAAGGCTCGCCGCCTTCGTCGCCCGTGCGCCAAAGCACGTCCACGGCGGGTGTCTGCAGCGCGTGTTGCCATGCGGCGCGCTGGGCGACTTCCAGCGATTCGCGCGTGGGCAGGCCCCAGGCCAGGCGCTGCGCCTGGGTCCAGTCGCCCACAGGTTCTGGCGAGGGCTGCAGGCGTTTTTCATCGCAGGCGGGCAGCACCAGCGCCGCGAACGGGCGGGCAAGCAACTGGGGCATGGGGAGGACGATGACGGGCGCATCGCCCAACTGCGTAGGTACGTAGCGCGCGGCTTCCAGCACTTCGTTGGCCCACCGGGTGAATTCGGCCAGCGACATGCGCCGGCCTGCGCTGTCCCACTCTTGAATTTCGGCCTCTTGGCCCTCCTGCAGGCGCAGTGCGGCGACCACGCGGGCACCAGCGGCGTCGGTTGCGAGCGCTGGCCATTGTCCGTTGGCCTCCAGCAAGCCGCGCAGGGCCTGCAGCCACTGCGGCAGCGGGCGCGGTGTGCGCAGGCCTTCGCGCCAATCCTGCACCTGGGCCACGCACGCGGCCAGCGCGGGTTTTTCCGCCCAGTCGCGTTCGGCAGCGGTGGACCAGGTGGCGACAGACGCCTTGCGCAAAACGCGCTCCAGCACCTGAACCGTGGCGGTCTCCATGGCGGGCGTCTGTTTGAGCCAATCCAGCACCTCGTCGGCCGATGCGTTCCACGCGCAGGCCTTGAGTGCGGTCATCAACTGCGCGGCCGCCCGGGTCGTCGACAAGGTCCAGCCGTTTTCATCGCGCACCGCAACACCACAGCTGGCCAGGTGCGCACTGATGCGCCGCGTAAGGGCGCGGTCGTTGGCCGCCAGCGCCACGGGGACGCGGCCCGCCATCACATGCGCCAAGACACAGGCAGCAGCGCGCTGGGCCTCGTCTTCCGCGTCCTGGGCGGCATGCAGCGCTATGTGGGCTGAAGCGTGGCCCTGGGTGGTTGCGGCTGAAAGCGACAGCACTGTGGCCTTGTCGCCCCAGTGGGCCTGCAGCGCAGCGGCCAGCGGGTCTTGCTGAAAACCCTGCAAAACCACCAGTGCGTCTACCGACTGGTACACCCCGGGCTCAAAGAGCACGTCGGTGGCATGGCGCGAGGCCAAGGCCCATTCCAGCGCGATGCGTGATACCACCGCCTCAAAGCGCAGTGCAGAGCCGTCATCGGCTTCTGGCAGAAGGGACCGGGCTTGTGCGCCCCAGGGCGCGCGCGCGTTGGGCGCCACGGCGGCCACCACAGCCGCCAGCTGCGTTGCGGCCTCCTGGAGCGACGCAGCCAGCAAGTCGCGCTGGGCCGCCAGGCCCGCGCGGTCAAGCAATGCGCGTGCCGTGAGGGTGTCACGCGCCACATCGCCCGCGAGGTCGTCGCCTTGCGGCACAAAGGCTGCCAATTGTCGGGCCCAGTTGCGGGTGGTTTCAAACCGGGGGGCAAATCCGTCGGCATGTTGCAAGGCCCAATAGCGCTGCGCCCACGGCATGAGCTGGGCATAAGGCACCAGAACCACCGTTCGAGCCGGGTGGGCGCGCCTGTCTTGCATGTGTCGAACCACTTCGGTCAGAACCTTCCGCCACAGAGCGGCGCACTCATCGCTTTTCGCTATGACTGTCATAGCGTCGAAAGGCCCGGCCACACCGGTGAACGTGGGATTGGTTTCTGTCACAATCCCCTGACTTTAAACGTACACCGGTCACCACCCGCTCAAAATCAAGGAATCCGCCATGGCCAGCGAACTCATCAAACATGTCTCTGACGCCAGCTTTGAAGCCGACGTGCTCCAACCAGGCTCCGCCGTGCTGGTGGACTACTGGGCCGAATGGTGCGGCCCCTGCAAAATGATCGCCCCCATCCTGGACGAAGTGGCGGGCACCTACCAGGGCAAACTGCAGATCGCCAAGATGAACGTAGACGAAAACCGCGAAATCCCCGCCAAGTTCGGCATTCGCGGTATCCCCACGCTGATGCTGTTCAAGGACGGCCAGCTGGCAGCCACCAAGGTCGGCGCGATGAGCAAGGCACAACTGACCGCCTTCATCGATCAGCAACTGGCCTGATCCGCAACAACAACCCCGCGCCTGTCCCAGTACGCGGGGTTGTTCATTTGCACGACACCCATTTAGCGCCAGACACAGACCGAATTCGGATCCCGTGAATCTCCCGCTTTTTTTCCTGTCATAATTCCTTCAGATCACCGGCCTGCACGCATTGGCAGCCGGACCGAGATCCCCGGCGAGCCAGACCTGCAAACAGCAGCCCATCTGGCACCAGCCCTCCTCCCCCAAGATTCATACCAGCTCCGCCAAGGAGTCATTCCATGCACTTAAACGAACTCAAGGCACTGCACGTGTCTGAAGTCCTGAAGCAAGCCGAAGAACTCGAAATCGAAAATACCGGCCGCATGCGCAAGCAGGAGCTGATGTTTGCGATCATCAAGAAGCGGGCCAAGACCGGGGAACAAATCATTGCCGACGGCGTGCTGGAAATCCTGCCCGACGGTTTCGGCTTTTTGCGCAGCCCGGACACGAGCTTTACCGCCAGCACGGACGATATCTACATCAGCCCCAGCCAAGTGCGCCGTTTCAACCTGCACACGGGCGACATGATCGAAGGTGAAGTGCGTACGCCCAAGGACGGTGAACGTTACTTTGCACTGAACAAGCTCGACTCCGTCAACGGTGGCCCACCGGAGCAGAACAAGCACAAGGTGATGTTCGAAAACCTGACGCCCCTGTTCCCCAAAGAGCAGATGCGCCTGGAGCGCGACTTCAAGGGCGAAGAGAACATCACCGGCCGCATCATCGACATCATTGCACCCATCGGCCGCGGCCAGCGCGCACTGATTGTCGCCCCGCCCAAGAGCGGCAAGACGGTGATGATGCAGCACATCGCACACGCCATCACGGCCAACAACCCCGACGTGCACCTGATGGTGCTGCTGGTGGACGAACGCCCTGAAGAAGTGACCGAAATGCAGCGCACGGTCAAGGGCGAAATCATCGCCTCCACCTTCGACGAACCCGCCGCCCGCCACGTGCACGTGGCCGAGATGGTGATCGAGCGTGCCAAGCGTCTGGTCGAGCTGAAAAAAGACGTGGTGATCCTGCTGGACTCCATCACCCGCCTGGCCCGCGCCTACAACAACGTCGTGCCGTCCAGCGGCAAGGTGCTGTCGGGCGGTGTGGACGCCGCCGCGCTGCAACGCCCCAAGCGCTTCTTTGGCGCGGCCCGCAAGGTCGAAGAAGGTGGCTCGCTCACCATCATCGCCACGGCGCTGGTTGATACAGGCAGCCGCATGGACGAAGTGATCTTTGAAGAATTCAAGGGCACCGGCAACTGCGAAATCCACCTGAACCGCCGCCTGTACGAAAAACGCGTGTTCCCCGCCATCGAACTCAACAAGAGCGGCACACGCCGCGAAGAGCTGCTGCTGGCACCCGAGATCCTGCAAAAGACGCGCATCCTGCGCCAGTTCATGTACAACATGGACGAGATCGAATCCATGGAGCTCATGATCAAGAACATGAAGGCCACCAAGACCAATGTGGACTTCTTTGACATGATGCGAAGGGGTGGATAAGCCCCCCTGAGTCGCCTTCGGCGCCTTCCCCCGGAGGGGGACGCCACCGGTGGCCTGGCGGAGCCAGTTCCACGGTGGCACTGGTCTCAGGCCGCGCCGGTTTTTACCGCCGCTCCCGCAGCCGCTGACACTCAAAAAGATACAAATCGGCCCTGTGCAATAATAGAGGGCTTTTTCTGCGGAAAGTACGTTGAATGTTCCACGGCGCAAAGGTTGCACCGGGTTCAGCGCGGCTCCCGCACTTGACAAGGATTGATCATGAAAGAAGGCATTCACCCCAACTACCGCGAAGTTCTGTTCTCGGACCTGTCCAACGGCTTCAAGTTTGTGACCCGTTCGTGCGTGAACACGAAGGAAATGGAAACGTTCGAAGGCAAGGAATATCCGCTGTTCAAGCTGGATACGTCTTCTGAATCACACCCCTTCTACACCGGTACGCAAAAGTCGGTGGACAACATGGGTGGCCGCGTGGAGCGCTTCCGCAACCGTTTCGGCAAGACCGCAGCGAAGTAATTCGCCCTTGCGTTCCCGCCAAAAAGGCAGCCCGGGCAACCGGGCTGCCTTTTTACGTTGGTTTTGCCCTTATTCTCGGTGGCTCCGCTTTTGCCGCTGCCCAATAACGCGTGACCCCTCCGACCCCCGCCATCGTTACCCAAAATGCCGTCAGCCGCCTTCCGCGCTGGGCGTTGCTGCTTTTGTGCATTGCGTACATCGTGCCGGGCTTTGTCGGGAGGGCCCCCTGGAAGAGTGCCGACGTCACCGCCTTTGGCTACATGCTGGAACTGGCCCAGGGCCGCACACCGTGGCTGCACCCGCTGCTGGGCGGCATGGCGCCGGAAACCGAAGGCTTGCTGCCGTATTGGCTCGGCGCATGGGCCATCCAGATCGCCCCGCAGTGGTTGTCTGCCGAGTTGGCGGTGCGCATTCCGTTCGTTGCGCTGCTGGCCATCACGCTCATGGCCACTTGGTACGGGGTGTACTACCTGGCCCGCAGCCCGGGCGCTCAGCCGGTGGCATTCGCTTTCGGAGGCGAGGCAAATGCGCTGGACTACGCCCGCGCCATTGCCGATGGCGGGCTGCTTGCACTGATTGCGTGCCTCGGTCTGGCACAGCTGTCGCACGAAGTGACCAGCTATCTCGTGCAGCTGAGCTGCACGTCCCTGGCCTTTTTCGCTGTGGCAGCCATGCCGCACCGCTCCGTGGCACCCACAGTGGCTCTTGCCGCGGGCCTGGTAGGGCTTACGCTGGCGGGCGCCCCTGCGCTGGCTGCCCTTCTGGGTATGGGCAGCATTGCCGTCATCGTATTTGCCCCGGGAAGTGACGCAGACCGGCGACTGCGCTGGGTGCTCTATCTGGCGCTGGTCGTTGCGACGGCAGCGCTGGTTGCGTGGAGCCTGGACCTGTGGCGCTGGCGCATCGCAAGCGGCGGTGCGGGCGGCAAGGAGTGGCAGAGCCTTGCCCGACTGCTGCTGTGGTTTGGCTGGCCGGCCTGGCCATTGGCGCTATGGACGCTGTGGCGCTGGCGCAAGCAGATCATCAGCCGCCCGGGGCACCGGCATCTGCTGCTGCCGCTGTGGTTTTCTGCGGTGTCCATAGCCGCGACCCTCACCACCTTGCCTGCTGACCGTGCCCTGCTGCTGGGTTTGCCTGCGATGGCTGCTTTGGCGGCCTTCGCGCTCCCAACCCTGAGCCGCAGCGTGGGTGCGTTGATCGACTGGTTCACGCTGCTGTTTTTCACGGTGTCCGCCATTGCCATCTGGGTGATCTGGATTGCCATGCAGACCGGGTTCCCGGCCAAACCAGCCGCCAACGTGGCCAAGCTGGCACCGGGCTTCGTCCCCGAGTTTTCAGCACTGGCGCTGGCAGTGGCGCTTGCAGCCACGGTGGGCTGGGGTTGCCTCGTGTGGTGGCGCGCGTCCCGCGACCGGGCACCCATCTGGAAAAGCCTGGTGTTACCCGCCGGTGGCGCCGCACTGGGCTGGATGCTGCTGATGACGCTGTGGCTGCCGCTGCTGGACTTTGCGCGTAGCTACGGGCCGCAGGTGGGCAGCGTCACAGCCGTTGTCGGCCGGTCTCCGGGTTGCGTTCAAACCGTGGGTTTGAGCCGATCTCAGGTGGCAGCCCTGCAGTACCACGGCGCGCTGACACTAGAGCGGGCGGGCCTGCAGGACGAATGCGATTGGTTGATTGCGGACATTGCCTCCTGGCCCGCTTCTGAGCGCATGGTTAACGCCGCCTTGTGGGAACTGAAGGCGACCATTCCCCGCCCCACCGACAAGAACGACCACCTTCTGGTGTTCCGCCGCGCATCGTCAGCGTCTGAACGCTGAGAACGAAGCCCGCCAGTTCAGCGGGCAGGCTTCATGCCGATAGCCGTCTCAGCACCTATACCGCGCAAAACTTTAGGTGTTTTTGGCCTCTAGCGCTTATTGGTAAAGCGCTAGCAGCTATCATTTTTGAAGAATAATGCCCACAAGGCGTTCACTCCAACGCTGCTATCGCAGCACGGCCTGGGCCTCCACCACCGCAAGGCTGGCCCCTGGCAGCACAAAGCCGCGCAGCCGGTTCGCCGGGAAGGTGACTGAGAACACCGATCCCTTGCCCAGCGCGCTGGTGATATCCAAAGTGGCCCCGTGGCGTTGCAAGACGTGTTTGACGATGGCCAGACCCAGACCCGTGCCCCCCGTCTCGCGCGAGCGGCTGCGGTCCACGCGATAAAAACGCTCGGTCAACCGCGGAATATGTTCGGGGGCAATGCCGGGACCCGTGTCCTGCACCGAGAAAACGGCGCTGCCGTCCTCCTTGCGCAGCCATTCCACCGCGATGGTGCCGCCAGCGGGGGTGTAGCGCACGGCGTTGCTGATGAGGTTAGACAGAGCGCTTTGCAGCTCGGTGGGCACACCGGCAATTTCCCCTTCAAAACGCAACACATCGTGCGACGGGAAGCGCAACACGTGCGGGTGCTGCTGGTTCTGCGTGAGCAGTGACGACAGCGCTCGGCCATCTTCTTCGCAACGCACCAGCAGCGCCTGCACAGGGGTCCATTCGGCCATACCGGGCGGCGGGCTGCCCTCTAGGCGGGACAGGGTGAGCAGGTCTTGCACCACGCTCTGCATGCGCAGGGCCTGCTGGGCCATCATGCCCAGGTAGCGCGCGCGTTCTTCCGCGGTCAGCGGCAGTGTCTGCAGGGTTTCGACAAACCCGGTCAGCACCGTGAGCGGTGTGCGGATTTCGTGCGACACATTGGCGACAAAGTCCCGGCGCATGGCGTCGGCCTGCTCCAGCGCTGTGACGTCGCGCGAGAGCAGCAAGGTGCGCCCGTCGCCATAAGGATGCAGGTGTACCGAGATTCGCACAGGGCGCGATGGCGTGCTGAAGCGCCCTTCCAGTACCACATCACGTCCAAAATCCTGCCCCGAAAAATACGCGGTGAACTCCGGGTCACGCACCAGATTGCCAATCGACTGCATGACATCGCGCTGCGCGTCAAAGCCAAACTGGTTGGCGGCCATCTGGTTGCACCACTCAATGCGTCCCTGCGCGTCCAGCAGCACCACGCCGTTGGGGGTGGCTTGCAGCGCGGCGAGAATCTCCTGCAGCCGGTCCTGGCTGTCGCGGATCTGTGCCTCCTGCCTGCGCAGAAGGCGCCGCGCACGGTCCGCCGCCTCGCCCCAGATTCCGCGCATGGCCGGCACCTCCGACAGGTCCCCCGTGCGCAGCCAACGCAGCACACGAGCGCCACGCAGCAAATCCCACACAAACCACGCCCACGCCGCCAGGGCAGCGCCCAGGGCTGCGCCCCAGGGGCCACCCTGCCACAAGCCCACGCCCCCGCCCGCTATCTGCCACAGCAGGAAATACGTAATACGCCAGAGCATGCGGTCAGCGAAGCCTTCTCAGAAAACCAGGGGTGCAACCGGTGCACCGTATTAAAAACATCAGGCTTGGCGTCCTCACGCCTGCAACTGCACCTGGGGCTGGGCCGTCAGCCGGTAGCCTGCGCCCCGCACGGTTTCCACCATCACCGAAGCAGCGCCCAGCGCTTCGCGCAGGCGCTTGACATGCACGTCCACCGTGCGCTCTTCAATAAAGACATGGTCACCCCATACCTTATCGAGCAACTGCGAGCGGCTATGCACCCGTTCAGCATGCTTCATCAAGAAATGCAGCAGCTTGAATTCCGTCGGTCCCACTTTCAGGGGCTGCCCCTGGTAGGTCACCCGGTAGGTTGCTGCATCCAGCACTAACTCCGCAATGGTGACGCTGTCGCTCACCTGCTCTGGCGCACGGCGCCGCAGCACCGCACGGATGCGGGCCAACAGCTCTTGCGTAGAAAAAGGCTTGGTGATGTAGTCATCGGCTCCCGCATCCAGCCCGGCGATCTTGTCGGGCTCGTCGCCCCGCGCAGTGAGCATGAGGATAGGGATGGGCTTGGTGCGGCTGTCGGCACGCCACTTGCGCGCCAGCGACAAACCGCTTTGCCCGGGCAGCATCCAGTCCAGCAAGATGACGTCTGGCAGCACGGCATCCAGCTCGCGCTGGGCCGAATCTCCGTCTTCCGCCCAGAAGGGCTGGAATCCGTTGTGTCGCAAATTGACGGCAATCAGCTCGGCAATTGCAGGTTCGTCCTCAACGATCAGGACGCGTGGGAGCTTTCTCATAGTGGTGCCAAAGCCCTTTCGCTTACAAGACCGCCGACTCGATCTCGTCCAAGGCAGTGTGGCGCACATCCTTGCCCTTGACCAGATAGATGATCAGTTCGGCCACATTCTTGGAATGGTCGCCGATGCGCTCAATCGCCTTGGCCAGGAACAAAAGGTCCAGGCTGGGCGAAATGGTGCGCGGGTCTTCCATCATGTACGTGACGAGCTTGCGCACAAAACCGTCGAATTCCTTGTCGATGAGGTCATCCTCCTTGAGGATATCCACCGCCATCTTGGTATCAAGCCGCGCAAACGCATCCAGCGCCTTGCGCAGCAGGCCGGAGGCCAGCTCGGCAGCCACGCGCAGGTCGCTCGATGGCAGCGAGCGCGGAGCACCGCTTTCGATGATGGAGCGCACCATGCGCGCCATCTTGTTGGCTTCGTCGCCCATGCGCTCGAGGTTGGCCGTGGCCTTGGAAAACGCCAGCAGCAGACGGAGGTCGCGCGCCGTGGGCTGCCTGCGGGCGATGATGGACGACAGCTCCTGGTCGATCTCGACTTCCATCGCATTCACGCGGGTCTCGATGGACGCCACGGTCTCCACGGCCTCCAGGCTGAACTGGGACAGCGCATACACGGCTTGCCGAATCTGCGACTCCACCAGACCGCCCATCTCCATGACGCGGGCAGAGACGCTGTTGAGTTCGCTGTCGAACTGTGACGAAAGATGTTTATCGGGCATCTGCTGTCTCCTTAGCCGAACCGGCCGGTAATGTAGTCTTCGGTTTCCTTGCGCTCGGGCTTGAAGAAGATCTGTTCGGTGGCACCAAACTCGATCATTTCGCCGAGATACATGTAGGCGGTGTAGTCGCTGCAACGCGCCGCCTGCTGCATGTTGTGGGTCACGATGGCAATCGTGTAGTCGTGCTTGAGCTCATCGATCAGCTCTTCGATCTTGGCAGTGGACAGCGGGTCCAGCGCCGATGTGGGTTCATCGAGCAGCAGCACCGATGGCTTCACCGCCACGCTGCGCGCAATGCACAGGCGCTGCTGCTGGCCGCCAGACAGCGACAAGCCACTCTGGTTGAGTTTGTCTTTGACTTCATTCCACAACGCAGCCTTGGACAGCGCCCACTCCACGCGGTCATCCATCTCGCTCTTGCTCAGGCTCTCGTAGAGCTTCACGCCAAACGCGATGTTGTCGTAGATGGACATGGGAAACGGCGTAGGCTTTTGAAACACCATACCGATGCGCGCGCGCAGCAGGTTGATGTCTTGCTTCGCATCCAGGATGTTCTGGCCGTAGAAGTTGATGGAGCCTTCGGCGCGTTGCCCAGGGTACAGGCTGTACATGCGGTTCAGCGTGCGCAGCAAGGTCGATTTGCCGCAGCCCGAAGGGCCGATAAAGGCCGTGACCTTGTGCTCGGCGATGTCCAGGCTCACGTTGCGCAAGCCTTGGAACTTGCCGTAGAAAAAACTCAAGTTGCGCAGCTCCAGTGCATTCTTTGCGACGGAGGCTGGGGCGGTAGCAGTGGCGTTCATTGTCAAATCCTGAGAATGGAGGCGTTGTGTCTATGAAGAATGGTTCAGGCCCGCGTCAGACGCGGTTCTTTTCGCGCAGGAACACCCGAGCCACCACATTGAGAACCAGCACCGACAGCGTGATGAGCAGCGCACCGCCCCAGGCCAGGCGCACCCAGTTGTCGTAAGGGCTCAAGGCAAACTGGAAAATCACCACAGGCAGGTTGGCCATGGGTGCACTCATGTTGGTGCTGAAGAACTGGTTGTTGAGTGCCGTGAACAGCAGGGGCGCCGTTTCGCCACTGATACGGGCCACGGCCAAGAGCAGGCCCGTCATCACGCCGCTACGTGCAGCGCGCAGAGTGACCATGGTGGACACCTTCCAGCGCGGCGCACCCAGAGCGAACGCGGCCTCGCGCAGGCTACCTGGCACCAGTCGCAGCATGTTCTCTGTGGTGCGCACCACCACGGGCACGGCGATCAGAGACAGCGCCAGACTACCCGCCCACCCCGAAAAGTTGCCCACAGTGGCCACGGCAATCGCGTAGACAAACAGACCGAGCACAATGGAGGGCGCCGACAGCATGATGTCGGTCACAAAACGGGTGAGCTCGGCGGTCTTGCTCTGGTCTCCGTACTCTGCCAAATACACTCCGGCGAGCACCCCTATCGGCGTCGATACCAGCACCGTGAAGCCCACCATCATCAGGCTACCCACAATGGCGTTGGCCAAGCCGCCGCCCTCAGAGCCGGGAGCTGGTGTGGACTGGGTGAACATATTCCAGTCCAGGGCGGCAAAGCCGTTGGACAGCAGCACGCTCAGAATCCAGAGCAGCACGAAGAGACCCAGCACCATCGCACCGAGCGACAGCGTCAGGCCGACAGCGTTGGAGCGCTGCCGTTTTTTGTAGAGTTGTTGATTGAATTCCATGGGCTTCTCTCAAATGGGGTTCAAGGTCAGAGCGAGTTAATGAACACAGGTCAAAAACCCTTGGCCTTCTCGGCGCGCAGCATCAGAATCTTGGCGACCGAGAGCACCACAAACGTAATAACGAAGAGCAGGAAACCCAGCGCAAACAGCGTGGACAGGTGAAAGTCTGCCGCTTCGCCGAACTCGTTCGCAAGGGTGGACGCGATCGACGTACCCGGCGAGAACAGCGAGGTTGGCATGCGATTGGCGTTGCCGATCACAAAGGTCACCGCCATGGTCTCGCCCAAAGCGCGCCCGAGGCCTAGCATGACCCCGCCGATTACCCCCTTTTGGGTGTAGGGCAGCACCACGCGGCGGACCACTTCCCAGGTAGTGCAACCCAGACCGTAGGCCGATTCGCGCAGGATGGGAGGAACAATCTCGAACACGTCCCGCATCACGGCGGCCACAAAAGGGAGCACCATGAAGGCCAGCACGATACCGGCGGCCAGAATGCCGAAGCCGTTGGTGCTGCCGCCAAACAGGAAGCCGACCAATGGCATGGAGCCCAAAAGCTTTTGCACCGGCATCTGGAAGTAGTCGGCAAACAAAGGGGCAAACACAAACAGCCCGAACATGCCGTAGATGATGGACGGCACCGCAGCGAGCAGTTCCACAGCAGTGCCCAACGGCCGACGCAACCAGACAGGGCAGGTTTCGGTCAGAAAGAGGGCAATTCCGAACGCCAGCGGCACTGCGATCAGCAATGCAATACCTGCGCTGGCCAGTGTGCCCACGATGGCAATCGCGGCACCGAATTCTTCATTGATGATGTCCCATTCCACGCGCCAGATGAACTGGACACCGAACTTGTGGAAAGTTGGCCATGCGTAGACAAACAGAGAGACGATGATGCCCAGCAGCGCTGCCAGCACCAACAGAGAAAGGCTCTGGGTCAGCCGATGGAAAAAAATGTCCTGAAGTCGCTGCCGCTTGGCAATCGACACCATGGACTTGGTGGGGACGTCCGTCGCATTGACGGACACGGGTTGCGAACTCATGGTGGTTCCCACGCTCATGTTGACTCCCATCTGGCTTCTGGATACCCCAAAAACCAGCACCCATCAGCCAGACCGGCCGACTGATGGGCGCTATTTTGGGGCAGACTGGCTTACTTCTTGATTTGCGACCAAACTTTGGAGCGGATCTCTGCCGTCAGGCTGTCAGGCAGGGGCACGTAGTCCAGCTCAGCAGCCATGCCCTTACCATTCTTGAACGCCCAGTCAAAGAACTTCAGCACTTCAGCTGATTGCGCCTTGTCTGCTGGCTCCTTGTACATCAGGATGAACGAGGCGGTGCTGACGGGCCAGCTGTCTGCGCCCTTGGCGTTGACCATCGAAATACCCATGCCTGGCACGCTGAACCAGTCAGCACCAGCTGCTGCGGCGGCGAAAGTCTTGTCATCAGGGCTCACGTACTTGCCGTCAGCGTTTTGCAGCTGCAGGAAGTTCATGTTGTTCTTCTTGACATAGGCGTACTCAACATAGCCCACGGCACCCTTGACACGGGTCACGTTGGCGGCAACGCCTTCGTTACCCTTGCCACCCACCGAAGACGGGGCAGGCCACTTGACAGCGGCGCCCTTGCCAACCGTGTCAGCCCACTCTTTGCTCACGGCAGACAGGTAGTCGGTCCAGTTGAACGTCGTGCCCGAACCATCGGCGCGATGCACGACGGTGATGTTTTGGTCCGGCAGTGTCTTGCCGGGGTTCAGCGCAGCCAATTTCGGATCATTCCACTTGCTAATCTTGCCCAGAAACATTTCGGCCAGCACAGGACCGGTGACGCGCAGCTCGCCGGGCTTGAAACCATCCAAATTGATCACAGGCACGGTGCCACCAATGATTGCAGGAAACTGCACCATGCCGTCCTTGTCGAGGTCAGCGCCCGACATTGGGGCATCCGTAGCGCCGAAAGCCACGGTCTTGGCGCGGATCTGGCGGATACCTCCGGAGGAACCGATGGACTGGTAGTTCAGGCCTGTGCCGGTTTCCTTCTTGTAGGCTTCAGCCCACTTGGCGTAGATGGGGAAAGGGAACGTAGCGCCAGCGCCAGTGATGTCTGCCGCAAAGGCACCACTGCCGACGGCCATCGTGGCCAATGCTACTGCGACGGTTTTGAGAAATGTGCGTTTCATTCGATACCTTTCGGCTAGGGTTAACAGGAACAGAACGAACTCTAGGGGTGCAAGATGACAATTCAGTGACACAGCGGACTTGCTGCACAGAGCTGCCATGAAACATTTCAGCCCAGCGGTTTCGTCACTCTTTTGTCACACAACCAGCACACACTCCGCGAGCCAACGCGCAACCCCGCTTATTCCTGCGCGGATTGACTACAGGCTTGTTGGTACGCCCGCGGTACGATGCCGGACAAATCTCCACCAAGAACTACATGCAGAACGGCACACGCCTAGCCGCAGTCGACCTCGGCTCCAACAGTTTTCGCCTTGAAATCGGTCGCTATGAGTTCGGCCACATCCAGCGGGTGGAATACCTCAAGGAAACCGTTCGCCAGGGCAATGGCCTGGACGAAGACCGCAATCTGACCCGCGAAGCCATGGAGCGTGGCTGGGCATGCCTGGCGCGCTTCGGCGAACGCCTGGCAGGGTTTCCCCACACGCAAGTGCGGGCGGTTGCTACCCAAACCTTGCGGGAAGCCCGCAACCGAGACGAATTTTTATCACGCGGGCGGGAGGTGCTCGGGTACCCCATCGACGTGGTCTCTGGGCCCGAAGAAGCCCGCCTGATCTACCAAGGCGTAGCGCGGCTGCTGCCGCAGTCGGACGAGCGCCGCCTGGTGGTGGACATCGGGGGGCGCTCTACCGAACTGATTCTCGGCCAGCAATTCACCCCCCACGCGGTGGCGTCATATCGCGTGGGCAGCGTCGCCTGGTCGCAACGGTACTTTGCCAAGGGCGAGTTCACTCTCCAGGCCTTTTTGGCGGCCGAAATCGCTGCCAAGGCCGTGCTGGATGAAGCACAGGGGACTTTCCGACCCGAAGCTTGGGATGTTGCATACGGCTCGTCCGGCACCGCCGGGGCTGTGGGCGACATATTGGCGGCGGCGGGCGGCCCGGCAGGGCTGATTACGCGCGAAGGATTGAACTGGTTGCAGGACAAGGTGCTGCGCGCTCAATCGACTGACCGGTTGCGCATGGACGGCCTCAAGGAAGAGCGGCGGGCCGTCATTGGCGGCGGTATCAGCGTCTTGCGCGCTGTGTTCGACCTGCTGGATATTGATCAGATGCAAGTCGCGCAAGGTGCGCTGCGCCAGGGCGCGCTCTACGACCTACTGGACCGCGAACAGCCCGGCACTGATCTGCGCACCACCACAGTCAACGGCTTGATGCACCGGTTTGGCGTGGACATGGAACACGCGGAGCGGGTCGCGCATACAGCATGCGCGTTGTTTGACCAGGCCGCGCCTGCGGGCAGCGAACGCGCATCGCGCAAGCTGGACTGGGCAGCGCGGTTGCATGAAATTGGCTGCATCGTCTCGCACAGTGACCACCACCGGCATGGCGCCTACATCCTCGATAACACCGATGCAGCTGGCTTTGCACTGCCCGAGCTGCACCGCCTAGGCGTGCTGGTGCAAGGACAACGCGGCAAGGTTCGCAAGCTGGAAGTTGACCTGGAAGACCCCATCTTCGTACTGCAACTGCTCAGCCTGCGACTGGCCGTTGCGCTGTGCCACGCCCGCCGTGCCCCTGATGTCAAAGGACTGGCGCTGCGGCGCGACGATCGGCGCTTTTATGTCAGCGCCCGTGCGGGCTGGAGCGCTGCCTACCCACAGTCTGCGCACCTGTTGAGGGAAGAAACGCAGGCGTGGCAGAAAACGCCTTGGGAGCTGGTGACAGAGCTTCCTTGAGCAGCGGCCACAAACAGTATAAACTGTTTATACCGTTTATTCAAAAGCTGTCATGACGACCACCTCTACCCCTGCCCCCACACCCGTTTCCGCTGCATCCCCTGTGCCCGCACCCGCCAAGTCGGCGAAGGCCGCAAGTGCACCCAAAGCGAGCTCTGCAACCGCCGCCAAGACAGTGAAAGCCACTGCGAAGTCGGCTGCCAAAAAGGCGCCCGTAGCCAAAAAAACGGCGGTGACAAAGCCTGTAAAGGCCGCCGCCCCCGTTGCGGCCAAAGAGGTGAAGGCAAAAAAACCCAAACTGGTGCGTGACAGCTTCACGATCCCCAAAGACGAATACGCTGTGATTGAAGCCCTCAAGCAACGCGCATCCGCATTGGCACAGCCCGTTAAAAAGAGTGAACTACTGCGCGCCGGTTTGAAAGTGCTGGCAACCCTGTCAGACAGCGCACTGCGGACCGCCCTGCAAGCTGTGCCGTCCATCAAGACGGGACGCCCTAAAACCGAAGCGACCGATGCCCCCAAGGAGTCGATTGCCAAGGCCCCCACCAAATCTGCTCGCAAGTAAATGGCACGCTGTGTCTGGCGCGCTCACGCCAAGCTTGGTGCACGACCAGCCCAGGGTAATGTCGTTTTACAAAAGTTCTGGCGACTGAACAGTGATCAGCACTGTCTGACTTTGTTCGAGCCGCTGCCTCTGGCGCAACCACCACACAGACCCTTTGCGTACAGCGCAGTCGGGCGCTTTCAGCTCTAGAAGCTGGGCAATGGTCTGGCCCAGCACGGGCTGGTGCCCCACGATCAGCACGGTACCCCTGCCACCCGGCCACTGGGCCAGTTCCAGCAAATCTTGTGGGGTAGCGCCAGGCAGCAGCTCGGCGCGCATCTTGAACTTGCGGCCCAGCGCGCTGGCGGTCTGTTCGGTGCGCCGCGCAGGGCTTGCTAGCACGCGCAGGCCATCGGGCAACTGGCGATCCAGCCAAGCGGCCATTCGCGCGGCCTGCTTCTCCCCGCGGGCAGTCAATGCGCGATTCAGGTCATCGCTGCCGTCCTCAGGCTCCTCTGCCTCTGCGTGGCGCCACAGGATCAGATCCATCATGCCGTTCCTTGCTCCAAGCGGGGCACGGAGGCAGCCACTCTGGGGCCATAGCGCACCATCAAAGCGTCCTGCGCACCCAGGCCATCGCTTGCACGGGGAGCGCGGTCGTAGGTGCCTTTGGCGTTGAGGGTCCATGCATCACGGTCGTCGTGGAGGTATGCCACCAGGCACTCATCCACAATCTGCTGGCGCAGACCAGGATCGGTGACCGGCCAGGCCAGCTCCACACGGCGCATCATGTTGCGGTTCATCCAGTCCGCGCTGGACAGATAGAGGTCCTCCTCGGCACCGCTGCGGAAATAGAAAACACGCGTGTGCTCCAGAAACCGCCCGATCACCGAGCGCACCCGAATGTTGTCAGTCACACCTTGCACCTGGGCCGCCAGCATGCAGGCGCCTCGCACGATGAGATCTATGCGCGCCCCGCGCTGGCCCGCCACGATGAGTGCGCGTATCAGTGCCTCATCCGTCAACGCATTCATTTTGGCGACGATGCGTGCGTCCTCGCCCCGGCCAGCAGCCAAACCCACCTGCTCGATCTTTTCAATCATGCGGCGATGCAGATGAAACGGGGCCAGCATGAGCTTGCGCAGCTTGGGCGGACGGTTCTGGCTTGCCAGATGGTTAAAAACGCCGTCCATGTCAGCGGTTGTCTCTTCGTCGGCGGTCAGGTAGCTCAGATCGGTATAAAGCCGGGCCGTGCGCACGTTGTAGTTGCCAGTCGAGAGATGCCCATACCGGCGCAAATGGCGCCCTTCTCTGCGCGTAACCAGCAACATCTTGGCGTGTGTCTTCAGCCCCACCACCCCGTACACAACCTGTGCGCCAATCGACTCCAGTGCTTCTGCCCAGTTGATGTTGGCTTCTTCGTCAAAACGCGCTTTCAGCTCCACAACAGCCATCACCTCCTTGCCTCGGCGCACCGCCTCGGTCAGCAGGTCCATCAACTCGGAGTCAGCACCGGTGCGGTAGATCGTCTGCTTGATCACCAGCACCTGCGGATCGTTAACCGCCTCGCGCAAGAAGGCCAGCAGCCCATCAAAGCTTTCAAAGGGCTGGTGAATCAGCACATCCCTCTGGCGCAACTGCTCCATGATGGAAACGTCGGGCTTGAGTTGCCGGGGCCACGCCGAGCTCCATGGAGTAAACAGTAACGCTGGGTCGTTCACTAGATCCACCAATTGGGTCAGTCGGACCAGATTGACGGGGCCGTGCACCCGATACAAAGCCGCCGATGGCAAGGCAAACTGCTCGAGCAGGAAACTGGCCAGGAACGGCGAACAACCTGCCGACACCTCCAGCCGAACTGCCTGCCCATAGTGGCGATGCTGCAGGCCCTGCCGCAATGCAGTGCGCAGATTACGAACATCTTCTTCGTCCAGGGCAAGGTCGGAGTGGCGGGTAACGCGAAACTGCGAAAACTCCGTTACCTCGCGACCCGGAAACAGGTCTGCCAGATGCGCGCGGATGATGCTCGACAAGCTGACAAACAAGGATTCGTTCGGTGCCACCTTGGCAGGCATGCGCACGAGCCGTGGCAACGCGCGAGGCACTTTGACGATGGCAATTTCGTTCTCGCGGCCAAAGGCGTCGTGCCCTTTGAGCCGCACGATGAAATTCAGGGACTTGTTGGCCACCTGGGGGAAGGGATGTGCAGGGTCCAGCCCCACCGGAATCAGCAAGGGGCGGACTTCACGCACAAAGTAGTCATGCACCCACCGCTTCTGCGCGCCCGAGCGGTCGCCGTGCGAAACGATGCGGATTTTGTGCTTGGCAAACGCGGGCACCAAAACGTCGTTGTACAAGGCGTACTGCCGCTCCACAAGGTCGTGAACTTTGGCGGCGAGCGCCTCAAAAGACGAGGTGGTGTACAAACCTTTGGTCTCGCCCTTTTTGGCTGCAGTGATGTGCGCCTCGGCGCGCACTTCAAAGAACTCGTCAAGGTTGGAAGACACAATGCACAGGTAACGCAGCCGCTCCAGCAGAGGGACATCCGTGCGCACCGCCCAATCAAACACCCGCTCGTTAAAGGCCAGGATGCTGTGGTCACGGTCCAGAAACATGTGAGGCTGCGGGCTCGGCGCCACGGATGCGCCTGGCTCACTACCGTGTTGCGTCAGCGCGGGGAGAGAAGAAGCCCCCCCGCTGGAGGCTTCACGCTGCAACGGCACAACATCTTGGAGAGGCAAAGGCAACATGGATACGGGGGCGCAGCGAGTGCAGGATGGCTCCAGTATTTAACGCTCAGATGACAATGATGTGACAGATTTTGTGACAGACACAGAGGTCACGCGGCCTGAATGGACAGAAACCAGATAATGCTGAAACAACCGTGCCGCCTGTGTCCAAGTGAAATCCATGGCACGGCTGCGCGCCTCTGACCGCGGGACGGCAAGAGCCTCCTGCGCGGCCAGCAACAGATTGTCATAAAGCACCCCGCCGCGGGGTGCCTGCCCGGTGTGGGCTCCCAGCACCTCCATGGGACCGTCTACCGGGTACGCCGCCACCGGCGTGCCGCAGGCCATGGCCTCCAGCATCACCAGGCCAAAGGTCTCAGACCGGCTGGGGAACACAAATACATCGGCAGCCGCATACACCTGCGCCAGGGCTGCCCGATCCAGAATGCCCAGCCATCGCACCTGGGGGTACTTTGCCTTGAGCCGCGCCTCCAGCGGACCCACGCCGCACACGACCTTGGTGCCAGGCATTTCCAGTTGCAAAAATGCCTCGATGTTCTTCTCATACGAGACGCGCCCCACGTACAAGGAAACCGGGTGCGCCAAGGTGCCGGTGAGCGGGCTGGGGCAGACTTCACCATGGAAGGGGAAGACCTGGGTGTCCACACCATGCGTCCACTGCTTAAGGTTCCGAAAGCCCCGCCGTTCCAGCATCTGCAAGACGCCTTGGGTGGGCACCATGACGCCCGACGATGGCCGGTGGAAATGCCGGAACAGCGCATAGCCCCAAGACAGCGGAATCCGCAAAGCGGCGTACAGAATCTCTGGGAAACGGGTGTGAAACGCCGTGGTAAAAGCCAGGCGGTTGCGCAGGCAGTAGCGGCGCCCCGCCCAGCCCAGCGGGCCTTCGGTGGCCAGGTGAATCGCGTCAGGCTTCATCGCATCAAGCATCTCGGTGACCCGCTTGCCGGGCCGCACCGCCAGGTCGATACCGGCATAGCCTGGGCAGGGCCGGGTGGCAAACTGGCCGGGTTGCACAACCTGCACCTCATGCCCGGCCGCCTCCAACTCACGCACCAGCTCCAGCAAGGTGGTGACCACCCCATTGACTTGGGGCAGCCATGCGTCCGTGATCAAAGCGATTTTCATGCGGTGGCCTCCGTGGTAGCACGCTGGGTATTCGCCGACTGGGCGGCAGGCCACTGAAGCAACTCCAGTCGGCCATCGAGGTGTTCGACCAGCGCCGTGTGGCTTTCCACCCAATCACCGTCGTTGCAGTACAAGGTGCCGCTAATCTCGCGCATCTCAGCGCGGTGAATGTGGCCGCAGACCACACCGTCATGCCCACGCCGACGCGCCTCGGCCGCCACCGCCACCTCAAAGTCGGTCACATAGTTGAGCGCAGTCTTCACCTTGCCTTTGAGGTAAGCAGACAACGACCAATAAGGCAGCCCGATGCGCGCACGCAGCGTGTTGAGGTGGCGATTGAGTTTGAGCGTGAACTCGTAGAGGTTGTCGCCCAGGTACGCAAGCCACTTTGCACACTGGATCACGCCGTCGAAGTGGTCGCCATGTGTCACCCACAGGCTGCGGCCATCGGCCGTGGTGTGCACCGCATCTGCCACCACCTCGATGCCACCAAAGGAGTGCCCGACAAACGCGCGCGCAAACTCATCATGGTTGCCGGGCACAAACACCACCCGGCAGCCCTTGCGGGCGCGGCGCAGCAGCTTTTGCACCACGTCGTTGTGCGCCTGGGGCCAAAACCACTTGCGGCGCAACTGCCAACCGTCAACGATATCCCCCACCAGGTACAGATGGTCGCTGGGGTGGTGCTTCAGAAAGTCCAGCAAGGCTTCGGCCTGACAGCCAGGTGTGCCCAGGTGCAAGTCCGATATGAACACCGCGCGAAGTCGGCGTGAGGCTGCAAGCGGCACATCTGCGTCGACCGCAGCGTCCTCTGATCCCATGGGCTCGTGCATCCAGGGGCCGAGTGCGTCGAACGCGGCGCGCATTACGCCCCCAGAAAGTGCTTGCGATAGCGGGGGTGCAGGTCGCCCAGCCGCATAAGCATCGGCAGGTCGGCGGTATTGAAGTCTGGGTCCCACGCGGGTGCACCGAGCACACGGGCGCCTAGGCGCAGGTAGCCTTTGATCAACGCGGGCGGCTCCGCCGTGATGGAGCCGTCGAGTTGCTCAACCGGCAACGGCAAACGGGGCAGCACGTGGTATTCGATGGGTGCCAGGTGGGCTTGCCGCACTTGTTGCCAGATGCTGGCCGCGGCGTCACCGCTGACCACACCGTTGTAAAGCATCGGGATGCTGGCGCAACCGATCATGGTGTCGAGTTGGTTGCGCACCATGAAATCCGCCAGAGCGCCCCACAAGGCCATGATCACGCCGCCATGGCGGTGGTCGGGGTGCACGCAGCTGCGGCCCAGCTCCACCATGCGGGGGCGCAGGGAGCGCAACCGCGTCAGGTCAAACTCGGTGTCGCTGTAGGTTCCGCCTACACGCTTGGCCTGTGCAGGAGTGAGCACGCGGTAAGTCCCAATGACTTGCTGGCTCTGGGCGTCGCGCACCAAAAGATGCTCGCAGTAGTCGTCAAACAGGTCTACGTCGTGGCCAGCGATGGGGGTCGTCAATCGAGCTCCCATTTCTGCCGCGAAAACCTCAAACCGCAGCCGCTGTGCCTGGCGCACTTCGTCCTGGTGCCGCGCCCATGACACCTGGATGGCGCCCCGCTCTGGTGCTGACTGTGTGGCTCCAGGCACAACGCCCGGGCGAAGTTGGGTAGAACCAGAACCCGTGTCGGGCGACAAGGGCAGCGTCGGGTTGGGCAGGTCATTCATGGTGCAACATCTCCTTGTGTGGGGACGGGTTCGGCTGAAAGACCCAGCCGCCGACGGGATTTCGTTTTCCCTCGGCCGGAGTGTGGAATTGGCGCGTGACGAGCACATGTCCAAAGCATGTCAATGCGATGACGCTGCGACCCCACTCCATGGCGGCACATGAGCCCGTGGCCTGCATAATCGATTCAGGAAACTGTCCAGGTGCCCGCCATTCCCCGCTACTCCTCCCTCCGCCCTGCCGTCGCGTCGCTCGCGGTGTTTTTGCTGGCAGCAGCGTGCGCTGGGGCGCTGGTGTGGACTTTGGAGAGCCAGGACCGCACCCAGAAGCGCACCCAGGCGGCAGATATGGCTGGCGACCATGCGCAGGCCTTGCAGCGCGCCATCGGGCTGGCACTGTCGGCCAACAACGCGTTGGTGGCGCTGGTGCGCCAAGGCCAGGGCACTGTCTCTCAGTTCGAAGAAATCGGCACGCAGATGCTGCCGTTTTACCCGGGCATTGCTGCCATGGGACTCTCGCCTGGAGGCGTGGTGCGCCAGGTGGTGCCACGGCTAGGCAACGAAAACCTGATCGGATTCGACCAGCTCAACGACCCGCGCCAGGGTGCGGAGTCGGCCCGGGCGCGCGAGACCGGCCTGCTCACGCTGGCGGGGCCCATGGAGCTGGTGCAAGGTAGCCTGGGTGTGGTTGGACGGCAGCCGGTATATCTTGACGATGACTTGGGGCGGCGCAGTTTCTGGGGTTTTACCTACGTCACCATCCGACTACCCGAAGTGCTGGCGGCAGCCCGCCTGCCGCAGTTGACCGAGCGTGGCTACCACTACCGGCTTTGGCGGGTTCGCCCCGACAACGGTCAAGAACAGACCATCGCGGCCTCGTCGCCTGCGCCGGGTGCCGACACGGTAGGCCGGTCACTGACACTGCCCAACGGCGAATGGACGCTGAGTGTCGCCCCGACCCAAGGCTGGGGCTCCCCGGGCGTGCTGACTGCAAGGTGCGCACTGGGACTGCTGTTTGCACTGTTGATGGCCTACCTGGCAAGGCTGCACTTCGCGCTAAAGGCCCACGAGCGGGGGCTGGCCTCCCAAGTAGCCCTGCGCACCTCTGAAATCCAGGCAACGCAACAGCAATTGCGCGCCACCATCGATGCGATTCCGGACCCATTGTTCGAAATGGACCAGGAAGGCCGCTATTGCAGCGTGCACAGCCAGCGTACCGAACTGTTGCCTGGCCCGTCCAACACGCTGATCGGGCGCAACGTGACCGAAGTGCTTCCCGCGCTGGCCGCCTTGTCAGTGATGGACATGCTGCAAGAAGCACAAGCCAATGGCTGGTCTACCGGCAGACAGATCATGCTGACGCTGCCGGGACTGGGTACCACCTGGTTTGAGCTGTCGGCGGCACGCAAGTCCACATCGCCCAGCGCCACGCCACGCTTCATTGTGCTGTCGCGCGACATCACCGAGCGCAAGCGGTCGCAAGAACAACTGCAACTGACCGCGCAGGTGTTTGACCAGAGCAGCGAAGCGATTGTGATTTCAGATGCCACCCACACCATTGTGCGCATCAACCGCGCGTTCACACGCATCACCGGGTACGACGAAGCGCAGGCCGTGGGCCAGTCCATGCGCCTGCTCACCGTGGCCGAATCCGCCCGAGATTTCGATGCTGATCTGGTCTACACCCGCCTTGCGCAAGAGGGCCATTGGGAGGGCGAAGCCTGGGGCCGACGCAAAGATGGATCGACCTACCCGCAGTGGTTATCCGTTAGCCGCGTGCTGGACGACAACGGCGCGACGACACACTCCATCACGCTGTTTCGGGACATCACCCAGCAGCGTGAAGCCCAGGACCGCATTCAGCGATTGGCGCATTTTGATCCGCTCACCAACCTGCCCAACCGCACATTGCTGGCAGAGCGCGCACAGCGCAACATTGCGGATGAGCGAGCTCAAAACGGCACCCTGGCCATGCTGTTTGTTGATCTGGACCATTTCAAGAATGTCAATGACTCGCTGGGCCACCGCATTGGAGACATCCTGCTGGTAGCCGTGGCGCGGCGGCTCGAATCATTGCTGCGCCCGCAAGACACGGTGTCTCGTCTGGGGGGCGACGAGTTCTTGTTGCTGCTGCCTGCCACCACAGCAGCCCAGGCGACCGATGTGGCCAACAAGCTGCTGGCGGCGGTAGCGCAGCCGTATCAGATCGACCCGTACGAGCTGACCACCACCTCATCGGTGGGCATTGCGATGTACCCGGCCGATGGCGACTCGTTTGACACGCTGTACCAGCGTGCGGACGTCGCCATGTACCGCGCCAAACAAAGCGGGCGCAACCGGTACGGCTTTTTTACCGCCGACCTGCAGGCCCGCACTGCCCGCGCACTGCAGATCGAAAACGCGCTGCGGCGCGCACTAGAGCGCAACCAGTTCACGCTGCACTACCAGCCCCAGGTGTCATTGACCACACGCCAAGTGGTAGGAGCAGAAGCGCTCTTGCGCTGGCACCATCCCGACCTGGGAATGGTGTCGCCTGCAGAATTCATCCCAGTCGCAGAAAGCAGCGGAATGATCGTGGCGATTGGTGAGTGGGTGCTCCACACTGCCGTGCACGACGCCAAACGCTGGCTGGACATGCAGCTGCCGCTACGGGCCGTGTCAGTCAACCTGTCTGCGGTGCAATTCCGCCACCCGCAGCTGCCCGAGATGGTGACGCGCTGTCTGCAACAGGCAGGGCTGCCCCCGCGTCGGCTGGAGCTGGAGCTGACAGAGGGGGCGGCGGTGGACGACCCTGCGGCTGCACTGGCCATGATGGACCAGCTTCATGATCGCGGCGTGCGTCTGTCGATGGACGACTTTGGAACGGGGTACTCGTCGTTGAGCTACCTCAAGCGCTTTCAGATCTACAAGCTAAAAATCGACCAGTCGTTTGTGCGCGACCTGGACGATGACGCGAACGACCGCGCTATCGTGAGCGCCATCATCCGCATGGCGCAGGCCTTGGGCATGCAGACCACGGCGGAGGGGGTGGAGACCGATGGCCAGCTCGATTTCCTGCGCCAGCAGGGTTGCGATGAGGGCCAGGGCTACCTTTTCAGCCGCCCCCTGCCCGCGCCAGAGTTCGAGGCGTATCTGCGCGCGCGCCTGGGCACCAGGTCGGCTGAATGATCTGTTGCGTCCACAAAGCCCTTCGCACCAAAGCGATGGAGGGCTTTGTAAGCTTCGGCTGCTACACTTTGCTACACATTAGCAAGGCCGTCTGGCCCCTTCGCCCGTACCGGTCTCCATGTCTCCGCCGTACACCACTCCGGACTTGCAGCGTCCGGCAGTTGCCCCTGACACCCCCCTGCAGCGCACCCTGCGTGAACAACAGACCCTTCTTGACAGTGCGGGCGTCGGTATCGTGTTCCTGCGCCAGCGCAGCGTGGTGCGCTGCAACCAGCGGTACGCCGAAATTTTTGGCTACCCCAGTGCCGAACGCCTGGTCGGCCTGAACACCGAAGCGTTCTACCCCGATCGCGATGCCTTTCGGGAGCTGGGCCGCGCCGCGTACCCCGTGCTTGCTCAAGGACAATCGTTCCGCATTGAGCGCCAGTTGCGCCGCCGCGATGGCAGCCTGTTCTGGGGCAGCCTCACTGGGCGACTGATCAACCCTGTGGATACCACCGAGGGCTCCATCTGGATTCTTGACGACATCGACGAGCAAAAGCGCGCCCAAGCCGCGCTGAGCGCTGCGGTGCGCGAAAAACAGTTGCTTTTTGACAGTGCCATGGTGGGCATCGTTTTCTTGCGAGACAGGCGGCTGACCCGTTGCAACGACCATTTTGAACAGATGCTGGGCTATCAGCCAGGTGAGTTGATGGGTTGCACATCGCGCCGCTGGTATGCCAGCGATGCCGCGTGGGAAGAGGTTGGCCGACGGTGCTACCCCGCACTGGCAGCCGGGCACTCCTACGAAGACGAGGTGGAACTGTGCCGCAAGGACGGCACCCCCGTCATCTGCGAGGTGCGCAGCAAATGCATCGACCCCGCCAATCCATCCCAAGGTTCCATCTGGATCACGATGGACATCACCGAGCGCAAGCAGGCCCAAGCCGCATTGGCTCGCGCCCATGAAGACCTGGAGCGCCAAGTGCAAGACCGCACCCGCGAGTTGCGCGAAACGGTAGACAACCTGCACCAGGAAATCAACGACCGCAAGGCCGACCAGGAGCGCATTTACTGGTTGGCACACTACGACGCGCTGACTGGTCTGCCCAACCGCACGCTACTGTCCGAGCGTGCCCAACAGGCTATCCGAGTGGCACAAGAGGGCAACACGCCGCTGGCCTTGATATTCTTGGACCTGGACCATTTCAAACATGTCAACGACTCGCTGGGCCACCGTGTTGGCGACGCGTTGCTGGTCGAGATCGCCAAGCGTCTGCGCGCCGTGGTACGGGACAAGGACACCGTGTCGCGCCTGGGCGGCGACGAATTCATCTTGCTGCTGCCCGGCGCCAACGCCCACGGTGCAGCCCGCATGGCTGGCAAGCTGCAAGACGCTTCACGCCGGCATTACCAGATCGACCACCACGAGCTGACCATGGCCCCGTCCATGGGCATCGCGCTGTTCCCGCAGGATGGGGTCGACTTTGACACCTTGACCCAATCGGCCGATGTGGCCATGTACCGGGCCAAGCTGGACGGGCGCAATACCTTTCGCTTCTTCACGCCCGAGATGCAGGCCCAGTCAGTGCGCGCGCTGCAGCTTGAAAACGCCCTGCGCCGCGCACTGGAACGCGACCAGTTCCAGCTGCACTACCAGCCGCAGATGAGCCTGGCCACGGGCTCGGTCCATAGCGTCGAGGCGCTTTTGCGCTGGCAGCACCCGCAACTGGGCAGTGTGTCACCCGCAGAGTTCATCCCGATTGCTGAAGACAGCGGACAAATTCTGCAGATCGGCGAATGGGTGCTGCGCACCGCGCTCGCGCAGCTCAATGCATGGCGGCGCAGCGGCTTCCCGACACTGACGATGGCAGTCAACCTGTCGGCCATCCAGTTCCGCCAGCCCCAGTTGCCCGAGCTGGTCAGCCGCATACTGGCCGAGTTCGAGCTGCCGTCGGATTCACTGGAGCTGGAACTGACAGAAGGCGTTGCCATAGACGACCCGCATGCAGCCGCAGCGACGATGGACCAGCTGCATGCGCGGGGTGTGCGCATGTCGATGGATGACTTTGGCACCGGGTATTCGTCGCTCAGCCAGCTCAAGCGGTTTCAGATCTTCAAGCTCAAGATCGACCAGTCTTTTGTGCGCGACCTGGGCAAAGACATCAACGACCGCGCCATCGTCAGCGCCATCATCCGCATGGCGCAGGCCCTGGGCATGCGCACCACGGCCGAAGGGGTGGAGACAGAAGGCCAGCTCGCCTTCTTGCGCGAACAAGGCTGCGACGAGGCGCAGGGCTACCACTTCAGCCCCCCGCTGCCCGCGCTGGAGCTGGAGGCCTTCATGCGCCGCCTGACTCACTAAAAAATATAGTGAAAATGGCCGCCAGCGCTTATCTGGCAAGCGCTAGCAGCTATAACTTTCGCAGCAAATCAGAAACGTCCGCCCCGATTTCAGGGGCAGCAACATCCTCGCTCAGGACCCTCAGTGCCCGAGGATCTTGGACAAGAAGTCCCGGCTGCGTTCGTTCTGCGGGTTGTTGAAGAACTCGGTCGGCGTGTTCTGCTCCACGATCTGCCCCTGGTCCATGAAGATCACGCGGTCAGCTACCGCCTTGGCAAAGCCCATTTCGTGCGTCACGCAGATCATGGTGATGCCCTGGTTGGCCAGCTCGATCATCACGTCCAGCACCTCCTTGATCATCTCGGGGTCGAGCGCCGACGTGGGCTCATCAAACAGCATGATCTTGGGCGTGAGGCACAAGGCCCGCGCAATCGCCACCCGCTGCTGCTGCCCGCCCGACAGCTGCAGCGGGTATTTGCCTGCCTGCTCGGCAATGCGCACGCGCTCCAGCTGTTGCATGGCGCGCGCCTCGGCTTCTTTCTTGGGCAACTTGCCCACCCACATGGGTGACAGCGTGAGGTTCTCCAGCACCGTCAGGTGCGGGAACAGGTTGAACTGCTGAAACACCATGCCCACCTGTTTGCGGACGGTGTCCACGGCCTTGATGTCATCCGACAGCTCGATGCCGTCCACCACCAGGCGGCCCTCCTGGTGTTCTTCCAGGCGGTTGATGCAGCGGATCAGCGTGGACTTGCCCGAGCCCGAGGGCCCGCACACCACAATGCGCTCGCCCTTGGCAACTTGCAGGTCAATATCGCGCAGCACGTGAAAGTCGTTGCCGTACCACTTGTTGACTTTGTCGAAGGTAATGATGGGTTCAGTCATATTGGTTATCCGTTGCGCCGTGCTACCCGCAGCCCACGAAACTGGCGTGGTCCCGTCCAGTGCACCCGTGGAACTGGCTTTGCCAGGCCACCGGGTGCGTCCCCCTCCCGGCGGCAGCCGAGAGAGGGGGAAGGCGCGAAGCGTCTCAGGGGGTGCTTCATCTCTGTCTTCCCTTGTTGGCCTGCTTTTCAACCCACAGGCTGTAGCGGGACATAGAGAAACAGAACGCGAAATAGATGAGGGCAATGAACAGGTAGCCTTCGATCTTGTAGGGCCGCCAGTCGGCGTCGGAGTTCAGCGCTAAACCCAAAGAGCCAGTCAGCTCATACAGGCTCACGATGGTGACCAAGGAGGTGTCCTTGAAGATCGCAATGAAGCTGTTCATGATGCCCGGCACCACAATGGCCAGCGCCTGGGGCAGCACGATCTTGCGCTGCGTCTGCCAGTACGACAGCCCCAGCGTGGCGGCGGCCTCCACCTGCCCTTTGGGGATGGCCTGCAGCCCGCCACGAATCACCTCGGCCAGGTAAGCCGCTGCAAACAGGGTGATGCCCGCCAGCACACGGATCAGCACATCAATCGTCACCCCCTGGGGCATGAACAGCGGGAACATGAACGACGCCATGAACAGCACCGAGATCAGCGGCACGCCCCGCACCAGCTCCACATAGATCGTGCATGCCGTACGGATGGCGGGCAGCGATGAGCGGCGGCCCAGCGCCACCAACAGCGCCAGCGGAAACGCCATGACGATGGAGAGCGTAGCCAGCAAGATGGTCAGCGGCAAGCCGCCCCAGCGGTCGGTCTCGACCTTGGCCAGGCCCAGCACATTGCCGTACATCAGCGCAAAGAAGCTGGCCAACACCACTGCCCACAGAAGCACCAGCCAGGGGCGCCAGAAGACGCGGGTGCAGCTGGCCACCAGCATCGACACCATCAGCACCGTGGCCACCAGCGGGCGCCATTGCTCGTCAAACGGATAACGTCCAAAGATGATGAGCCGGTACTTCTCGGCCACCACGCCCCAGCACGCACCCACGCCATCGGCCCGGCACGCATCCGAGTCGGGCTGCCACACTGCCTGGAAAAGCCCCCAGTTAAGCAACTGCGGGGCATACCACAGCAACAGGCTGCCGATGATGGCGGTCGATACGGACGTCTTCCAGTCGGCAAACAGGTTGGGCGTGTCATGGTCCAATGATTTCGGACACCGAGATAAGGCGGCAACAGCCCCAACGGAGCCGACCTCATGACAACACAAGAAACCCCAAAGACCAGAAGGCACTTTGAGCCCGCCTTCAAACTGCAAGTGGCCAAGATGGTTCGAGACCAAGGCATCAGCCTAAATCAGGTTTGCAAAGACATGAATCTGGTGCCCAGCGCGGTTCGCCGCTGGGTGGTGCAATTGGAGGAAGAGGCAGCAGGACGCCCCGGTGTGGGCAAGCCACTGACGCCCGAGCAACAGCGCATTCGGGAGCTGGAAGGGCAAATTCGTCAACTCAAGTCGGACAACGAACTGCTAAAAAAAGCGTCGGCCTTGTTCGCCCGGGAAATCAAGTAATGCAAGCGTTGCTCACCGATTCAGCGAACAAGGCCAAAGCAAAAGACAGCGTTGGCATCGGCCAACTCAGCCGTGCGTTTGGTGTCAGCCGCTCAGGGCTGTACAGCGCCCGCGCACGTCGCACACAGCCCCGTGCTGTCTGCTCGCAGGCCATCGAGTTGCAAGCGGCCTTTACAGCCAGTGGCCGCACCTACGGAACACGCCGCCTGAGTGCGGCACTCAAACAAGCCGGTTTACAGGTGGGCCGCCACAGGGCACGCACCCTCATGCGCCGCCACGGGCTGCGGGCATGCTGGCGCAGAAAATTCGTCCACACCACCGACAGCAAACACAGTCTGCCTGTGGCCGACAACGTGCTCAAGCGAGAGTTCGCTCCTGCTGGGGCCAATCAGGCCTGGGCGGGTGACATCACCTACATCCGCACCGCCACAGGCTGGCTGTACCTGGCCGTGGTCGTTGACCTGTTCTCCCGAAAAATCGTGGGCTGGTCAATGGCTTCTCACATGCAGGCATCCCTGGTGTGTGAGGCCCTCCAGATGGCCATCGGTTGCAGAAAACCCGAGACTGGCGTGCTGATGCACACCGACCGGGGCAGCCAATATGCCAGTGAGGCCCACACCCGGCTGTTGGCCAAACATGGCCTGGTGCCCAGCATGAGCCGCAAAGGCAACTGCTGGGACAACGCTGTCACCGAGCGCTTCTTTCTCAACCTCAAAATGGAGCGGGTCTGGCAGCGCCAGTACGCCAACCAAGGTGAGGCCGTCAGGGACATCGCCGACTACATCGTCAACTTCTACAACCCCACTCGGTTGCATTCGACCCTGGGCTACCTCTCTCCCAATGCCTTTGAGCAACGTCGCTCTCAACCCTCACCCGTTTGATTCACCACACGCCCTATCTTTTTGTACGAAATTACTTGACCACAACATTTGACCACCTGACACAGGTCATTGATGAACTACTGCCCAGAGGTGATGCCGCCCGGGGCGAGCGCCCACCGTACCCCACTGCGGTCATGGTGCGCATCCTGATCCTGAAGTATCTGTACAACCTCAGCGATGAGCAGATGGAGTACCAACTGCTTGACCGCATGAGCTACCAGCGCTTTTGCCTGCTCACCGACAGCGCCAACGTTCCTGATCGCAACACCCTGTGGCATTACTAGCAACGCCTGGGCGTTGATGGCGTGACGGCACTTTTTCAGGCGGTGGACGGCCAGTTGCTGCAGCGCGGCTACATCGCTCGGTGCGGGCAGATCATCGACGCCACCTTGGTACCCGCACCCATCCAGCACTTCACCAAAGAAGACAAGGCCCAGATCGAACAAGGCAAGATCCCCGCCGACTGGAATGCCGCCAAGCGCAGGCAGAAAGACCTGGATGCCACCCACACCAAGAAGCATGGCAAGGGTTACCACGGCTACAAGCTGAGCATCAGCGTGGACGTCAAACACAAGTTCATCCGCAAGATCACCACCGGCACGGCCAGCGAGCATGACAGCACGCACTTTGATGAAGTGCTGGACGAGCACAACACCAGCGGCGACGTCTATGCCGACCGGGGCTACCCCAGCGCCCAGCGCAGCCAGATGCTCAAGGCACTGGGCTACAGGGAGCACATCCAGCGCAACGCCAAGCCGGGCACACCCCTGAGCGAATGCCAGAAGGGGCGCAACCAGCGCATTGCCAAGACCCGAGCCCGGGTGGAGCACCCGTTTGCGCAGATGCGCCATATGGGAGGCAAGCTCGTTCGCACCATTGGTCAGGCCCGCGCCACAGTGGCGATGACGATGATGGCCGCTTGCTACAACCTCAAGCGCCTGGCCAAGTTCTTGGAGGACGGGGTGGATGCGTTTTACAACGCTTGGCCATCAAAGAGCGAGGTATGCCCGCAACGGGCCAACGCGTAGGGAATGGGGGCAAAAATGCCCTCGAAGAGGCGGACTTGCTGAAAAAATGGGCAGGCCTGCTGGTCTCATGAGGCCTGCGCAGGGAGGGCGCTGAAAACTGGGGTTTTTAGAGGTTCCCATGCATCTCCTCTGCACGTCGCCACGGTTGCTCAACCCGCGCGGGCCGCGTCTGCCAGGCGCTGCGCGCAGGTGCTGGCCACACTGGCGTCACGCGCCTCCACCATCACCCGCAACAAGGGTTCCGTACCGCTGGCGCGAATCAGCACCCGTCCAGTGGAGCCCAGCTCTTGCACTACAGCCTCGGTCGTGTCTGCCAACAGGCGGTTGGACTTCCAGTCCTGCCCCGGCGGCAGCCGAACATTGAGTAACACCTGCGGGTACAGCGTGATATCGGCCAGCAACTGCGCCAGCGTGCGGCCGCTGCGCACACAGGCTTGCAACACCTGCAGCGCACTCACCAGGCCGTCGCCCGTGGTGTGGCGGTCAAGGGCCAGCAAATGGCCCGAGCCCTCGCCACCCAGCACCCACTGGTGGCGCGCCAGTTCTTCGAGCACATAGCGGTCGCCCACTTTGGCACGCACAAACTTCACGCCGCGCGCCTGCAGAGCCACCTCCACGGCCATGTTGGTCATCAGTGTGCCCACCACACCGGGCACATGCTCGTCCCGGCCCATGCGGTCGGATGCCATCAAGTACAAAAGCTCATCGCCGTTGTACAGGCGCCCGCTGGCATCCACGACCTGCAAGCGGTCGGCATCGCCGTCCAGCGCAATGCCGTAGTCCGCCCGGTTGGCGCGCACGGCGCGCACAAGGGCGTCAGGGTGCGTCGCACCCACTTCATGGTTGATGTTGAGGCCGTCCGGCGCGCAGCCGATCGAGATCACCTCAGCACCCAGTTCATGGAACACCTTGGGCGCCACTTGGTAGGCAGCCCCGTGTGCTGCGTCCACGACGATCTTGACGCCCTTGAGGGTCAGGTCGTGGGGAAACGTACTCTTGCAGAATTCGATGTACCGCCCCGCAGCGTCCTCCAGGCGGCGCGCTTTGCCGAGGTTGGCCGAATCGGCCCATACCGGTGGCTCGGCCAATGCCGCTTCTACGTCAAGCTCCCAGGAGTCCGGCAACTTGGTGCCTTGTGCACTGAAGAACTTGATGCCATTGTCGGGGTATGGGTTGTGGCTTGCACTGATGACCACCCCAAGGCTTGCGCGCTGGGCGCGCGTGAGGTAAGCCACACCGGGTGTGGGCAGAGGCCCCAGCAGCACCACATCGACGCCTGCCGAGTTGAACCCCGACTCCAGCGCGCTCTCCAGCATGTAGCCAGAAATGCGGGTGTCCTTGCCGATCAGCACTGTGGGGCGGTCCTCAGTGCGGCGCAATACGCGGCCCACGGCATGGGCCAGGCGCAAAACAAAATCTGGCGTGATCGGCGGCTGCCCCACCGTTCCGCGAATGCCGTCGGTTCCAAAATATTGGCGTGTCATGTAGCTGTGTCTCCTCGTTTCATTTTCGTTGTTGGATGTGGGTCGCCGGATGGCTTTGTCGATGAGTGCGGGTCAAAACGACAGATCGATTGTCAAGAATTCAAAACTGCGAGCAATCGGGCAACAAGACACTCCGGCAACCGATCACTCATTCATTCAATCGGTCTGCTTGCTGCATGGCCGTCCACACAGCCAAAGCCGCCACCGTCTCGCGCACATCGTGCACGCGCACCACAGAGGCACCGCGCTCTACAGCAAGCACAGCGGCCGCGACACTGGGCACCATGCGATGGTCGACATCCAGCCCTGTCACAGCACCCAGAGAAGATTTACGGGACCAGCCTGCCAACAAGGGGTAGCCCGAAGCCGTCAGCACCGATTGCCGGGCCAGCAGCGCAAAGTTCTGCTCCACAGTTTTTCCAAACCCAATACCCGGGTCAAGAACAATTCGAGTCTTTTCGACCCCTAGCGCTTGTGCGTCAAGCGCCACAAGCTCTAAAAACGATAGCACTGCAGACACCACGTCACCCACCATGGGGGCCACCTGCATGGTCTGTGGGTCGCGGTGCATATGCATCAGGCACACGCCACAACGCGGATGCGCCGCCACCACCGCCGTCGCTCCACGCTGCCGCAGCGCCCAGATGTCATTGATGATGTCAGCGCCCAAGTCCAGCACAGCCTGCATGACCTCGGGCTTATAGGTATCCACCGAGATCGGCACCCCCAGCGTGACAGCGTCGCGCACTAACGGCACGACACGTGCCAATTCATCTTCCAAAGAAACCGCCGGACTGCCAGGCCGCGTGGATTCGCCGCCAATGTCCAGAATGTGGGCACCATCCTTGATGAGCTGCTCGCAATGGCGTAGCGCACTGATGGTGGAGCCATGGCGCCCTCCATCCGAAAACGAGTCTGGCGTGACATTGACGATCCCCATGACTTGGGGGTTCGTCAGGTCAACGTCGAAGCGAGCGGTTTGCCAAAACATGGTTGAACGAATCCAGGCGCCCACTGAACAACTGCGCAACTGCGCAAAGCACCGTGATGACGAGAAACAAAACTAGTTAGCAGGCATGAAAAACGGGGCACAAGGCCCCGTTCGAACGGTTATCCGCAAACCCTCAGGCTGCCGTCGGCGCGGGGTCAGTTGTGACCGCTGGCGTGCCACCGCTGGAATTATCACCGCCCGAGGGAGGCGTGCGGGGAGTCCAATCCTTGGGAGGACGAGGCTCCTTGCCGGCCATGATGTCATCGAGCTGATCGGAATCAATGGTTTCCCACTCAAGCAAGGCCTTGGCCATGGCGTGCATCTTGTCGCTGTTCTGCTCAATCAGGCCACGGGCCAGGTTGTACTGCTCGTCAATGATACGGCGTACTTCCATGTCCACCTTTTCCATGGTCTGTTCGCTCATGGTGGTGGTCTTGGTGACCGAGCGGCCCAGAAACACTTCGCCTTCGTTCTCTGCATAGACCATAGGGCCCAGGGCGTCCGTCATGCCATAGCGGGTGACCATGTCACGCGCAATGTGCGTGGCACGCTCAAAGTCATTGCTGGCGCCGGTGGTCATCTGATTCATGAACACTTCCTCGGCGATACGGCCGCCGAACAACATGCTGATTTGGTTGAGCATGTACTCGCGGTCATAGCTGTAGCGGTCTTGCGCGGGCAAACTCATCGTCACACCCAAAGCACGGCCACGGGGAATGATGGTGACTTTGTGCACCGGATCGCACTTGGGCAGCAGCTTGCCAATCAGCGCGTGGCCGGACTCGTGGTAGGCCGTGTTGCGACGCTCTTCCTCCGGCATGACCATGCTCTTGCGCTCGGGGCCCATGAGGATCTTGTCCTTGGCCTTCTCGAAATCCTGCATTTCCACGGTGCGAGCGTTGCGGCGCGCAGCCATCAAAGCCGCTTCGTTGCACAGGTTGGCAAGATCGGCACCGCTCATACCAGGGGTGCCACGGGCGATGATGCCGGGATTGACGTCCTGGCTCACAGGGATCTTGCGCATGTGCACGTTCAGAATTTGCTCACGGCCGCGAATGTCGGGCAGCGTCACATACACCTGGCGGTCAAAACGACCAGGGCGCAGCAGAGCAGCATCGAGAATATCAGGGCGGTTGGTGGCAGCCACCACGATCACGCCGAGGTTGGTTTCGAAGCCGTCCATCTCGACCAGCATCTGGTTCAGAGTCTGTTCGCGTTCGTCGTTGCCACCGCCCAAGCCAGCGCCGCGCTGGCGGCCGACTGCGTCAATTTCGTCGATGAAGATGATGCAGGGGGCGTTCTTCTTGGCGTTGTCGAACATGTCGCGCACACGGGCTGCGCCTACGCCAACGAACATTTCCACAAAGTCAGAACCCGAGATGCTAAAGAAGGGCACCTTTGCTTCGCCAGCAATGGACTTGGCCAGCAGGGTCTTGCCGGTGCCGGGAGGGCCGACGAGCAGCAGACCACGGGGGATGCGGCCACCCAGCTTTTGGAATTTTTGCGGGTCCTTCAGGAAGTCCACGACTTCCTTGACTTCTTCCTTGGCCTCGTCGCAACCGGCCACGTCCGCGAACGTGACCTGATTGGTGTTCTCGTCGAGCATGCGCGCCTTGCTCTTGCCGAAACTGAACGCTCCGCCCTTGCCGCCGCCCTGCATCTGACGCATGAAGTAAACCCACACACCGATCAACAACAGCATGGGGCCCCAGCTGACCAGCAACGTCATGAGCAGGGAGCCTTCTTCGCGTGGCTTGACATCAAACTTCACGTTGTTGGCAATCAGGTCGCCCACAAGACCGCGGTCGAGATAGGTGGCGGTCGTGCGGATCTTGCGGTCGTCATTGGTGACGGCCAAAATCTCGGTGCCGCCCTGACCTTCCTGGATGGTCGCGCTCTTGATACGGTTGCTGCGAACCTCCTCGAGGAACTCCGAGTAGCCGACGTGGCCTGCGCTGGCTCCTGCACGGGTGTCAAACTGTTTGAACACCGTGAACAGCACCATGGCGATAACCAGCCACACGGCAATTTTTGAAAACCACTGATTGTTCAAGCGGGGCTCCAGTTGCGAGAAACAGAAAACGGACACACTGCCGTCATGGCACGCATGTGCGGCCCATTTTAGGTCTTTCAAGCCTTGGGGCCACCCCTATTCCCCCTATCGGCCATGGAATCAACACGGGCTTTGCAGCCGTATTTCACGGATCCTTGACCTTCGGCAAGACTAACTGGGCTACTTTTTGAGCCCCATGCCCACCAGAAACGTCTCAGACGACTTGTCGCGTGAAGCCTTGGGTTTCACGGGTTTGACCACTTTGAACGTCTGCTTGAACAAGGTCACGAGATCGCTGTAGCCACTGCCGTGAAAGAGCTTCACTACCAGAGCACCATCCGGTTTCAAATGGTTGCAAGCAAACTCCACCGCGAGCTCCACCAGATGGGCAATCCGCGCCGCATCTGCCGATTCGATACCGGACAGATTGGGGGCCATGTCCGAAACCACGACATCCACAATCTTGCCGTCCAGCGCCGCTTCCAGCCGCTCCAGCACCTCGGCCTCGCGGAAATCTCCGTTGATGTATGTAACGCCCTCAATGGGCTCCATGGGCAAAAGGTCCAGCGCAATGATGGTGCCATTGAGCTGGCCCGCTGCAGCGCCCGCGGGCGACATGCGCCGGCGTAGGTACTGACTCCAGGCGCCCGGCGTGGAGCCCAGGTCCACCACGGTGTAACCCGGTTTGATCAACCCGAGTTGTTCGTCGATTTCCTTGAGCTTGTAGGCGGCGCGGGCCCGAAAACCCTCTTTCTGGGCCAACTTGACATAGGTGTCGTTGACGTGGTCGTTCAACCACGCCTTGTTGACCTTCTTGCTTTGGGTTTTGACTTTCATACGGCCCCATTGTCTCTCGACAATCCGCACCGCCGATAATACGGCCCATGCCCCAAATTCAACTGACTCCCGCCGAGCGCCGGGAACAACGCGCCAATGCCCATCACCTGGACCCTGTGGTCATGGTCGGCGGCGACGGCCTGACTCCTGCCGTCCAAAAGGAAATCGACGCCGCTTTGAACGCCCACGGGCTCATCAAGGTGCGTGTTTTCAACGATGACCGTGTCGCCCGGGAACTGATGTACCAGCAGCTCACGGCAGACCTCGGCGCCGCGCCGATTCAGCACATTGGCAAACTCCTGGTGCTCTGGCGCCCTCAGCCAGCCAAAGAACGCACGGTCGATGAAGACCGCATGCCCGGCCCGCGCGACGTCAAGGTGCTCAAATACAGCAAGCGCGCTGGCCAGCGCCCGGAGGTCAAGCAGCTGCGCGTGCTGGGCAACCAGCGCCTGACGCCCGGCGGCCAAGTCAAACGGGCCAAGAAGCCCAAGCTCAAGTCCATCAAGAAGCGCCAGGCTGACTGATGGCTCCAGCGGCAGCATCCGCCAGCATCGCCCGCACTCGCCACATACTGTGCATGAAGTGGGGCACGAAATACGGCCCCGAATACGTCAACCGGCTCTACGCAATGGTGCGACGGCATTTGACGGGCGACTTCCACTTCATCTGCCTGACGGATAACAGTGCGGGCATCCGCAGCGAAGTGACCTGTCTGCCGATACCTGCGCTGGACTTGCCCTCCGGCATTCCAGAGCGGGGGTGGACGAAACTGGCCACCTTTAGTGCTGATCTGCACGGCCTCTCGGGCACTGCCTTGTTTCTGGATGTGGATGTTGTCATCACCGGCAGCCTTGACGCATTTTTTACGCAGCCCGGCGAGTTTCTGATCATTCACGACTACAAGCGCCCCTGGCGCGTCACGGGCAATTCGTCGGTCTACCGGTTCGAGTTGGGCGCACATCCCGATGTGCTGGAACACTTTCGGGGGCATTTCGCCGAAATTCGCGCGCAATTCCGCAATGAGCAGGCATACCTGTCTGACTTTTTGCATCGGCAAGGAAAACTGCAGTACTGGCCCGCCGAATGGTGTCCAAGTTTTAAGTACCACGGCATACCGACTTGGCCCACCAACTACTGGCGGCCGCCTTTTGTGCCTGCGGGTGCACGTATCGTGATCTTTCACGGTGAATGCAACCCGCCCGACGCCTTGGCGGGCCGCCGCAACCGCCGGTTTCGCTACATTCGCCCCGCGAAATGGGTGGCGGAGCACTGGCACGAGTAAGGCGGTGCGAACTTGAGAAGCGCTCGACCCACAGAGCGATGGTTGCGTTAAACCTGCCTAAACCTGCGAGATCCTTTGCAGGCAGCGTTCAAACCTCAGCGGGCGCATCCTCAAAGTTTTGCGCAGGAGAGTCATGGCGCAAAGTCCGCCACAAGACAGCCAGCGCGCAGCACCACTGGAGCGCATACATCACCGAGCCTACGCTGTGCCACAGGCGAAGGTCTTGCCGGGCGATGATGCGCGGCGCCACGCCGAATTGGGTCAGCAATGCAAACAGCAATCCACCCAGTATAAAAACCATAGCAGCCTGCGCCCATGGATGCTGCGCTAGAGCATGTTTTGGCTTGGAAATCAGCAACAAAACAAGGCAGCACCCCACGGCTACCCAGGTTTGCGCCGCAAACAGCTTGGCGGCCATGAATCCCGCCAGAGAGGGGGACGGCAGATGCGAAAACAGGAGCGGCACCACCAAAAACCCGATAGTGGTCAGACTGCCCCACCAGAGGGCAGCCACCAAGGCCGGCAGGCGCTGGAGCATGACTGCCTTGTGACTCACAGGTAGCTAACGGCTACTACTTCATAGCGGCGGATGCCACCCGGTGCCTGCACTTCCGCGGTATCGCCCTCTTCCTTGCCGATCAGGGCGCGCGCAATGGGGCTGGAGATGTTGATCAGGCCTTGCTTCAAATCCGCCTCGTCCTCGCCCACGATCTGGTACTTGACCAAGTCACCAGACTCCTCGTCTTCCAGCTCAACAGTAGCGCCAAAGACCACTTTGCCGCCGCCGTCCACGCCGCTAGGATCAATCACCTGCGCCACCGACAGCTTGCCTTCGATCTCCTGAATGCGCCCTTCGATGAAGCCTTGGCGGTCCTTGGCGGCGTCATAGTCGGCGTTCTCACTCAGGTCGCCCTGCGCGCGCGCTTCGGCAATGGCTGTGATGACAGCAGGGCGCTCCACTGTCTTGAGTCGATGCAGCTCTTCCTTGAGCTTCTCGGCGCCGCGCTTGGTAATCGGAATGGTGGCCATGGTTATCAGTCTCCATAAATCAGGACGGCTGCAGCGCAATCAGCTGCCGCCGTTGGGTCTCACCTGCGTGGCTACTGGCCAGCAAGGCATTCACGACCCTACAAAAGGAAACCGCCGCGCGTTGCCGCGCGGCGGTGTCTGTTCAAGCGAAGATTATGCCGCTTTTACCCGTGCTCACGCCACCAGTTGGGCATGCAGTTCCTGCACTGAGTACACGTCGAGCTTGTCCATGTACTTCATGCCCTCCACAGCTGCTTCAGCGCCGAAGATGGTGGTGAAGGTGGTCACGCGGGCCAGCAGCGACGAGGTGCGGATGGCGCGTGAGTCGGCAATCGCGTTGCGGCGCTCTTCGACGGTGTTGATGACCATGACAATCTCGTTGTTCTTGATCATGTCCACGATGTGCGGGCGACCTTCAGTCACCTTGTTGACCACCGCTACCGGCACACCAGCGTCGGCGATGGCTGCGGCAGTCCCCTTGGTCGCTACCAGCTCAAAGCCCAGCGCGACCAATTGGCGAGCGATGTCCACGGCACGCGCTTTGTCATTGTTCTTTACAGTGAGGAACACCTTGCCCGATGTGGGCAGCTTGGTACCTGCGCCGAGCTGGCTTTTCACGAAGGCTTCGCCGAAGGTCTTGCCCACGCCCATGACTTCGCCGGTGGACTTCATCTCGGGGCCAAGAATCGTGTCCACGCCAGGGAACTTGACGAACGGGAACACGGCCTCCTTCACGCTGAAGTACGGCGGGGTCACTTCCTTGGTAATGCCTTGCGAAGCCAGCGTCTGGCCAGCCATGCAGCGCGCGGCTACCTTGGCCAGCTGAATACCGGTGGCCTTGGAGACGAAGGGCACCGTGCGCGACGCACGCGGGTTCACTTCGAGCACGTAGATCACGTCCTTGCCATCGACTTCCTGGATGGCGAACTGCACGTTCATCAGCCCCACCACGCTCAGGCCTTCGGCCATGGCGGCAGTCTGGCGCTTGATCTCGTCGATGGTCGGCTGCGAGAGGTAGTACGGAGGCAACGAGCAGGCAGAGTCGCCGCTGTGCACGCCAGCCTGCTCGATGTGCTCCATCACGCCGCCGATGAAGGTGACGCCTGCGGAGTCGCGCACGCAGTCCACGTCGCATTCGATGGCGTTGGAGAGGAATCGGTCGAGCAGCACGGGGGAGTCGTTGCTCACCTTGACGGCTTCGCGCATGTAGCGCTCCAGGTCGCGCTGCTCGTGCACGATTTCCATCGCGCGGCCGCCCAGCACGTAGCTGGGGCGCACCACCAGGGGGTAACCCAGGGCAGCGGCCTTTTCCAGGGCCTCGGGTTCGGTGCGTGCGGTGGCGTTGGGCGGTTGGCGCAGGCCCAGGTCACCCAGCAGCTTCTGGAAGCGCTCGCGGTCTTCGGCCGCATCGATCATGTCGGGGCTGGTGCCGATGATCGGCACGCCTTCGGCTTCCAGGCCCAAAGCGAGCTTCAGGGGCGTCTGGCCGCCGTACTGCACGATCACGCCAACCGGCTTTTCCTTGTCCACGATCTCCAGCACGTCTTCCAGCGTCACGGGCTCAAAATACAGGCGGTCGGAGGTGTCGTAGTCGGTGGAGACGGTCTCGGGGTTGCAGTTGACCATGATGGTCTCGTAGCCGTCCTCGCGCATGGCGAGGGCCGCATGCACGCAGCAGTAGTCGAACTCGATGCCCTGGCCGATGCGGTTGGGGCCGCCGCCGAGCACCATGATCTTCTTGTTGGCCGTGGGCTCGGCCTCGCATTCAGCGACGCCCCCATAGGCGGCAGTTTCGTAGGTGGAGTACAGGTAGGCCGTATCGGTAGCGAACTCAGCCGCGCAGGTGTCCACGCGCTTATACACAGGGCGTACTTTGAGTGCGCGGCGCGCTTCGCGCACAGCCTTTTCCGTGGTCTTGAGCAGCTTGGCCAAGCGGCGGTCGGAGAAGCCCTTTTGCTTCAGCGTGAGCAACGTGGCAGCATCAAGGGTCGCCAATGCGCCCTCGCCCTTCTCAGCGACGAGTTTGTCGATGTCCAGCTCGATCTTCACGATCTGCTCGATCTGCACCAGGAACCACTTGTCTATCTTGGTGAGATCAAACACTTCATCGACCGACAGGCCCATGGCAAATGCATCGCCCACGTACCAGATACGCTCTGGCCCGGGTTCACCCAGCTCTTTTTCGAGCACTTCGCGATCCTGGGTTTTCTCGTTCATTCCGTCCACGCCCACTTCCAGGCCGCGCAGGGCTTTCTGGAAGGACTCCTGGAAGGTGCGGCCCATGGCCATGACTTCGCCCACGGACTTCATCTGCGTGGTCAGGCGGCTGTCGGCCGTGGGGAACTTTTCGAACGCGAAACGTGGAATCTTGGTGACCACGTAGTCGATGGACGGTTCGAACGAGGCCGGCGTGACGCCTCCCGTGATCTCGTTGCGCAGCTCATCAAGCGTGTAGCCCACGGCCAGCTTGGCAGCGACCTTGGCGATGGGGAAACCCGTGGCCTTGGAGGCCAGCGCAGAGGAGCGCGAAACGCGCGGGTTCATCTCGATCACGACCATGCGGCCGTCCTGGGGGTTGATCGAGAACTGCACGTTGGAGCCGCCCGTGTCCACACCGATCTCGCGCAGCACCGCCAGACTGGCGTTGCGCATGATCTGGTATTCCTTGTCGGTCAGCGTCTGCGCCGGGGCTACGGTGATCGAGTCGCCGGTGTGCACGCCCATGGGGTCCAGGTTCTCAATGGAGCAGATGATGATGCAGTTGTCCGCCTTGTCGCGCACCACTTCCATCTCATATTCTTTCCAGCCAAGCAGCGATTCTTCGATCAGCAACTCGTTGGTGGGCGAGGCTTCCAGACCGCGCTTGCAGATGGTCTCGAACTCTTCGGGGTTGTAGGCGATGCCACCACCCGTACCGCCCAGCGTAAAGCTGGGGCGGATCACGGTGGGGAAACCCACCTGCTTTTGCACGCCCCAGGCCTCTTCCATGCTGTGGGCGATACCCGAGCGCGCAGAGCCCAGGCCGATCTTGGTCATCGCGTCCTTGAACTTCAGGCGGTCTTCGGCCTTGTCGATGGCCTCCGGCGTGGCGCCGATCAGCTCGACCTTGTACTTGTCGAGCACGCCGTGGTGCCACAGGTCCAGCGCGCAATTGAGCGCAGTCTGCCCGCCCATGGTGGGCAGGATGGCGTCAGGGCGCTCCTTGGCAATGATCTTCTCGACCGTCTGCCAGGTGATGGGCTCGATGTAGGTCACGTCGGCCGTGGCCGGGTCCGTCATGATCGTCGCAGGGTTGCTGTTGATCAGGATGACCTTATAGCCCTCTTCGCGCAGGGCCTTGCAGGCCTGCACGCCGGAGTAGTCGAATTCACAGGCCTGGCCGATGATGATAGGGCCAGCGCCGATGATGAGAATGCTTTTGATGTCTGTACGTTTTGGCATGTTGCGTCGATCAGTCGATCGTGGGTTCGGCTGCCTGGGGGCTTGGTGTCGGGGCGGGCGCAGCAGCGGCATCTGCAAGCGGTGCGCGGCGCTGCGTCAGTTTGGCAAGCAGCGCCTGGGCCCGAGCGGGAGGAAGGTTTTTTTGCATCAGTTGCAGCAGGCCGTCGCCTTGAATCAGCGGACGGAGCACCTCTTCTTCCGCGTCATAAAACGTCACATCCCACTCCTGCATCAGCTCCTCAAATTCAGCGTCATCCAGCGTTTTGCCCTTAGCCACCAGCGTGACCAGCGGCATCGCCTTGTTGTCGATGAACGCCTTTTTATAGGGCTTTTGCTGCCAGCGCTCGGTAAACCACTCGCGATGGGGCGATGGCAGAGTCAGGACGCGCTTGTGTATCGCTTTTTCCAGCGTTGCGGAGGGGAAGCTGAACAGTTTCATGACACGGCTCCTGCAGTGATTTACCGGACTTTGGCGGCGCGCATGGCGTCGGTAAAGCGCTCGAAGAGATAGCCGATGTCGTGCGGCCCGGGGGATGCCTCAGGATGGCCCTGGAAGCAGAATGCAGGCTTGTCGGTGTGCATCAGCCCTTGCAGGGTTCCGTCAAAAAGACTTACGTGGGTGGCACGCAAATTGGCGGGCAGCGACTCCATGTCCACCGCAAAACCGTGGTTCTGGCTGGTGATGCTGACGCGGCCCGTGTCCAGGTCTTTCACTGGGTGGTTGGCGCCATGGTGACTGTTGACCATCTTGAACGTCTTGGCGCCCGCAGCCAAAGCCATGATCTGGTGACCCAGACAAATACCGAAAGTCGGCACTCCGCTGTCCACGATCGCCCGAGTGGCCTCTATCGCGTAGTCGCAAGGTTCTGGGTCGCCAGGTCCGTTGGACAGAAACACTCCGTCAGGCTTGAGCGCCAGCACATCGGCAGCGGGCGTTTTTGCGGGCACGACTGTGACCTTGCAACCGCGCTCTGCCAGCATGCGCAATATGTTCTTCTTGACGCCGAAGTCGTAGGCCACCACGTGGAACTGCGGAGCAGTGAGTTCGCCGTAGCCAGATCCGAGCTTCCACTCAGTCTGGGTCCATTCGTAGCGCACTGGCGTACTGACGACCTTGGCGAGGTCCAGTCCTGCCATGCTGGGAGCGGCCTTTGCCTTAGCGATGGCTTCGTCGACCAGCGCCTGCGTCACGCTCTGCCCAGCGGCCAGACCCACGATGGCGCCGTTTTGTGCGCCTTTGCTGCGCAGCAGGCGGGTGAGCTTGCGGGTATCGATGTTGGCAATGGCCACCGTCTTTTCGCGCACGAGATACTGCGAGAGCGTTTCGGTGGAGCGGAAGTTGCTGGCGATCAAAGGCAGGTCTTTGATGATCAGGCCTGCGGCGTGGATCTTGTCGGCTTCGACATCCTCAGCATTGACACCGTAGTTGCCGATGTGCGGATACGTGAGCGTCACGATCTGCTGGCAATAGCTCGGGTCGGTGAGGATTTCCTGGTAGCCGGTGATGGAGGTGTTGAACACCACTTCGCCGACGGTGGTGCCAGTGGCACCAATCGAATTGCCGATAAAGACCGTGCCGTCTGCGAGCGCCAGAATGGCGGGCGGGAAGGTTCCCTGTAGAGACAAAAGCACTGGGTTCTCCGGATGGTTACGGTCGCCCGGCGCCTGCAGGCCGCTTGCAAAGGATGTTTGCAATCGAGTACCAGCGGCTGCTCTCAGATGGGTTGTTGCTTTGGGTGCGGTCGGGCGACGCTGTTGCGAGAAAAGCCCCCGATTATACCCCTCGGGTGTGACGCAACTGCAAATGCAGGCCTTGCATCACCTTGCAATGCGCGCGCACTTGTTAGTGCGTGCCTCGCTCGGCACAGCACATGGCACAGCAGTTGAAGGGACCTTCGCAGCTAACGAGAAGCTAGCAAGAGGCAAAGTTTGGCAGGGACAGCACGCCCCGCTAGTGCGCAGCCCCACTGTGGTGCAGACAAATCGCAGCCGCCGCGCCCACGTTCAGCGACTCCTCCCCCCCAGGCTGCGCGATTCGAATACGCATGGCAGCGCGTTCTTCCAGCTGCGCTGAAACACCCTGCCCCTCGTGCCCCATGACCCAGGCGCAGGGCCAAGGCAGCGTCGCACGATGAAGGAGCTCGCCCGCGTGCGAGCTGGTCACCAGCAGGGGCACCTGTAGCGCCAGCAAATCCTTGTGCTCCAAGCCTTCGATCAGCTCCAAGGCGAAATGGGCACCCATGCCGGCCCGCAGCACCTTGGGGGACCACAGCGCTGCACTGCCCTTGATGGCCACCACTTGCCGAAACCCGAATGCGGACGCACTGCGCAGAATGGAACCCACATTGCCGGCGTCCTGCACCCTGTCCAGCACCACGGTGGCCGCGCCCGGCTGCAGCGTGGCTCCCACCGGCAGATCCAGGATGAAGCCCATGCGCGCGGGTGACTCCAGGCCACTGATGTCTGCGAACAACGCATCGGCCATCACTATCGTTTTAGTAGCTACTTGCGCATATTCCACCTGCGCTAGAGGCCAAAAAGACTCAGAAAAAACAGAAATTGCGGGCTGAACCCCGCGTGCCATCGCTGCGCGGCACAGGTGATCCCCCTCCAGCCAGATGCGTCCCTGCTTTCTGTAGGCAGTGGTGTCCTGCGCCAGACGCCGCAAGTCTTTGACAAACGGGTTGTCCCGGGAGTGGATGGCTGTGACGGGCGACGAAGTCATTGATGGATGATGGATGGATCGGCGATCTTGCTACGAGAGGATCAACAGCCGTTGGGACACGGGTGCAAACGAGCGGCGATGATGGATGCAGGCACCATGCTCACGCAAGGCCTCCATGTGCACGGCCGTTCCGTAACCCTTGTGCCCCGCAAACCCGTACTGCGGAAACTCTGCGTCCACCTGCGCACACCACCGGTCCCGGTGCACCTTGGCAAGTATGGAGGCTGCGGAAATGGCGGGCACCAGTGCATCTCCTTTGATGATGGCCTCTGCAGGCACATCCAGCAGGGGCAATCGGTTGCCGTCAACCAGCACCATGGCGGGCTTGAGCCGCAGCCCCAGCACCGCGCGGCGCATGGCCAACAAGGTGGCCTGCAGAATGTTGATCTGATCGATTTCCTCCACACTGGCCTCGGCGATGCTGAAGCAAAGGGCCTTGGCGCGGATTTCGTCATACAGCTTGGCCCGACGCGCGGACGTGAGCTTCTTGGAGTCAGCCAGCCCTGAGATAGGGTGCAGTTCGTCAAGGATGACGGCTGCGGCCACCACGGGCCCTGCCAAGGGGCCTCGGCCCGCCTCATCGACACCTGCGACGAGGCCGGTCGGGTGCCACGGCAGACAGGCCTGCTCAGGCAGCGGTAGGGGAGAGGATTTTCTGGATCGCATCGGCAGCCAGTTGAGGGGTGTTGCGTCGCAGGCTTTCGTGCAGCGTGGTGAAGCGCTGCTCCAGGGCGCTGATTTTTTGAGGATTATCGTGCCGCGCGTCCAGCCATTCGAGCGTCGCTGCACACAACGCATGCGGCGTGGCGGCATCCTGGATCAGCTCTGGCACCACGAACTCTTGGAAAAGAATATTGGGCAAGCCCACCCAGGGCTGCAGTTGCTTGCGGCGCATAAGCCACCAGCTCAGGGGGTGCATGTGGTAGCCAATCACCATCGGGCGCTTGAAGAGCGCAGCCTCCAGCGTGGCGGTGCCGCTGGCGATCAGCGTGGCATCGCAGGCGGCAAGCACCGCATGGGACCGGCCATACACAATCTGCACCGCTTTGCCTAGCCCACAAGCCTGCGCCATCTGCACGATGCGGTCATGCAAGGCGGGCACCGCAGGCACTACCAATTTGATAGCTGGTCGCGCTTTAAGGACAAGCGCTGCAGCCTCAAAAAAGGGTTTGGCGATGTATTGCACCTCGGAAGAACGGCTACCCGGGAGAATCGCCAGCACTTCGTCGGAGTCCTGAAGCCCGAGTTGCGCCCGCGCAGCCGCGCGGTCCGGCACCATGGGAATCACGCCCGCGAGGGGATGGCCCACGTACGTGGCTGCAATACCGTGCTGCGCCAAAAGCTCTGGCTCGAACGGAAAGATGCACAAGACATGGTCCGCGCTGCGGCGAATCTTCTCGACCCGGTCGGCACGCCAGGCCCAGATGGACGGACACACGAAGTGAACGGTCTTGATACCTGCGTCGCGCAGGTCGCTCTCCAGCCCCAGGTTGAAATCAGGGGCATCCACACCGATGAACACATCCGGGGGGTCTTTGAGTAGTCGTTCGCGCAACTGCTTGCGGATGCCCAGAAGCTCACGCAGTCGGCGCAGCACTTCCATGCTGTAGCCGTGCACGGCGAGTTTTTCGCTGGGCCACCACGCGGCAAATCCGCGGCGCTGCATTTGCGGGCCGCCAATGCCGCACGACTGCAACCCCGGCCAGTGGGCCTGCATGCCGTCGATCAGTAGACCCGCGAGCAGATCACCTGACGTCTCGCCCGCCACCATGGCGATGCGGGGGGGAGCGCTCATCTACCGCCCCTCAGCGCGCGATACCGCGCGTAGACGCATCCAGAAAGGACAACACCAGACCGATATCGGCAGCGGCTTCTGGATTAGATGCAGGTAACTCGGCCATGGCGGCACGTGCTGCATCCAAGGTAAGCCCTTGGCGGTACAACACACGGTGCATCTGCTTGATGCCAGCAATGCGTGCAGGAGAAAACCCGCGTCGACGAAGGCCTTCCAGGTTCAGGCCGCGGACGGACAGGGGATTCCCGTCCACCATCATGTATGGAGGCACATCTTGCGAAATGTGGCTGGCAAAACCAGCCATCACATGCGCCCCCACCTTGACGAACTGGTGAATCCCGGTGAGCCCGCCGATGATGGCCTGGTCTGCAACGTGTACGTGGCCTGCCAAGGTCGCGTTGTTGGCAAGGATGGTCTGATTGCCCACCACGCAGTCGTGCGCGATGTGCACATAGGCCATGATCCAGTTGTCATCGCCGATGGTGGTCACGCCTTTGTCCTGCTCCGTGCCCAGGTTGAAGGTACAGAACTCGCGGATGGTATTGCGGTCGCCGATTACCAGCCTCGTAGGCTCACCTGCATATTTCTTGTCCTGCGGGGCCGCGCCCAGCGAGGCGAACTGAAAGATGCGGTTGTCTGCACCGATGGTGGTGCGCCCCTCGATCACGCAGTGCGCACCTACCGTAGTGCCCGGTCCGATCGATACATGCGGGCCGATCACTGCATACGGCCCCACCGTCACAGAAGGATCAATGCGCGCTCCCGCGTCAACAACGGCAGTGGGATGGATATTGCTCACGATCCAGAAAACCCGAGTAGATCAACCCACACTGCGCATGGTGCACATCAGTTCGGCTTCGCAAGCCACTTCGTCACCCACACTCGCCACACCCTTGAACTTCCAGATGCCGCCGCGTACGCGGTCGATAGTGATTGCGAGGATCAGCTGGTCACCCGGCTCGACCGGACGCTTGAAACGCGCGCCGTCGATGCCAACAAAGTAGTAGATATTGTTTTCGTCAGGCACCTTGCCCATGGCGTCAAACGCAAGCAAGCCAGCGGCCTGGGCGAGTGCCTCCAGGATCAACACCCCCGGCATCACGGGACGACCCGGAAAATGCCCTGCGAAATAGGGCTCGTTGAACGTGACGTTCTTGATGGCCTTGATGCGGGTGTTGCTCTCAAGCTCGATCACCTTGTCTACCAGCAAAAAAGGGTAGCGGTGGGGCAGTTGCTTGAGAATTGCGTGAATATCCATCATCGAGTTGTTCTTCCGTTCATGCTGCTTTAAGCGCCTGCTCCAGCGCCTTGATGCGCTCGCGCAAGCTGTGCAGTTGTTTGAGTGTCGCAGCGTTTTTTTCCCAGCGCGCATTGTCGTCGATGGGGAACATGCCGGTGTACTGCCCAGGCCTGGTCAGCGAACGGGTCACCACCGTGGCCGCCGAAATGTGCACGTTGTCAGCCATTTCGAGATGCCCCAGCACAATTGCCCCACCACCCACCGTGCAATGCGCGCCAATGGTGGCACTGCCCGCAACACCCACACACCCAGCCATGGCAGAGTGTTTGCCGATGCGTACGTTGTGTCCGATCTGGATGAGGTTGTCGAGCTTGACGCCATCTTCGACCACGGTGTCCTGCAAGGCACCGCGGTCGATACACGTGTTGGCACCGATTTCGACATCGTCACCGATGCGCACAGCACCCAGTTGCTCGATCTTGACCCATTGACCGTTCTCGGGCGCAAAACCAAAGCCATCCGCGCCGATGACCACACCTGGGTGCACGATGCAACGCGCACCGATGACGCAGTTATCGCCCACAGTCACCCGCGATTTGAGTACCGTGCCAGCGCCGACATGTGCTCCCCGTTCGACCACACACAGCGGACCGACGGTCGCTGTGGGATGCACCCGCGCATCCGGATCGACCACCGCACTGGGATGCACGCCAACCTGCGTAGCGGGCGCAGTGCGTGAACGCCATAGCTGGGTGGCGCGCGCGAAATAGACGTAGGGATTGTCCGCAACGATGCAGGCGCCGCGCGCCAGCGCGAGGTCACGCATCGCTGGCGCCACAATGACACAGGCCGCCCGGGAGGCGGCCAGTTGCTGCTGGTAGCGGGGGTTGCTCAGGAAACTGAGGTCTCCCGGGCCAGCGACCTCCAGTGGCGCGATGCGAGAGATAGGCGTGTCGTACGCCCCACCCTCCAGCGAACCACCGAGCGCATCAACAATGTGCCCGAGAAGCAAGTTCACAAGGCACCTGTGCAGCGCTGCTGGAGCTTACTTTGCAGCAGGAGCGGCATTCAGCGCCTTGATCACTTTGTCAGTGATGTCGTGCTTGGGGTTGATGTACACGGCTTCCTGCAGGATGACGTCGTACTTCTCAGCCTCGGCCACCTGCTTGACGACCTTGTTGGCGCGCTCCAGGACCTGGGCCAGTTCCTCATTCTTGCGAGCAGTCAGGTCTTCCTGGAATTCCCGGCGCTTGCGCTGAAAATCACGGTCCTGGTCCACCAGCTGGCGCTGGCGAGTGGTTCGCTGGCTTTCAGCCATGGTCGGCGCTTCACGTTCAAACTTCTCGGACGCGGTCTTCAGCGTGTTGCCAAGATCGACCAGTTCTTTTTCACGGCGCGAAAACTCTGTTTCGAGCTTGGCCTGTGCAGCCTTGGCGGTGTTAGCTTCGCGGAAGATGCGGTCGGTGTTGACGAAGCCCGCTTTGAACTCTTGCGCATGGACAGGTGCGGCGAAGGCCAGAGTGCCGAGCAGCAGAGCCAAAGAAATATGGCGAGAAAAGGATTTCATTAGAAAGACGTTCCAATCTGGAATTGCAATTTTTGGATTTTATCGCCAGCAAACTTGCGCACTGGTTGGGCAAACGCCAAACGCAGTGGGCCAAGCGGGGAAATCCAGCTCAGACCAACCCCGACGGAAGCACGCATGTCGCTAAGGATAACTTTGTCGTTCTCGCCGTACACATTACCCACATCAAAGAATGTGTAGACGCGTAAGGTCCGATCGTTGCCAGCGCCTGGAAATGGCGCAATCAACTCTGCATTGAGTGTGACTTTCTTCGGCCCGCCGAGGGAGGCACCGGTCACATCTCGTGGCCCGAGCGTACCTTGGTCAAAGCCACGCACCGAGCCCAATCCGCCCGAATAGAAGTTCTTGAACACTGGGAACGGACGGCCGTTCATTCCCTTGCCAATGCCCAGCTCCCCATTGAATGCCACGGTAAAGCGCTTGTTCAACGGAATGTACTGCTGGTACTGGTAGTTGGCCCGAACATAACGCGAGTCGCCCGCCACCGACCACTCGGAGTTGAGGCGCTGGTAACGACCCGAGTTTGGTGCGAGTGCACTGTCGCGGTCGTCGCGGGACCAGCCAATAGTCAATGGAATGGAGGTACTGCTGTAACCAAACTGATCCCCATATGCGAGATAGGTTGCAGGGATATTGGTGCCCGGCTTGATCTTGGTTTGCTCCAGCCCGCCACCGAAAAACACGGTATCGGTTTCGCTAAAGGGCACGCCAAAACGCGCGGATGCGCCGGTCGTGACGAGCTCGTAGTTGCCCCCTTGGTCTTCGTAAGGCTTGTCCGTACGGTAGAAAACATCCAGGGTGCGCGAGATTCCTTCGGGCGTGAAATACGGATTGGTGGTGCTGAACACCAAGGTACGGCGGAATTTGCTGGTGTTTACGTCGATGCCGAGGTAGTTACCCGACCCGAAAATATTCTCTTGCTTGACGGCAAAGGATAGGGATACCTTCTCTGCACTCGAAAACCCCGCGCCCAACTGCAAGGACCCCGTTGGTTTCTCTGCCACGTTAATAACCAGATCGACCTGATCGGGCGAGCCAGGCACTTCTTGGGTCTCGACAGTCACCTCGGTGAAGAAGCCGAGACGATCCACACGATCACGCGAAATGCGGATTTTTTCTCCGTCATACCAAGACGCTTCGTACTGTCGGAATTCCCGGCGAATCACTTCATCTCGCGTACGGTTGTTACCGCCGATATTGATGCGCCGCACATAGGCGCGGCGCGCGGGATCAGCCTGTACCACGAGGGTCACGCGGTTGTTTTCGCGGTCGATCTCGGGCACAGCATCCACCCGCGCAAACGCAAATCCGAACCGTGCGAAGTATTCCGAGAACGCCTTGGTCGTCTCGGCAACCCGGTCGGCGTTGTACGGTTCGCCCGGGCGGATCGTGACGAGCGACTTGAACTCATCATCTCGGTCCAAATAGTTTCCCTCGAGCTTCACGCCGGAGACGATAAATCGCTCGCCTTCAGTCACATTGACCGTGATGGAGATGGCCTGCTTGTCGGGAGAAATGGCCACTTGAGTCGAATCCACACGAAACTCCAGGTAACCCCGCTGCAGGTAGTACGAGCGCAGAGTTTCCAGATCGGCATTGAGCTTAGCCCGCGAGTAACGGTCCGACTTGGTGTACCAGCTGAGCCAGCCGCCCGTGTCCTGGTCAAACAGCCCTCTCAAAGTTGATTCACTGAAGGCCTCGTTACCCACGATGCGCACTTCCTTGATACGGGCAGGCTCGCCCTCCGTTACGGAGAATGTCAGGTTGACGCGGTTGCGTTCGATGGGTGTCACGGTAGTCACCACCTCGGCACCGTAAAGGCTCTTATTGATGTACTGACGCTTGAGCTCTTGTTCAGCGCGGTCTGCCAGAGCCTTGTCGTAGGCACGACCTTCCGTCAGCCCCACCTCACGCATGGCCTTTTTGAGCGCGTCTTTATCAAATTCGCGAGTGCCCGCGAAGTCCACATCGGCGATCGTGGGGCGCTCTTCAACTACCACCACCAGCACGTTGCCACTGGCTTCAAGGCGCACGTCTTTGAACAGCCCCAGCCCAAAAAGGGCTCGAATCGCCGCAGCGCCCTTTTCGTCGTTGTAGTCGTCACCCACCCGCAGCGGCATGGACGCGAACACGGTGCCGGGCTCGACGCGCTGCAGGCCCTCTACGCGGATATCCTGCACCTTGAAAGGCTCCAAAGCCCATGCCGCATTGGCGGCAAAAATCATGGCGGCAATGGCCGATGCGGTACGCACGCCCAGGCGATTGATGTGTTTTTTCATGAGTGAAGCTGAAGTCGCGTTTGCATGGCAAGCGCGGCAAAAGTGTTAGCCAAAGAGCCGGGTGACATCATTGAACAGGGCTATCGACATCATGAGAAGCAACACCGCAACGCCCGCGCGCTGCAGACGTTCCATCCATGCATCCGACACCCCCCTGCCCGTCACCCCCTCCCAAAGATAATACATCAGGTGTCCGCCATCCAAGACAGGCAACGGAAGCAGGTTGAGCACACCAAGACTCACGCTGATCAGCGCAAGGAAAACCAGATATTGCGTGAGCCCGAGGCTGGCCGAACGCCCTGCGTAGTCGGCAATCGTCAGCGGTCCGCTCAGGTTCTTGAGCGACGCCTCGCCAATCACCATGCGGCCCATCATCCGCAGCGTAAGAATCGACACATCCCAGGTCTTGACCACACCCGCCCATGCGCCTTCAAACAGCCCATATTCCACAGTCACGAATTCGGGAGCCGCACCCACGTAGGCGCCGATGCGCCCGACTGTCGCGCCAGGCTCGGCCTTTGCTTCGGGCAGTACATCCAGCGTCAGCACCTGCCCGGCGCGTTCAATGCGCCATGGCTGCGACAACGGTTCTGTACCTCGCACGGACTGGCGAATCAGTTCGCGCAACTGCTGCCCATCGACCACATCGGTCGCACCGAGCCTGAGAACGACATCGCCTTGGCGCAGACCCGCACGCTCTGCAGCGCCGCCCACCATGATCTCGCCCAGAACCGGGCGTGTCCAAGGGCCCAGGATGCCGATCTTGCGGAACAACTGGGCATCTGCCTCGCGGGTGTCTATCCGAGACATATCCAAAAGGATCTCGCGGCGAGAGGCGCCAGGCTGGGGTTGCACATCCAGCCGTACCGTCACACCTTCCAGCGCTCCGCGCGTGAACAGCCAGCGCAGGTCCTCAAACGACCTCACCTGCTCCATCTCGCCAGAACCCAACGCAGCGCGCTCGACCAGTTCCCCCCCCCGCAATCCTGCACTCTGGGCTACAGAGCCAGCCACCGGGCTGGCCAGCAAGGCCTTGGGTTCCTCCACGCCATTCCAGTTGACAAGCGAATACAGCAGAACCGCCAACAGCAGGTTGGCGATGGGCCCTGCCGCGACGATGGCAGCGCGAGAACGCAGGGGCTGGGTGTTGAAGGCCAGATGGCGCTCTTCGGCAGGTACCGGCGCCTCGCGCTCATCGAGCATGCGCACATAGCCCCCCAGAGGGAACGCTCCCAGCACGAACTCGGTGGGAGAACCCTTGGGTCGCCAGGTCAATAGAGGTTTGCCAAAACCCACCGAGAACCGAAGTACCTTGACCCCGCAGGCCACGGCCACCCGATAGTGCCCGTATTCGTGAACGGCAATCAGAAGGCCGAGGGCCACGATGAAGGCAACAAGGGTCAACAGCATGGGTATAGGGTTCCGTGGATCAGAAGGGGCTCAACAGGGGACTGAGCAACGCTCAGACAGCCAAAAGACCCGCTGCATGCTCTGCTGCACTGCGCGCCTGGGTGTCCAGATCAAGCAGGGCTTCAAGCGAATGGGGCTTGGACGGGGACACCGCATCCAAAGTTGCAAGGTTGACCGCATGAATTTGGTCAAACCGCAGTTTTCCGGACAAAAAGGCACCGACCGCCACCTCGTTGGCCGCATTCAGAACCGCCGTGGTCCCCTCTGCAGCCTTCAGCGCCTGCCAGGAAAGATGCAATCCGGGGAAGCGAACCGCATCAGCCTCCTCGAACGCCAAGGCTGTCAACGCCGAAAAATCCAGCTTGCTGGCACCGCTGGCAATGCGCTGGGGCCACGCCAGGCCACAGGCGATGGGTACGCGCATGTCGGGGGTGCCTAGTTGCGCCAGGATCGACGCATCTTTGAACTGCACCATTGAATGAATGATCTGCTGCGGGTGGATCACCACCTTGATCTGGTCCGGGTGCAGATCGAACAGCCAGCGCGCCTCGATCACTTCGAGCGCCTTGTTCATCATCGTGGCCGAATCCACCGAGATCTTTCGCCCCATCGAAAAGTTGGGGTGTGCGCAGGCCTGGGCCGGGGTAATGTCCGACAGTGTGGACGGATCGCGCTGGCGGAACGGCCCCCCCGAGGCGGTCAGCAGGATGCTGTCCACCCGGTCAGCCCAGGTCGTTGGGTCTTCCGGCAGGCACTGGAAGATGGCAGAGTGTTCGCTGTCGATGGGCAGCAGCGTTGCCCCGCCCTCGCGCACGGTCTGCATGAACAGCCCGCCGCCCACCACCAAGGCCTCCTTGTTGGCCAGCAGCAACCGCTTGCCCGCACGTGCCGCAGCCAGACAGGGTGCAAGGCCCGCAGCCCCGACGATGGCTGCCATTACGGCGTCCACCTCGGGGTGCGATGCTATGATTTCAAGAGCGTCTTGCGATTGAAGGACATGCGTTGGAAGGTTATTTGACTCTAATTTTTCAGCCAGAAGCACCGCATGGGGTGCGCTGGCCATTACGGCGTAGCGGGGGCGAAACTGCGCGCATTGCGCCAGCATCAGGTCCACCTGGGTGGCGGCGCTGAGCGCAAACACCTCAAATCGATCCGGGTGACGAGCCACCACATCGAGCGTGCTGGTACCGATGGAGCCCGTGGACCCCAGAACAGTGAGTCGTTGTTTCATCATTGCGTCGTGGTCAGACTCGTAAGCATCATCGCCAGAGGCAGGGTAGGCAGCAAGGCATCCACCCGGTCAAGCACGCCGCCATGTCCCGGTAACAGACCACTGCTGTCCTTGACACCTGCGCTGCGCTTGATGAGCGACTCGACCAAATCACCCGACACACTCATCGCCACCATGAACAGTGCGGCAATCACCAGCAGCCACCATCCGGGCTGCGCCATGCGGCTGTAGAAGCTGGGCACCAGCGCCTGCCAATGCATATCAGCGGCCACCCACACAAAGGCCATCACCAACACGCCAGCGAGCCCGCCCCACACTCCTTCCCAGCTCTTGCCAGGACTGATGGACGGTGCGAGCTTGCCTTTGGTAAAACGAAGGCCAAAAGCGCGCCCCGCAAAGTAGGCAAAGATGTCAGCAACCCATACGAGCAGCAGCACCGACAGCAGAAAATTGATCCCGATGTTGCGTGCCTGTACCACCGCCAGCCAGGCCAGCCACAACGCCAGTACACCCACCACCAAGCGCAAACCCGCCGGAATACGCGCCCAGCCCGGCACACCAGCGCGCAGCAACCACGCGGTAGCCAGCACCCACAGCCCGCCCCCCAGCACCCAGAGGGCCGTCAACGGACGATCTACCCAGCCCAGTGCCCAGGACCCGGCACACAGCGCCACACAAACAGCACCCACTGCCAGCGAACCTGCCTGACCAAAACCACTCAGACGCCCCCATTCCCATGCCCCGGCAGCCATGAGCACAAGAACCACCAGCATGAAGGGCTCGGTCGATGGATAAAAAAGCGCCGGCAGCAAGATGGCCAGCAGTACAAGGGCAGTGATGACGCGCTGTTTGAGCATGGGGCCTTTCAGAACCTGTGCAGGTTCTCAGCCCGGCACCGGGTCGGGATGCACGGACAGGATTTGTTCGGAGGTTTTGCCAAAACGGCGCTCGCGGCGGCTGAAGGCGACAATCGCCTCGTCCAGCGCCGACTCGTCAAAATCCGGCCACAACCGGTCACTGAAAAAGAACTCGGAGTATGCGGCCTGCCAAAGCAGAAAGTTGCTGATCCGCATTTCACCGCCCGTGCGAATTACGAGGTCGGGGTCGGGCACATGGGCCATACCCATCGCTCCATGCAGGCTGGCCTCGGTGATGTGTTCGCCGCGCGCTGCCAGTGACGCTGCGGCTTGGGCGATGTCCCAGCGGCCGCCATAGTTGAAACACACATTGAGCACAAGGCGCGTGTTTTCAGCCGTGGCGGCTTCTGCCTGCGCCAGACCATCACGCACCTTGGTCGACAGACCCGCGCGCTCGCCCACGAAATACAGGCGGACGCCGTCCTTCTTGAGCTGGGGCACTTCGCGTGCCAGCGCCATCGCCAACAATTCCATGAGGCCAGAGACCTCGTCAGCGGGACGGTTCCAGTTCTCGGAAGAAAAAGCAAAGACCGTCAGCACAGCAACGCCGCGCTGCACGCAGGCTCGCACGCAGCGGCGGAGGGAATCGACCCCTTGTTTGTGGCCGGCCAGGCGCGGCAAAAAGCGGCGTGTGGCCCAGCGGCCGTTGCCATCCATCACGATGGCAATGTGGTGAGGCACCACCGAAGAATCAGACATGGAAACGTTCGAGCACGTGGCTCAAACCGCCATGATTTCCTGCTCTTTGGCGGCCACCAGCGCATCAATCTCGCCAATGTGCTTGTCGGTGGCCTTTTGCACTTCGGTTTCGGCACGTTTCTGGTCATCTTCAGACGCCAGCTTGTCTTTGACCAGCTTCTTCACGGACTCGTTGGCATCGCGGCGCAGGTTGCGCACGGCGATCTTGGCGCTCTCGCCCTCGTTGCGCGCCAACTTGGTCATTTCCTTGCGGCGCTCTTCGCTCATGGGCGGCATGGGCACACGGATCAGATCACCCATGGAAGCAGGGTTCAAGCCGAGATCGCTTTCGCGAATGGCTTTTTCGATCTTGGCGCCCATGCCCTTTTCCCAGGGCTGCACGCTGATGGTACGGGAGTCGATCAGAGACACGTTGGCCACCTGGCTCAAGGGGACCATCGAACCGTAGTAGTCCACCTGCACCGAGTCGAGCAGCGCCGGGTTGGCACGGCCTGTGCGGATCTTCTGCAGGTTGTTCTTGAACGCCGAGATGGACTGGTCCATCTTGGTTTCTGTGTTTTTCTTGATGTCGGCAATCGTCATGTTTTCTCCTCAGGGCTGGCCCGCATGGGTGCAGGCCCCAACCATCGTCGTCAAGCGTAAACCAGCGTACCTTCGTCTTCCCCCATCACCACACGCTTCAAGGCGCCGTGCTTGATGATGGAGAACACCCGCACCGGCAGTTTCTGATCGCGGCACAGGGCGAAGGCGGTCGCATCCATGATGCCCAGGTTGCGGGACATGGCCTCGTCGAAGCTGAGCTTCGTATAGCGCGTGGCCGTAGGGTCCTTCTGGGGGTCGGCAGTATAAACGCCGTCAACCTTGGTGGCCTTCAAGACCAGTTCGGCGCCAATTTCAGCACCACGCAGAGCAGCGGCGGTGTCAGTGGTGAAAAAGGGATTGCCCGTACCGGCGGCAAAAACGACCACCTTGCCTTCTTCGAGGTACTGCAGCGCCTTGGGACGCACATAGGGCTCAACCACCTGCTCGATGGCAATGGCGGACATCACGCGGGCGATCAGGCCCTGTTTGTCCATAGCATCGGCCAGGGCCAGCGCGTTCATCACGGTGGCCAGCATTCCCATGTAGTCGGCTGTGGCCCGGTCCATACCGACCGAGCCGCCCGCCACACCACGAAAAATGTTCCCCCCGCCAATCACCACGGCCACCTGGACGCCCAGGCGGGTCACTTCGGCGATCTCCTCCACCATGCGAACAATGGTGGCGCGGTTGATACCGAAGGCGTCATCCCCCATCAACGCCTCACCAGACAGCTTGAGCAGGATGCGCTTGTGGGCTGGTGCAGCGTTAGACATGGGAAATTTCTCCGGTAGTAGGTGGGGGACTTTGGGGGTTGTTGCTTGAAAGATCAGGCAGCAGCCTTGGCAGCGGCCACCTGGGCAGCCACTTCAGCAGCGAAGTCGTCAACCTTCTTCTCAATGCCTTCGCCGACCACGTACAGGGTGAAGCCCTTGACGGTGGTGTTGGCGGCCTTGAGCATCTGCTCGACGGTTTGCTTGCCATCCGCAGCCTTCACGAAGACCTGGTTGAACAGCGAGACTTCCTTCAGGTACTTCTGCACGCCGCCTTCGATGCGCTTGGCAACGATTTCGTCGGACTGCACAGGCTTGCCTTCGGCTTCGGCCTTGGACTTGTCTTCAGCGGCCTTGGCAGCAGCCACCGAGCGCTCTTTTTCGATCAGGTCGGCAGGCACGTCAGCGCTGGTCAGGGCCACAGGCTTCATGGCAGCGATGTGCATGGCCACGTCCTTGGCAGCGACTTCGTCACCTTCGAACTCGACGACCACACCGATGCGCGTGCCGTGCAGGTACGAGGCCAGCTTGTTGCTGCCGCTGAACTGCTTGAAGCGGCGGAAAGACATGTTCTCGCCGATCTTGCCGATGAGGCCCTTGCGGACGTCTTCAAGCGTAGGGCCGAAGCTGTCTTGGCTATAAGGCAGCGCGCCCAGAGCCGCCACATCAGCGGGGTTGTGCTTAGCCACCAGCTCGGCAGCAGCCTTGGCCAGGTTGATGAAGCTGTCGTTCTTGGAGACGAAGTCGGTTTCGCTGTTCACTTCGATCAGGCCACCGGTGGTGCCATCGATGAAACTGGCGACCACGCCTTCAGCGGTGATGCGCGAGGCGGCCTTGCCTGCCTTCGTGCCCAGCTTGACGCGCAGCAGCTCTTCGGCCTTGGCCATGTCGCCATCGGCCTCGGTCAGCGCCTTCTTGCATTCCATCATCGGTGCGTCGGTCTTGCCACGCAGTTCAGCAACCATGCTTGCGGTAATTGCAGCCATCTTTATTCCTTCAGTGTTCAGTTCAGTCAGTTCAGATTCGGGCTAAAAAAAAGGGGGCTCACCAGGGGCCCCGCTTTTGTTCGCGACGGATCGCGCAGCCGGGCGATCAGGCGGCGGCTTCTTGCACTTCCACGAATTCGTCGGTGCTTTCAGCGGTAGCTGCCTTCACGACTTCGTTCACGGCGTTGGCACGGCCTTCGATGATCGCGTCAGCGATGCCACGGGCGTACAGCGTGACAGCCTTGGCCGAGTCGTCGTTACCGGGGATCACGTAGTCGATGCCTTCTGGCGAGTGGTTGGTGTCAACCACGCCGATCAGCGGGATGCCCAGCTTCTTGGCTTCGGCCACAGCGATCTTGTGGAAGCCCACGTCGATGATGAAGATGGCGTCGGGCAGAGCGGCCATATCCTGGATGCCGCCGATGTCCTTTTCCAGCTTGGCAATTTCGCGGGAGAACGTCAGTTGCTCCTTCTTGCTCAGGCTTTCGAGGCCAGCTTCTTGCTGGGCCTTCATGTCCTTGAGGCGCTTGATCGAGGTCTTGACCGTCTTGAAGTTGGTCAGCATGCCGCCCAACCAACGCTGGTCCACAAAAGGCACGCCAGCGCGCAGCGCTTCGGTGGACAGGATTTCACGGGCTTGGCGCTTCGTGCCGACCATCAGGATCGTGCCGCGGTTGGCAGCCAGTTGCTTGGCGAACTTTTGGGCTTCCTGGAACAGTGGCAGCGACTTTTCCAGGTTGATGATGTGAATCTTGTTGCGATGGCCGAAGATGTAGGGAGCCATCTTGGGGTTCCAGAAGCGGGTTTGGTGGCCAAAGTGGACACCGGCTTCCAGCATTTCGCGCATGGTAACGGACATAAAAATACTCCAAAGGTTGGGTCTAAAATCCAGCCCCAATATTTGCGCCCCGTGGTTGACACGAGAGACACAACACCTTGACAGGGCTGGTTTGCGATTTGTTTTGCTAGGGCGGCGATTTTCGATAACACCAATAACGCCGATAACATCGGGTAATACCGCTTGACTGTTTGCGCTTCACACCTGCGCTACAGCACCCAGCAAAACCCAAAGATTCTAGCACAGCCCATGCTCCCAGACCTTCTAGCCACCCGCGACCGCCTGCGCACTGGCGCCACCACTGTGCCCGCCGAGCTGGAGCGTTGCATTGAAGCCGCCCAGGCGCCCGCCAACACCCATAGCTTTGTCCGCACGATGTTTGACGAAGCGCGCACCACCGCAGTGCAGCCCGGCCTGGCCGACCTGCCGCTCGCCGGTTTGGCGGTGTCCGTCAAGGACTTGTTCGATGTGGGCGGGCAGGCCACTGCGGCTGGCTCGGTGGCGCTGGCCGATGCCCCACCTGCCACCGAAGACTGCCCGGCCGTTGCCCGGCTGCGCGCAGCGGGCGCCACCCTCATCGGCCGGACCAACATGGTGGAGTTCGCGTTTTCGGGCGTGGGTGTGAACCCGCACTTTGGGACACCTGCCGCATGGGATGCGCGCTTCGGCGCCCTGCCCGACTCAACAACCTCGCCCCGCATCCCCGGCGGCTCGTCGTCGGGCGCAGGGGTGTCGGTCGCCACCGGTGCAGCTTTCATCGGACTGGGGTCTGACACCGGGGGGTCCATCCGCATTCCGGCAGCGCTCAACGGCATTGTCGGATTCAAGAACACGGCCCGGCTGGTCCCCACGGCGGGCGCCGTTCCCCTGTCTACCACCCTCGACACAGCCTGCGCCATGACCCGCAGCGTGCGCGACGCCATCGTGGTGCACGAGATCCTTGCCGCCCGGCGCGTGGACCGCAGCGCGGCAGCCCTGTCGCAGTATCGGCTGGCGGTTCCTTCCACACTCTTTCTGGATGGACTGGACACCACAGTGGCGCATGCATTCGAGCGCACCCTGGCCACACTGCGCCAGGCAGGCGCCACCATAGACACCATCGACCTGCCCGCCGTGCGCGAACAACCCGCCTACGGATTTGCCGCCCCCGAAAGCTATGCATGGCACCGCAATTTGCTGCAGCGCGCGGGCGACCGCTACGACCCCCGGGTGCGTGCCCGCATTGAAAAAGGCGCCGCGCTGCTGGCTTGGGAATACATAGATCTGCTGCAGGCGCGCCAGGAATGGATCGCCCGCATGCACACCCAGATGGGCTCCTACGACGCGCTGCTCTCGCCCACCGTGCCCATCGTGGCGCCCCCCATCGCAGACGTAGCGCCCGGGGCGGAGCGTGATGCCGAATTCTTCCGTGTCAACAACCTGCTGCTGCGCAATACCAGCGTGATCAACCTGCTGGACGGCTGCGCGCTGTCCCTGCCCTGCCATGTGCAGGGGGAACTCCCGGTCGGCCTGATGGTCTGGCACGGGGCCCTTCGGGATGACACCGTGCTCAATGTGGGCCTGCAGATTGAACAGATACTACAAAAACAATAGCTACTAGCGCTTACTGGATAAGCGCTAGAGGCCAAAAACACTCCAATTCATGAAGATTGCCATCGTGGGCGCCGGTATCGTCGGCGTCACCACTGCGTATGAGCTGGCCAGCGACGGCCACGAGGTCACCGTGTTTGACCAGCGCAGCGCCGCCGCCGAAGAGGCCAGCTTTGCCACGGCCGGGCTGCTGGCCCCCCTGCTGCTCAGTCCGTGGGCGGTACCGGGATTCGGCCATGCGCTGCGGCTGATGGGCCCTCAGGCCACGTTGCGGCTTGCGGGCGGCCTGAGCAAAAACCATCTGGCCTGGGTGTGGCGCTGGCGCGCAGTGTCTGCCGCCAACAGCGCACCCGCCGCGGCGCTGGAGCGCCTTGCGCAATACAGCCAGGCGCGCGCCAAAGCCATTGCCAGCCAGCACGAGCTGGACTTTGAATCCAGCGACGGACGCCTGGTGCTGCTACGCACCGAGCAGGAACGCGCCGAACTGCAACCCGCTCTGCAGGTGCTGCGCGACTGCGGCGTGGCCGCCAGCGACATCGACGCCGCCACCGCACACAAGATCGAGCCCGGGCTGTCGCCCGAAGCCCCCCTGGCGGGCGCCATACACCTGCCAGATGCCAGCGCGGGCAACTGCCGCCTGTTTGCGCAGTTGCTGCGCCAGGGCACGCAGGGGTCGGGCGTGCAGTTTGTCTTCAACACCCGCGTAGACCGCATCAGCAGCACGCCTACCGGTGTGGCCGTGCAGGGCGAGTTCGAATTGCGCCGCTTTGATGCCGTGGTGCTGTGCGCTGGCATGGCCTCTGCCGCGCTGATGCCCGCGATGGGCGTGCAGCTGCCGATGACGGCGGTCTATGGGTATTCGGTCAGCGCCCCGCTGCGCGAATCCACCCACGCACCGCGCGCCAGCGTGGTGGACATGGCGCAGCAGATCAGCATCACGCGCCTGGGGCAGCGGGTGCGCATTGCGGGCGGCGCCGAGCTGGCGGGCGCGGACGCAGAGCACCACACGCCCACCCTGCAGCGCCTGTACCGCACGCTGAACGACTGGTTCCCGGGCGGCGCGCAGCTGTCGTCCAACCTGCAGATCTGGCGCGGCGCACGCACCATGCTGCCCGATGGCGCGCCCGTGATCGGCGCCAGCGGCATGCCCGGCCTGTGGCTCAACACCGGGCACGGCGCGGGCGGCTGGGCCCTGGCCTGCGGCAGCGCCCGGGTGGTGGCAGACCTGATTGCGCAGCGCGAGCCCGCAGTGCCGCTGGACGGGCTGGGGATGCGGCGGTTCTGACTACCCCTACGCAGCACACCGATCTCCTCTGCATTCCACACCCGAGAGGTGCGGCGCACAATGGCGCAGCGCTGCCCCTTGCAGCCCCACGCCCATGCACCGCATCACACCCGACCAGCCCCACGCCCTGTTCAACGTTGCGGCCACGCGCCGCATCGAGCACGCTGCCACCGCTGCCCTGCCACCGCACACGTTGATGCAACGCGCGGGTTGGGCCGTGGCACAGCTAGCACAAGCCCTAGCGCCCCACGCGCGCATTGTGTGGATAGCATGCGGCCCCGGCAACAACGGCGGCGACGGACTGGAAGCCGCCATGCACCTGCAGCGCAACGGCCGCCAGGTGGTGGTGACCTGGCTGGGCCACCCCGACCGAGCGCCCGCCGACGCCAAGGCATCGTGGCAGCGCGCGCAGGCAGCCGGGGTGCAATGGGCCGATGCGGCACCCGATGACCTGGGCCCTCAGGACCTGTGCATCGACGCCCTGCTGGGCATCGGCGTGTCATCGGCTGCCAGTGCATCCGCGCCAACGCGCCAGCCCGACGAGCGCCTGCGCGCGTGCCTCGCGGCACTGCACCGCAGCCCCTGCCCGGTGCTGACCGTCGACCTGCCCAGCGGGCTTGATGCCGACACCGGCCAATTTGCAGCGGGCTTTGCACCCGACGGCGCACGGCCGCACCACCACCCCGGGCCCACTCGCCATACGCTGAGCCTGCTCACCCTCAAACCCGGCCTCTTCACCGCTGCAGGGCGCGACGCCGCAGGACAGGTGTGGCTGGACGACCTGGGCGTGCGGCCCGACCACGAGCCGCCCAACGCCTGGCTCACCGGACCTGCACCGGCCACCCCGCGCGCCCATGCCAGCCACAAGGGCAGCTACGGCGATGTCGCAGTGGTCGGTGGCGAAGGCCTGACAGAACGCGGTATGGGCATGGGCGGCGCGGCGTTGCTGGCCGCCTCCGCAGCCCTGCACAGCGGCGCGGGCCGCGTGTTGGTGGCCCTGCTCGACCACGGCCATCTGCAGCTGGACCAACAACAACCCGAGCTGATGCTGCGCCAGTTCGACGCACTGGCGCTGGAGCAGCTCACCGTGGTCTGCGGTTGCGGGGGCGGCCAAGCCATTGCCCGCGTGCTGGCCGAAGTCATCACCCGATCGGCCCAACTGGTGCTAGACGCCGACGCCCTCAACACCATTGCCTCCAACGCCGCCTTGCACGCACTGGTGGTAGCCCGTGGCCAGCATGGGCTACCCACCGTGCTCACGCCCCACCCGCTGGAGGCCGCGCGGCTGCTGGGCCTGACAACCGCTGAGGTGCAAGCCGACCGGCTGGACGCTGCCCAACAACTGGCCGCCCAGTTCAATTGTGTGGCCGTGCTCAAGGGCTCGGGCACCGTGATTGCAGCGCCTGAACGCATTCCGGCCATCAACCCCACGGGCAACGCACGGCTGGCCACCGCTGGCACCGGTGATGTGTTGGCGGGCATGGTGGGTGCGCACATGGCGGCAGGTGCCAGCGCATTGCGCGCGGCCAGCGACGCGGTGTATGCCCATGGCCTCGCGGCCTATGCGTGGCCCGAAGACACCACCCTGACGGCCAGCGAACTGGCACGGCGGGTGCGCGGGTAGCGCCTATCCGAGCCATCCCCACCAGCGCTGGGCCGGTTCAATCGACCAGCATCACCTCTTTCAACGGCTTGAGCACGCTCGATGGTGTCATGCCAAAGGTCTGCCGGAACATGCGGCTGAAATGGGCCGAGTCAGCAAAGTCGCCATGCAGCGCTGCATCGGTCAACCGCGGGCTGACCGCCAGCCCCGCCATGGCCAGCCGAACCTGCGACCACACGCGGTAGCTGCGCAGGCTCACACCCATCTCGGCGCGAAACAGGTGGTTGAAACGCGAGCCCGACAACTGCACGCCCAACGCCAGACCATCGCGCGCCAGCCGCGCACCCTGCGGGCTGCGCAGGGCCTGCAGGCTGCGCGCCACGCGGGGGTCGAGCGCCGACACCGCACCCCCATCCAAGGCAGGCTGCAGCAACGCCTGCAGATCAAAGCTGCGCAAGCGCGCATCTATGGCGCTACGCGCACGCGCTGGCCTGGTCACATCCAGAACGACTCCGCCCTGCCGTTCGAACACACGCCGCAAACTGCGCGCCTCGAGCGAATCGGGCTCCAGGTACATCAGCGCCACCTGCTCGCCGCAGGGGTCCAGCAGGTGCTCCACACCGGCATCCACCAATGCGCTGTGGCAGGTCTCCACCTGCCCCGCGCCCCAATGCAGCGCAAACCGGCCCGACAACCCCATGAGCAACACCGGCGCGGCATGGCAGTGCCAGCCCGTGGCGGGCAGGTCACCCACATACAGCGCCCGGTTGGCGCCCAAGGTCAAGGTATTGCGTGCTGGCATAGCCCAAACATACAAGTTTTTCTAAGCTGTTCTCGATAGCCTTTGCAGTCGCCAGCGTTGGCCCTCACCCTGCCAGGGCCGCGCTACCTGGATGCCCAAAAAATCACGGAGACCCGCTCTTGAAACGTATCGTTCTACTCGCAGCCGCAGCCATGGCACTAACCGGCGTCGCCGCCTACTACGGCGCTCCATCGCTGTTCAAGGAGCCGCTGCTGGCACTCAACCGCAGTCTCTCAGGCATGGAGGAAAAGACCATCGATGCCGCGATGCACACCATCCACTATCTGGACAGCGGCACACCCGCCACGTCAGCAGGACCTGGCAGCGACGACACACCGCTGGTTCTGCTGCACGGCATTTTTGCGGAAAAGGACCACTGGGTGGATTTTGCGCGCCCACTGACCGACACCCACCGGGTCATTGCCCCCGACCTGCCCGGTTTTGGCGAAAGCACGCGGCACGACAACCAGGCCTACGATTACGCCGCCCACGTCACCCGCCTTGGCGCGTTTCTGGACGCTCTGGGCATTCAACGGGCGCACCTGGCGGGCAATTCGATGGGCGGCACCATCGCCGCGCTGTACGCCATCGAACACCCCGGACGTGTGGCGAGCGTAGCGTTCATCGGCGCGCCCCACGGCATCCGGTCGCCACAACCGAGCACCATGGACCGGCTTATCGATGCGGGGCAGCGACCGCTGGTGGCGTACGACACAAAAGCGTTCGACGCGATGATGGCGCTGGTGTTTGAAAAACGCCCCTTTCTGCCCTACCCCATCCTCGCCGCCACAGAGCAAGATGCCCTGCGCAATGCGGCGTCCAACGAACGGCTGTGGGACGCGCAACTCAAGGACCGCTATCTGCTGGACCAACAACTGGCGAAGCTGCAACAAGCACCCGCCCTAGTGCTGTGGGGCGCCAGCGACCGCGTGTTTGATGTGTCGGGTGCGCAGACTGTGCAAAGCCAACTGCCGCAGGCGCGCGTCGACGTGCTGCCTGGCATCGGCCACCTGCCGATGATGGAAGCGCCCGGCGACACCGCGCAACGGTATGCGGACTTTCTGAGTGCATTGAAAGTGGGCACAAAGACCACCCACCCAGAGAAAAACAAGCAAAAATAGCTGCTAGCGCTTATCCAGTAAGCGCTAGCAGCTATCAATTTGTGAGTATAGGCAAACGGGCATCCCGCATGCCAATGACCCGCTTGCCGACCCGCCCGAACGAAATCAGCTGCGGCGCGGCTTGCGCGCCTTGCTCTTGCTGGCTTTGCCCGCCACCGCCTTCTTGACGGACGCCTTGAGCGACTGGATGGGCGAACGAGCAGCCCGCTCGCGCGAGAGGCCCGCTTGCTCGGTGGCTGACGGGGCAGCGCCCTTGTCGGACTTGCTCCCACCGGACCGGCCGCCTGCTTTGCGCGAGCCGCCGCTGCCAGCACCTTCTGTGCCCAGGCCCTTGTCCTTCAGGGCACGGCCCAGCAGTTCCTCGCCTTCGCGCACCAGGCGGAAGTCGATCTTGCGGCCGTCCAGGTCCACGCGACTGACCTGCACGCGCACCCGCGCGCCGATGGCATAGCGGATGCCGGTGCGCTCGCCACGCAGTTCCTGGCGGGCTTCGTCGAACTTGAAGTATTCGCCGCCCAGTTCGGTGATGTGCACCAGCCCTTCGACGTACATGGCGTCGAGTGTCACGAAGATGCCGAAGCTCGTCGCCGCGCTGACCACGCCGCTGTATTCCTCGCCCAGGTGCTCGCGCATGTACTTGCACTTGAGCCAGGCTTCCACGTCGCGGCTGGCCTCGTCGGCACGGCGCTCGTTGGCGCTGCAGTGCAGGCCCGCGGCCTCCCAGGCCTGGGTGTCGCGGGTAGGGGGTGCCACATCCTTGCGGGGCTTGGTGCCGGGCGCCGCTACGCGCGCGGCCAGTCGCTTGGCCAGCTTGGCATGGGCTTCACCCGGTATGGGCAAAGTTGGCAGCGCGTACTTCGTCTTGCTCAGAATGGCCTTGATGACGCGGTGCACCAGCAGATCAGGATAGCGCCGGATGGGGCTGGTGAAGTGCGTGTAGGCGTCAAACGCCAGACCGAAGTGGCCGCTGTTCACAGGCGTGTAGATGGCCTGTTGCATGGAGCGCAGCAGCATGGTGTGGATCTGCTGGGCGTCGGGCCGGTCCTTGGTTGCCTCGGCAATCGCCTGGAAGTCGCCAGGCTTCGGGTCGTCCCCAATCGTCATGCCCACGGCCATGGCCTTGAGGTAGTTGCGCAGAATCTCCTGCTTCTCCGGCGTAGGGCCCTCGTGCACGCGGAACAGGCCGGGCTGGCCGCCCTGGGCGATGAAGTCGGCGCTGCACACATTGGCGGCCAGCATGGCCTCTTCGATGAGCTTGTGCGCATCGTTGCGGGTGCGCGGCACGATCTTTTCAATGCGGCCGTTCTCGTCGCAGACGATCTGCGTTTCAGTGGTCTCAAAGTCCACTGCACCGCGCTCGCGGCGCGACAACAGCAGCGCACGGTACACGTCGTGCAGGTTGAGCAGATCGCCGACCCGGTCCTTGCGCTTGCTGGCTTCGGGGCCGCGCGTGTTGGCCAAAATGGCAGCCACTTCGGTGTACGTAAACCGTGCGTGGCTGAACATCACAGCCGGGTAGAACTGGTACGCATGCACCTCGCCCTTGGCGGTCACCAGCATGTCGCAAACCATGCACAGACGCTCGACCTCGGGGTTGAGCGAGCACAGGCCGTTGCTGAGCTTCTCGGGCAGCATGGGGATCACGCGGCGCGGGAAGTACACACTGGTCGCGCGGTCGTACGCGTCGATGTCGATGGCACTGCCCGTCTCCACATAGTGGCTTACGTCCGCAATGGCCACCAGCAGGCGCCAGCCCTTGCCACGGCCGACCTTGGCGGGCTCGCAATACACGGCATCATCGAAGTCGCGCGCGTCTTCGCCGTCGATGGTGACCAAGGGCACGTCGGTCAGGTCCACGCGGCGCTTCTTGTCCTGCGCACGCACCTTGTCAGGCAGTTCTTTGGCCTGCGCCAGGCACTCCGCCGAGAACTCGTGCGGCACGCCGTATTTGCGCACAGCGATCTCGATCTCCATGCCAGGGTCGTCCACTTCACCGAGCACTTCGGTGATGCGACCCACAGGCTGGCCGAACAGTGCGGGCGGTTCGGTCAATTCAACAACCACCACCTGGCCCGGCTTGGCAGCGCCCGTAGCGCCTTTGGGGATCAATACATCCTGGCCGTAGCGCTTGTCTTCAGGCGCCACCAGCCACACGCCGCTTTCCTGCAATAGCCGGCCGATGATGGGCTGAGGGGGGCGCTCAATGATCTCGACCACGCGCCCTTCGGGGCGTCCGCGGCGGTCCTGGCGCACGATGCGCGCACGTACGCGGTCTTTGTGCAGGACGGCGCGCATTTCATTCGGCGGGATATAGATGTCGCCTTCGCCATCGTCGCGAATGACAAAACCGTGTCCATCACGGTGACCCTGCACGCTGCCTTCAATTTCGTCCGACAGATGCGCGGACTGCGCGCCGGGGGTGGATTTTTTGATATACAATCTTAGACTTTCCTGAAATGCCCAGGTGGCGGAATTGGTAGACGCACTAGTTTCAGGTACTAGCGAGTAACATCGTGGAGGTTCGAGTCCTCTCCTGGGCACCAAGTTTAACGAGAACCTGCCAAGGTTTTCAAAATATCGAAGCCGCTGTCATCACAGCGGCTTTTTTATTTTCTTAAACACTTTCATGACATGGCTCGTTGGCACTCCATTCAGATGGCTTCATAAATTTCTTCGTCAACTCGCCTGAAGCTCCAAATACTTGTTCTATAATTCGAGGCTGATCTGAAAGCCCAGGTGGCGGAATTGGTAGACGCACTAGTTTCAGGTACTAGCGAGTAACATCGTGGAGGTTCGAGTCCTCTCCTGGGCACCAAACACATAAAAAGCCGTTGCATTTGCAACGGCTTTTTTGTTTATGGGATCCGCTTCATAACGGCCTGAAGAGAAGGATCGAGAGAGCGACTCGCGTTGAGCGCTCCCGCAGGCGACACAAGATCAGCGTTGCCTAAAAACCGAAGATCAGCCCGCAACAGCTCGTGTGCTCCGGCCGCGCAGCAATCGCGCGCGGGCGTCAACTTAAACAACAAGAACAAATGAAAAGCGGCCGCTGAACGATCAGCGACCGCCCCTACAAACTCCCGCTTACTTGCGCAGCAATGTCTTGAGCGCATTCTGCAAACGCCGCGCGTTGGCGGCGTCGCTTGCACTCGCCAGCACGCGCGCAGCGTCCCGGCCCCAGGTCTGCGCGGGTGCGGGGTCATTACGGCGGGTCAGCAACTGCAACTGCAGCATGCGGCGCGCAGCAATGTGCTCTGCGGGGGTTGGCACTTCGGCCGCCATCTCCAGTCGCAGCAACGCTTCAGACGCGTCGCCCTGAGGCGCAGCAGACAATGCCTGCGCCCACGCGCCACGCACCTGCGCCGTCACACGGCCGCCCAGTTCTTGTGTGCCAGGGACCTGTTCCGCGTCGCGCTTTTCCCAGGCGGTCAACAGCTGGGTCAGTGCCTCGCCATGCGCCTGTGCGGCCAGTTTCTTAAGCGCCAGTTGTGCATGCTCCATGGCATCGCGCTGGGCGCGGAAGGCCGTGTCACCCAGACGAGGACCACGGTCTTCGAACGCGGGACGATCACCAAACCGACCACCGCGGTCATTGCGGTCGCCAAATCGGCCATCCGCACGCGGCGCACGGGCTGCATCGCGATCTCCGGGGCGGCCATCCCGGCGTTCGCCAGGGCGACCACCGCGACCGGGCGCTGCAGGGGCGTCTTTTTTCATGCCGGGGCGATCATCACCGCGCACAGCCACCACTGGGCGAGCCGGGGGCTTCGGTGCGGCTGCCGGGGCAGGCGGCGCTGCAGCCTCGTCAGCCCCTTCAGCAGATGCCTCCGATGCTTCACCTTCTGTAGCAACTGGCGCAGAATCTGCGGGCGCTGCAAGCTGATTTGGCTCATCTTTTTGTGCTGACGCCACTGCTTCTGCAGCCTGCGCCTGACCGCGCAAGGCGGCTTCCAGGGCCTGCATGGCAGAGCGAATTTGTTGGGCATCACCCGTGGCGTTGGCGGCTTCCAGCGCCTTGGATGCCTCCAGCACCACGCGATCACGAGCGCTCAACTCTGTGACAGCGCGATCACGGTCCGCCGACTTGCGGTTGAATGCTTCGTCAATCGGCTTGCGGAAGGCATCCCACAACTTTTGTTCGTGCTTGCGATCCAGCGGCACCGCTTGCGCCTCGGCCTGCCAGCGTTGCTGCAGCGCCTTGACGGCGTCGATGCGCAGCATGGGTGCGGCACCCAAAGCGGTGGCTTCTTCGATCATGGCGTGGCGGCGCGCCAGGCTTTCCTTTTGCGCAGCCTCCAGCGGACCTGCGGCCAGGGCAATGGCTTGTTTCCACAAGGGTTGCAGCTCGGCAAAAAGCTTTTCCCCCACATGGCCGCCTTCGCGCCAGCGGTCGCCAAACTGGTACAGGGCACGGTTGATGGCCTTCCAGTCGCCAGATGCCGCGTGCTCTTGGGCCCAGGCCTTGACTTCTTCAATCAACGCCAGGCGCTGGGCCTTGTGCTCAGCGGCCTCGGTGCGGATTTTGTCGAGCCAGGCTTCCACCACCTTGTGTGCCGCGTTGCAGGCTTCGTCAAATTTTTTCCACAGCGCATGGTTGGGCGCCCCGCCTTGATCTGCCTGCTTCCACTGGTCGCGCAGGTTGCGCAGGGTTTCCTGCATCTTGCGTCCGCCCAGGCCCTGGCCTTCAGGGCGGTTGAGCAACGCCCCGGCCTTGGCCACAAGGTCTTCACGCACCTGGTCTGCGCTCCAGCGCTGCCAGCCTTCCAGCTCACCGGCTGCGACCAGCGCAGTGTGCACCTGCTGCTCCAGCGCATTGTCGATGTGCTTGCCGTGCACCTTGAGCACAGCGCGCAGCGCGGCTGCCGCACCAGCGCTGGCTTTGCCATGGCCTTCAGCGGTTTCTTTTTCGAGGGTAGCCAGGGCTTCACGCACAACCTGTGCGGCTTTTTCTGCCACCTCAGGCGCGACCTTGGGCTTGACCACGCGGGCAGGCTTTGCTGCCGCAGCGGCTGCGGCAGCTGCACCGGCTTCGGTAGGCAACCCACGCGCGGTGCGCAATTCGTCCGCCCAAACCGGCACCGGTGGCAGCGGCGCATTGGCGTCCTCAGCGGCGGCCGCTGCTTGCGCCACTGCTGGCTGGAACGCTTCCCACACCACCAACAGCTGGGTGCGCGATGCATCCAGCAACGGCGGGAAGCGTGCTTCCACACTGGCCCAGCTGGCGTCACTGGTGAGCTCTTGCGCCTGCTCCTGCCAACGGGCGACATCGGCACGCAGCAATTCCAGCGCGGCAAGCGCGTCACGCCAAGGCTTGGTAGAGAGCACTTCGATGCGTTGCGCCAACAATACGGCGGCTTCACGCTGGACCTGCACGCGGTGCTGCAGGTCTTCAATCACCTTCACGCGGTCTGCAACCTGCACCTTGAGCAAGGACAGCGGCTCACGCGACAAAGGCGCACCTGCCTTGGCCGCATCTCGCTGCCAGGCCAGCGCATCTGCGATGTTAAGTTTGGGCGCCGACAGCAGCGCCTGGGCTTTTTCGGCCCACTCGGCGGCAATCACCTCTTGCCCTTTGGCGCGGCGGATTTCGTCCAGGCGCTCACGAACAGCGCGCGCTGCCCCCTTGTCACGCCCGCTGAGCTCCTTGAAGACTTCCTGCAACTGCTCGGGCGCAGGTTGCGTGGCCAGCCAGTCACGGATGCGGGAGGCGCGCTCGCCAGACGTTGCGGCAGAAAAAGCGCCGCCGGTCAGCGCATCGAGTGGATGCGGCTCGTGGGTTTTGGCCGGGGCCGGATTCACTTCAGGTGCGTCGGACATTTTGCTGCGGGAAAAAAATGGAAACATGGATCCAATGGATAACAAAAGCACCCCCTAAGCGCATTGCCTGAGGGCCTGCATGGCAGTGGTACTAACAGCGCGCAAAGGCAGAAGGGGCTATTTTCAACGGGTTCAGCCAACGGACCGCAGCTTTGCGCAGCACCAAACCGGAGGAGGTGATCTGGCACAGGACACTGCCAGACGCGCTGACACGCTGCGGCCCCTGTCAAGGAGCCCGCGGCTGCGAACAAATCGCAGCCGCCTCTAGGGAACAGCCCCCATTATCTATATATAAGAGCGAACAGCCCAATTGTGTCGCTGCTGTACAAACAAGAAAGCCCGGCAGACAGGGCCTAAAGGCCTGCCTGCCGGGCTTGACGGCTGACACAACGGTCTTTGCCATCGGTCGACATGCGGAGATAAAGGTCCACATGGCGGGGAGGCAAGAGATTGCCTCCAAGGGTTGCCATGGAAGCGGCATCTGCTGCACCTTGGCACTGAGTGCCTTCGGCGGGAGACTTCGATTCGTCTGGCGATGCCTGAAATCAACAGGCAACCTCACCTTACCAAAGTCGCCTTCGCAACTCAAGCTGGATTCTCAATGACGAAAACGCCGTCGATTGAATTTGACATGCGGCTGTCACGACGGTCTCTTGATTCACCAGATACAGCACCGGAAAAACCCTGAAAAACTGTGCTTTTTCACATATTTTACATAACTTTTATGTCTTAAAAAGTTATTTGTTAGTATTGACTAAGCATTTAGTGAGCTTCTAGAATCCGCCAGCCCCAAAAACGGGCTAGTACAAACCCCAACCCGCTGCCGAACCCGGCTAATTCAAAACAGGGCGTTCAAGCACACCGCAGACGTGCAGCCCACTTGATGGCGTACCAATCCAGGCGATTTGCCAGGCAGGCGCAGTCCTCGACGACTGCCCATCCCCGGTCTCGCCTCAGAAAGGAAGAGCTATGACAGCGTCAGGAAAAATAGTCTCCGGCGTGCGGACCTTCGTGGCCGACGTGACCGAAGGTTTTCTTGAAATCACCCACAACAGCTTTGCCCTCATCGGGCTGGCAGTTGCCTTTGTCGTTATTGCACTCACCGCCCGCCCTGACCTGCGTCAGGCGGGAGAAGAGCAGCTGATGGACTGGCTGCGTGCGCGTCAGGTACAGATGCTGGGCATGCCCGTTGAGCCTGAAGCCAGCGAGCGCGCCACCGCCGCCAACCCCAAGGACCTGCCCAAGGAACAGGCAGCCGTGGCCTTCTGGCTCAGCAAGAAGTACCGCGTGGCCCCCGAGCCGTTGAGCGTGCTAGTGGCCGAGGCCTATGACATCGGTGCGCGCGCCAAGATCGACCCCACGCTGATACTGGCCATCATGGCCATCGAATCGAGCTTCAACCCGTTTGCACAAAGCCCCGTAGGTGCTCAAGGCCTCATGCAGGTGATGACCCGCGTGCACACCGACAAGTACCAGAACTTTGGCGGCCACTTTGCAGCCTTTGACCCGGTGAGCAATCTGCGGGTGGGCGTCAAGGTTCTGCAAGAGTGCATTGCGCGCGCTGGCTCTGTGGAGGGTGGTCTTCGCTACTACGTAGGCGCAGCCAATCTGCCGGACGATGGCGGTTATACCGCCAAGGTGCTGGCCGAACACTTCCGGCTGCGCCAAGTAGCCGGTGGCCGGACGATGCCCACCAACCCACCTCCTACGCTGTCGAGCGAAGCGCCTGCCCAAGTTATCCCAGTTGTTACGCCGCCACCTACCCCTGCAGCGACCGACAAAGTGGCCTTGCTTTCGGGCCTGTGATCGATCCGCGTAACACAGGCTCGAACTCAAGTCGGGCCCTGATCCCCATAAGGTTGCGCGGTGGCTGGGTCAGCTACACTAGCGGCGTACGCGACTGGCGATAGGCGCGGCATCTCACACACAGGATGCTGCCGCTGACGTGGAAACCGGCAAGGGCTTGCCTCTTGTGAACCACTGGGGAGCGTGCCGCAGAGGTCACAACCTTCGCGTTCAGCCGTTCGCCTGGGCAGCCCTTGTTTCAAGGGACACAAGTTCATAGGACTGCCAGCACCATGTACGACCGTAATATTCTTGTCGAACAAACCGACCCCGAACTCTTTGCCGCAATCCAGGCCGAAAACGCCCGGCAAGAGCACCACATCGAGCTGATCGCCAGCGAGAACTACGCCTCCCCCGCCGTGATGTGGGCCCAGGGCACCCAGCTGACCAACAAATACGCCGAAGGCTACCCTGGCAAGCGCTACTACGGTGGCTGCGAACACGTGGACGTGGCCGAGCAACTGGCCATCGACCGCGTCAAGCAGATCTTCGGCGCCGAGGCCGCCAATGTGCAGCCCCATTGCGGCGCATCTGCCAATGAGGCTGTCTTCCTGGCGTTCCTCAAGCCCGGCGACACCATCATGGGCATGAGCCTGGCCGAAGGCGGCCACCTCACACACGGCATGCCGCTGAACATGTCGGGCAAGTGGTTCAACGTGGTCTCCTACGGCCTGGATGCCAACGAAGCCATCGACTACGACGCGATGGAGAAGAAGGCCCACGAAACTAAACCCAAGCTGATCATCGCCGGCGCCTCGGCCTACAGCCTGCACATCGACTTTGAACGTTTTTCCAAGGTGGCCAAGGATGTGGGCGCGATCTTCATGGTGGACATGGCCCACTACGCCGGCCTCATTGCCGCTGGCGTGTACCCCAACCCCGTGCCGCACGCCGATGTGGTCACATCCACCACGCACAAGAGCCTGCGCGGCCCTCGCGGCGGCATCATCCTGATGAAGGCGCAGCACGAGAAGGCAATCAACAGCGCCATCTTCCCTGGCTTGCAAGGCGGCCCGCTGATGCACGTGATTGCGGCCAAAGCCGTGGCTTTCAAGGAAGCGCTGCAGCCCGAGTTCAAGACCTATCAAGAACAGGTGGCCAAGAACGCCAAGGTGGTGGCCGAGACGCTGACGGCACGCGGCCTGCGCATCGTGTCGGGCGGCACCCAAAGCCACGTGATGCTGGTCGACCTGCGCGCCAAGGGCATCACGGGCAAGGAAGCCGAGGCCGTGCTGGGCGCTGCCCACATGACCATCAACAAGAACGCGATCCCCAACGACCCTGAAAAGCCGATGGTGACCAGCGGTGTGCGCATCGGCACCCCCGCCATGACCACGCGTGGTTTCAAGGAAGAAGAAGCGCGCATCACGGCCCACCTGATCGCCGACGTGCTGGACAACCCGCGCGACGAAGCCAACATCGCTGCCGTGCGTGCCAAGGTCAACGCGCTGACCGCCCGCTTCCCCGTCTACCGTTAAGCCGGGCACTCAGTAGCCACCATGAAGTGCCCCTTCTGCAGCCACCTCGAAACGCAAGTCGTTGAAACGCGGGTGTCTGAAGATGGGGTCTTCATCCGCCGCCGCCGCCAGTGCGGCGCGTGCGAGAAGCGCTTTACCACCTACGAGCGGCCCGAAGTGAACTTCCCGGCCATCGTGAAGAAGGATGGCCGGCGCATCGAGTACGACCGGGGCAAGCTGCTCGCCTCGTTCAACCTGGCGCTGCGCAAGCGCCCCGTGAGCACCGTTCAGATCGACAGCGCCATCGAGCGCATTGAAGAAAAACTCCTCAACCTGGGCCAGCGCGAGGTGATCTCCAGCCGCATTGGCGAGCTGGTGATGCGCGAGCTCAAGAAGCTCGACAAGGTGGCCTACATCCGCTTTGCCAGCGTGTACCGCAGCTTTGAAGACATTGACGACTTCCGCGCCATGGTCGATGAAGTGCGCAAGTAGCTGTGGAGTCCAGCAGTTTTAGTCGCTTGTGAGAAACCTGCACCTCTCGGCGATTTCAGGTGTTTTCCGGCTTTAGCGCTTATTCAGAAAGCGCTAGAAGCTATTAATTTGGTAGCAATTGGCCTATCTGCAGGAATTTCGGATGAGCCCTGACCGCCAACGCTGTCACCAGTGCTACACCCTGAGAAACTCCTGTATTGATAGCTGCTAGCGCTTACTGGATAAGCGCTAGAGCCCATTTTTACCGAAAATTTGGCATGCAGCGCCCCGGCACAGGCCTCGCCTGTGCCCCACAATGCGCCCGGTGAAAACCCGCCACTTCCTGCAGCTGGTGCTGCTGTCTGCCCTGTGGGGCGCCTCGTTTCTCTTCATCCGCATTGCCAGCCCTGTGCTGGGGCCCAACGTGATGGCCGCGCTGCGCATTGGCCTGGCCACCCTCACGCTGATCTGCATCATGCGGGTCGCCAACGAGTCCTGGCCATGGCGCCACTGGCGCGAGCTGTTGGGGCTGGGCACGCTCACCGTCGCCCTGCCCTTTTTGCTTTATGCCTGGGCGGCATTGCATCTGCCTGCGGGCTACAGCTCGCTGCTCAACACCATGGCGGTGCCCTTTGGCGTGATCGCCGCCGCCTGGATGAAAGAAGACACCCTGAGCGCGCGCAAGTGGCTGGGCTGCATCTGTGGCTTTGCGGGGGTGGCGCTGATCGTGCAACTGGGGCCGGTACAGCCTACGCCCGCCTTGCTGATGGCGGCTGCAGCCTGTGTGACCGCATCTGCCTGTTATGGCATCTCTACAACCTGGATGAAGCGCGCCACAACGCGCATGTCCCCACTGTCGATTGCCGCAGGCATCCATGCCGCCGCGCTGGTGCTGCTATTGCCTGGCGCTGCATGGAGCCTGCCAGAAGCCCGTTTCACGCCCGGTGCCCTGGCCGCAGTGGCTGTGATGGGCATCGTGACCTCGGGGCTGGCCTACTGGCTCAACCTGAGGGTGCTCAAACACGTCTCTCCCGTGGCGGCCATGAGCTCGGCGTTCATGATCCCGCTGTTCGGCGTGGCCTGGGGCCACATTTTTCTGGGCGAGGCACTGGGGTCCGGCATGGTGTGGGGCGGCGCGCTGGTGTTGGTGGCCACGGGGCTGGTCACGGGATTCAATCCGCTGCGGTGGCTGTCGGCGTTGCGGTCACGCGGCAGCTGAGCCATCCGGGCAAGGACGGAGCGAGCGCGTCAGCCGTCCTCAAACCGCCCGGACTCAGCGTCAGGTGATTGGGCAGAGAGCATCCTGCGCGAGTAGGCAATACGGCTGCTCAGCCGGTTGCCGTGGGCCTCTGCTACCGCAGACTACAGAAACGATGCCTGGATCGGTGGCACGGGCTGCACCACGTCAGCACACTGGGCCCGGTGGCGCAGGGCGTGGTCCATCACCACCAGCGCCAGCAGCGCTTCGGCAATCGGGGCCGCGCGTATGCCCACGCAGGGGTCGTGGCGGCCCTTGGTGATGACCTCGGCAGTCTGGCCATGGATGTCGATGGATTCGCGCGGGGAGATGATGGAGCTAGTGGGCTTGATCGCGACGCTCACCTCCAGGTCCTGCCCGGTGCTGATGCCACCCAGCACGCCGCCCGCATTGTTGGTGCGAAAGCCCTGGGGTGTAATCGAATCGCCGTGCATGGTGCCCCGGTGCGCAACGCTGGCAAAGCCCGCGCCAATCTCCACGCCCTTCACCGCGTTCAGACCCATCATGGCGTGGGCGATGTCGGCGTCGAGCTTGTCGTACAGCGGTTCGCCCAGGCCCACCGGCACGCCCGTGGCCTGCACGCGGATGCGGGCGCCGCACGAGTCGCCGGCTTTGCGCAGGGAGTCCATGTAGTCCTCGTACTGCGCCACATCAGCGACCGGGGCAAAGAAGGGGTTGCTGCGCACATGGTCCCAGCTCTCGAAGGGGATGGACAGATCGCCGAGTTGCGTCATGCATGCACGAAACTGTGCCCCGTACTGCTGGGCCAGCCACTTCTTGGCCACTGCACCCGCAGCTACCGTGGGCGCAGTCAGTCGGGCTGAAGAGCGGCCGCCGCCGCGCGGGTCACGAATGCCGTATTTGTGCCAGTAGGTGTAGTCGGCGTGGCCGGGGCGAAAGCTCTCGGCAATGTTGCTGTAGTCCTTGCTACGCTGATCGGTGTTGCGGATCAGCAAGGCGATGGGCGTGCCCGTGGTTTTGCCTTCGTACACGCCGGAAAGGATCTCCACCGCGTCGGGTTCGTTGCGCTGGGTGACATGGCGGCTGGTGCCAGGGCGCCGCCGGTCCAGGTCCGCCTGAATGTCCGCCTCCGAAAGCGGCATGCCGGGAGGGCAACCATCAATCACGCAGCCAATGGCCGGGCCGTGGGATTCACCAAAGTTGGTGACTGCGAATAGGGTGCCGAAGGTATTGCCGCTCATGGCACGGGATTATCCCAGAGCCTGAGCGCCTGGTTTTGCTCAGGCACCCACCCTGCCATTCATGGGAGCTTCACGGACGCACGGTAGAGACATCAACACAAACATGATTTCTCGAGACATTTCGAATTTGTGCTTGGCAGTACAGGACTCACTTGCTAGCATGGGCAGAAGATCATTGGGATGTTCATGCCCGTCTCTGTACCGCCTACCTTCGGCTCCACCCTTCCCTCCACAACTTTTCAGCCATCACCGCTTGCTGATGCGTCCTTACGATGCGCTTTGGACGCCAGTGACGATGCCATCGTGCTGAGTGACAGTCAGCGCAATGTGGTCTACGTCAACGCTGGCTTTACCCGCCTGTTTGGCTTCGGTCCCGAAGAGGTGTTGGGGAAATTCCTCAGCACAGTGTTGTTTGGCGCCCATACGGACCCTGGGCTGCTCGATTACATCCGTGACAGCGTTACGGCGCAGGGGTTCTGCCGCCTGGAGACGCTGCTGTACAACAAGGCTGGTCAGCCGCTGTGGATCTCGATGGTCATCAATGCCTCCAGCGAAGAATCCGGGGGGCCAGGCGGCAGCATCACGGTGTTGACCGACATCACGCTTACCAAAATGCATGAGGTCCTGCAAAAGCGCGTGCTGGAAGGCATGGTCAACGAGTTGCCACTGGCCAACCTAATGGCGCTGGTGTGCCGAGAAGTCGAACGCATAGCGCCAGAGGTGATTGCATCCATCCTGTCAGTGGACGATCAAGGCCTGCTGCACCCGCTGGCGGCCCCCGCGTTGCCGCCCGACATCTGTGCAGCGCTGGACAACCTCCCCATCGGCCCGCTGGTGGGATCATGTGGCACGGCTGCTTTCACGGGCGAGGCGGTGGTGGTCACAGACATCTTTACCGACCCACGCTGGGCAGACTACAAAGATATTTTTGCGTCCAGCGGCGTGCAGGCCTGCTGGTCCAGTCCCATCTTCGACCACCGGGGGAAAGTTATTGGGACCTTCGCCTTCTACTTTCGCGAGCAGCGCGGCCCTGATGCGCTGCACCGTCGGTTGGTGGACGCATGCCTGCACTTGTGCGCGCTGGCCATCGAACGCGACACCGCGCGGCAACGTATCCATCGGCTGGCTTTTTTTGACGTGCTTACAGGGCTGCCCAATCGGTCGATGTTCTGCAGCAGCGCCGAGCGCACGCTGGCCAGTCTGAAGCGCAACGACCAGCCAGGCGCGCTGCTGTTTATAGACCTGGACCGGTTCAAACAAGTCAACGACACGCAGGGACATGCGGCTGGCGATGCGTTGCTGTGCGAAGTGGCAGGGCGGCTCACGCAGTGCCTGCACGCGCGCGACCTGATTGGTCGCCTGTCTGGCGACGAGTTTGTGCTGTTGCTGTCCGAATGCCCCACCGAGCAGGCTGTGCAAACTGCGCACCGTATGCTGGCAGCCATTGCGCGACCCATGGACATCCAGGGCCAGATCAATGTGCCGCATGCCAGTATCGGCATTGCGATGTTCCCGGACGATGGCGAGTCCATCGACACCCTGCTGCGCCACGCGGACCAGGCCATGTACCAGGCCAAGAGCGACCATCGGCACAGCCTGCAGCTTTTCAGTGCCGAGATGAACCGGCGTGCGCAGGAACGAGCAGGACTGGAACGAGCCTTGCGCCAAGCCCTGGAAGAGCGCAGTCTGACCCTGCACTACCAACCCCAGGTACTGAGCAGCGCCCCCGGCACACTGCATGGCGTAGAAGCCCTGGCACGGTGGAGCCACCCCGAATGGGGTGCTGTGCCGCCGAACCAGTTCATTCCGGTGGCGGAGGAAGCCGGGCTCATCCACGACCTGACACTGTGGCTGCTGGACGAGGCCTGCGGACAACTGGCGTCCTGGCGCGCATCGGGCTGCAATGTGCCATGCATCGCAGTGAACCTGTCTGGCCGAAGCTTTCACCAGCCAGAGTTTGCCCAGCAGATCGGTGATGCACTGGAACGCCACAGCTTGCGCACCGACGATTTGCTGCTGGAGATTACCGAGAGCGTGATGATGGATGCGCGACCCGTCACGTTGGCCAACATCGACGCCCTGCACCACAAGGGTTTCAAGTTGTCGCTGGATGACTTTGGCACGGGCTATTCCAGTCTGAGCTATCTGCACCGCCTGCCTATTGCTGAACTGAAGCTGGACATGGCCTTTGTACAGGACCTGACCACCAGCCCGACAGCGCGCGCGCTCACGGTATCGGTGCTCAGCATTGCCCAAAGCCTGGGCATGGTGGTAGTGGCCGAAGGCGTGGAGACCAGCGGCCAGCAGGAATGACTACAGGCACACGGGTGCCCGGTGATGCAGGGCTACCTGTTTGGCAAGCCTATGCCCGCCAAGGAGCTGGAGGCGTGGCTGCAGAGCCAGAGCCAGCCACCGCAGCCACTGAGCGGCTGACTTCCTTTAGAAATGCCAGGTGTCAACGGTGCCCGCCGCCCGTCGTCGCATGCCCACTGTCATGGGACATTACTCAGATGATCGGTTACGCCCCGCCTGTTTGGCGCGGTAGAGCGCTTGGTCCGCAAGCGCATAAAGCGTATCAGTGCTTCCTGCGGGCTCTTTCATCCAGGCCATTCCGCACGACACGGTGACCACGCCCGCAGGGCTGTCTGCGTGCAACAGCCCGACGTGCTCCACCGCCAGGCGCAATGCCTCCAGGTGGCTCCAGGCCTTTTCACGCGGCTCGTCCACCATGAGCACGGCAAACTCCTCGCCGCCCAGCCTGAAAAGGTAATCGGTAGAGCGCTGCACCCGCCCGGACAGTGTCTGTGCCACCGCAATCAATGCCACATCACCCCTTTGGTGACCATACCGGTCGTTGAAGCGCTTGAAACTGTCGATGTCGAGCATGCACAACGCCATGGGCAGCTTCTGACGCATGCAGCGGTTGAATTCACGCTTCAGGATGGTGTCGAAGTAGCGTCTGTTGTAGACACCCGTGAGCGCATCGGTGATCGCCACGGTGTGCAGCTGTGCGTTGGCCAGCTGCAGCGCCTGGGTACGCTCTTGCACCTTTTGCTCAAGCTCCCCGGCCAAGGCCGTCTGCACGGCAAGAGCACGCTGTTCGGCCGCCAGCTTTTCGGCTTTGAGCCGGTTCATCTGGTCCGCCAGAGCCAGTGCGAGCAACACGAACTCCAGCGCCGAACCAATGTTCAGACTGTATTCCACCAGCGGGCTCGATGGGATGACATCAAACACCTTGAGAAACGTGACGATGGCACCGATGGCCAGCGCGGTCCACGCCAAGAGATAAAACCGTGCGGGCCGGTAGCCCAGCAACGCAATGCGCGCTGCGGCCACCAGTTGCACTATCAGCAGCGCCCCACCTATCGGCAAGATGGTGATGAAAGTCCAGGCATACCAGTCAAGAAGACCCGTCAACGTCAGCAAACCGCACAGCGCCGCCAGCCCCCACAACACCCAGTGCAAGCGCGGGGAATACAAGCGCGTGCGCAGGTAGCTCATCGAAAACACTGACAGCGTCACAAAAATGAGCGGCACCATCACTGCGAGCATCTGGTTGTTCAGATCAGGCAACGTGGGCCAAAGATACTGAAACCCATACCCAGTAAAACAGAGGTTCCAGGCGGTGTATGCCCCCAGATAAAGAACGTACTGCAGAAAGAGGGTGTCGCGCGTGAGCGCAAAAAGCAGCAAGTTGTAGAGCAGCAGTGCAATGATGGCTCCGTAGTAAGCGCCAAATGCAATGCTTTCAAGCTGCCCGTGCAGCGAAAAACTGGCAGGCGTGCGCAAGGTGATGGGAAGGGCTTCAAAAAGTCCATCGTGCGTGTCAAGCCGCAGCACCACGTCCAGCGTCTCGCCGGGTGCCATCACGACCGGGATCACAGGGTATCGGTAGGGCAAGGGGCGGGTTGCAAAGGCCCTTCGGTCTCCCGTCTCGAAAGTCTGAGTCACCGTTTCGCCACGCACCAGATGAATGTCTACGAAATCCTGGAGGGCTGAGCCCGCTTCCAGCACCCGGGTCTGGGGTGTGCCGGTATCGTTCACCAGCCGCAGCCGCACCCAGTACACCGACGAGGAAAAGCTGAAGTTGAGCGCTTCGGATGCGCTGGTCGTCCAGGGCAGTTCATCCCCCGCGGCAACCACCTGCTCCAGATTGAGCTGGCGCTGAGCGTCTTCGAGCACTTGAGCGCGTGTACCCAGCCCCGCCGCATCGGGCAACGTGCTCAGATGAACGGACGACGGCTGGGCACCGCTGGCCAATGCGCACCAGCAGACCATAAAGACACACCACCTCAGCAGCACCCGCATAAGACCTGCTGACCCGTGCCCCGCCGCGCTCGATGTCCAGTGTTGTGCAACCCCAGTCAGGGGCGCGATTCGTCTTCCGGCCAGTCGCGGATGTAGGCCTTGAGCATCTTGTTCTCAAAGTTCTGGCTGTCCACCACCGCCTTGGCGACATCGTAGAAACTGATCACACCCATGAGCATCTTGCGGTCCATCACGGGCATGTAGCGGGCGTGGCGGTCCAGCATCATCCGGCGCACTTCATCCATCTCTGTTTCCAGGGTGCAGGTCAGCGGGGCATCGTCCATTGCGGATCGCACCAGCATCGTCCCCACGCCGCCGCCGTTCTTCACCACGGCCTGGATCACCTCCCGGAAGGTCAGCATGCCAACCAGGTCGCCCAGCTCCATCACCACCAATGACCCAATATCCCTTTCGGCCATCGCGTCCACGGCGTTCGCCAGGGGCTCGTCCGGCGTGACGGTGTAGAGCGTATTGCCTTTGACACGAAGGATGTCGCTGACTTTCATGGTGTGGAGTCTCCGGGAGGGCGAGAAGAGTGCGGCAGGCGCAACAGGCGTAATTCCGTGAAATATAGCCCACAATGCCCGGCTGAACCGACAACTTGGGAGACACACTGATGCCCGGTTATTCTGACCCTGGCTTTGACACGCTGGCATTGCACGCAGGCGCCAGCCCCGACCCTGCCACCGGCGCACGCGCCACCCCCATTCACCTCACCACCTCGTTCGTCTTTGAGTCGAGCGACCACGCTGCATCGCTGTTCAACCTGGAGCGCGGCGGGCATGTATACAGCCGCATCAGCAACCCCACCAACGCGGTGCTGGAGCAACGCGTGGCGGCGCTGGAAGGCGGTGTGGGCGCCATCGCCACCGCCAGCGGCCAGGCCGCGCTGCACCTGGCTATCGCCACGATCATGAGCGCGGGCAGCCACATCGTGGCAAGCACGGCGCTATACGGCGGATCGCAGAATCTGCTGCACTACACGCTCTCGCGTTTTGGCATCGAGACCACCTTCGTCAAGCCCGGCGACATCGACGCCTGGCGCGCCGCTGTGCGCCCCAACACCAAGCTGTTCTTTGGCGAGACGGTCGGCAACCCGGGCCTGGATGTGCTGGACATCCCTACCGTGTCTTCAATCGCGCATGAAGCGGGCGTGCCGCTGCTGGTGGACTCCACCCTCACCTCGCCCTGGCTCATCAAGCCATTCGAGCATGGCGCAGATCTGGTCTACCACTCGGCCACCAAATTCCTGTCGGGCCACGGCACCGTGGTAGGCGGCATCGTGGTGGATGGTGGCAGTTTTGACTGGGATGGCCCCAAATCCGCTGGCAAGTTTGCCGAACTGACGCAGCCCTACGACGGCTTTCACAACATGGTGTTCACCGAAGAAAGCACCGTGGGCGCATTTCTTCTGCGCGCGCGCCGCGAGGGCCTGCGCGACTTTGGCGCCTGCATGAGCCCGCACACGGCCTGGCTCATTCTGCAGGGCGTCGAAACCCTGCCGCTGCGCATGGCGCAGCACATGCGCAACACCGAGAAGGTGGTCGAATTTCTGGCCGCGCAGCCCTTCGTATCCCGCGTGGGCCACCCCATGCTGGCATCACACCCCAGCCATGCGCTGGCACAGAAGCTGCTGCCACGCGGCGCGGGTTCAGTATTCAGCTTTGACCTCAAAGGCAACCGCGAACAGGGCAAGAAGTTCATTGAAACCCTCAAGGTTTTCAGCCACCTGGCCAACGTGGGCGACTGCCGCAGCCTGGTGATCCACCCGGCCAGCACCACGCACTTCCGCATGAGCGACGAATCGCTGGCAGGCGCGGGCATCAGCCAGGGCACGATCCGGCTGTCCATTGGCCTTGAAGATGCCGACGATCTGATTGACGACCTCAAGCGCGCGCTGAAAGCCGCCGAGAAAGCAGGGGCCTGACGATGCACATCCAAGTCAACGGCGCTCCCATCTATTGCTACACGGGTGGCAAATCCTTCGATGCCGCCAAGCCCACGGTGGTGTTCATCCACGGCGTGCTCAACGACCACAGCGTATGGGCCCTGCAAACCCGCTACATGGCGAATCACGGCTGGAACGTGCTGGCCATCGACCTGCCCGGCCACTGCCGCAGCGGCGGCGATGCGCCTGCCACCGTCGAAGAGGCTGCCCACTTCATCGGCGCGCTGCTGGATGCCGCCGGTGTCCAACGTGCGGCGCTGGTGGGGCACAGCTGGGGGTCGCTCATCGCCATGGAAACTGCTGCGCGGCTCAAGGACCGCATCAGCCACTTGGTGCTGGTAGGCACTGCGTTCCCGATGAGGGTCTCTCCGGCGCTCATCGACGCATCGATCAATGACCCCGAGAAAGCCATGCGCATGGTGAATGTGTTCTCGCGCAGCACACTGGCAGCGCCCCCATCGGCGCTAGGACCAGGCACCTGGGTGTTTGGCGCGGGCATGGCGTTGGGGCGCAAGGTATTGCGAAGCAACCCGAACGTCAACGTATTCCACCGGGGGTTTGTGGCCTGCGACAGCTATGCGGGCGGCGAAGCTTCCATGGCACTGCTCACCTGCCCCATCCTGTTTGCGCTGGGCACACAAGATCAGATGACAGCGCCCAAAGCAGCCCAAGGCCTGATCAACGCGGCACGTGCTGCGGGCAAAACAGTGCAGGAGATTCAACTTCCCGCGGGACACAACCAAATGACGGAAGCGCCGGAGGAAACGCTGTTCGCGTTGCGCGACTTCCTGAGACTTTAGGGGATGCTCTGCACGTCTGGTGACCCGCAGACGTATCTGAAGCTCACAACGGCCGGTGAGCGCTGGCCGCAGATACGTTTTATCGACGCGAGGGCTGCGAAAGAAGCAGGGACCAAACCCGCCCTGCAGACGAGCGATGGCTGCACCCCCCGTGCCAATATGACCTGCTGCACCTCCTTCTGAGAATTCAGTGAGTAACGAGGTAGGTATGACGAACAGCCAGCAACCCAAGGTCCCTATGCACGCAGTCAAGAGTCTGTCCGATCCGGGCGCATCGCAAGGAGCC
>CAMTXG010000016.1:0-55061 GCA_947085645.1 uncultured Gammaproteobacteria bacterium
CAGCGACGTTGTGCCGTGGCGCTTGTAATCGTGCGTGCGCGTGCCGGGTTTGCCAAACGTCAGTGGCAACCCTGGCTGGGTGCGATCAAGGGCCTGGATCTGGCTCTTCTCATCCACGCACAGCACCAAGGCGCGATCGGGAGATGCCATATAGAGCCCCAACACATCACTGTTGTCGCCTTATTTCGGTGTCCTAATCATTGGGCCATGACACCGCCACTTGGAGACGGTTTGCAGCTACGTGGCGGGGCGTCCAGGGTGGGCGATCGGCGTAGTCTCCTGCCGGGAAACTCCCTGGATCAATACGCACCAAAATAACTCGTTTTACTTTTAAGACACCACATTAGATGTAGGGTTTGTTTCAACGCGCCTCCGAAGGGTGGCGCGCGCCGTCGTCTCAACGCGGTTTCGGTTCTTCTCGGCTTGCTTCACCCCCCGCCAAATGCAAAAAGCACGACACAAATGCAGCGCATTGCCCGCGTGAAGCGCCAAAGCCCGACAAATTCGGCTTGCAAGGGTTGCGCTGACAGGGCTTATGGGCTGAAATCCCCTTGAGCATGTTTCAGGTCTAACGAGGGAGATTTCCATGACCGTAGTCGCCAAGATTCTTCAGTCCAAGCCAGATACCACCGTGCACACCATTGCACCAACGGCGTCGGTGTTCGATGCCCTTCAACTCATGGCCGACAAGCACATCGGCGCCCTGGTGGTGACCGAGGGGGATGCCATCGTGGGTATCTTCACCGAGCGCGACTACGCGCGAAAAATCGCCCTGTTGGGCCGCACCTCAGCCGCCACGCTGGCGCGCGATGTGATGACCACTGCGGTGCGCTTTGTGCGGCCTGAACAGACCAGCGAGCAGTGCATGCAGATCATGAGCACCGGCCGCCTGCGCCACCTGCCCGTGGTGGACGGCAATGGCAAGCTGGTGGGCATGATCTCCATCGGCGATTTGGTCAAGGACATCATCTCCGAGCAGAAATTCATCATTGAGCAGCTGGAGCAATACATCACCGGAAGCCATTGAAGATAAAAAGGGCTCTGACCGATCCGGTTAGAGCCCTTTTTTTGGAGTGCCTGGGCTGCTGCCGACCCGGCGGCTCAAGCGGCTTTTTCTACGTGCCCTTGACGCGTGTAGAGGAAGTCGATCACGGCCTTGCGGTAGTGCACGTACCGCGGGTCTTCGGCCAGTTCCACGCGCTTGCGGGGGCGGGGCAGGTCCACCGCCAGCACCTCGCCAATCGTCGCAGCAGGGCCGTTGGTCATCATCACGATTTTGTCGGATAGCAGCACGGCCTCGTCCACGTCGTGCGTCACCATCACCACGGTGCTTTGGGTGCGCGCGACGATCTCCAGCAGTTCATCTTGCAGCTTGGCGCGGGTCAGGGCATCGAGTGCGCCAAAGGGCTCGTCCATCAGCAGCACCTGGGGCTCCATGGAGAGCGCTCGGGCAATGCCCACGCGCTGCTTCATGCCGCCCGAGATTTCGCCGGGGCGTTTTTGCCCTGCAGGCGTGAGGCCCACCAGTGCCAGCGCGGCGTCGGTGCGTGCCTTGAGCTGGGCCTTGTTTTCCTTGCCACCAAATACGCGCTCCACCGCCAGGTAGATGTTGTCAAAGCAGGTCAGCCAGGGCAGCAGGGAATGGTTCTGGAACACCACGGCGCGTTCGGGGCCCGGGCCCTTGATCTCCTTGTTGGCGCACAGCAGCGCGCCGTTGGTGGGCGTGGTCAGCCCGGCGATCAGGTTGAGCAGCGTGGACTTGCCGCAGCCCGAGTGGCCGATCAGCGCCACGAACTCGCCTTTGGCGATGGTCAGGTTGATATCGCGCAGCGCCGGGAACAGACCCTTGGCGGTCTTGAAGGTCTGCTCGACGCCGTGCACCTCGATGAACTTGGTGGACAGCGATGGATGGATCGAGGGGGTCGTGGTCGTGTTCATGCTTTCACCTCTTCAAATGTAAATGCGGTGGCCAGCTTGATGAGCGCAAACTCCAGCACCAGCCCCACGATGCCGATCACGAAGATCGCGATGATGATGTTCTTGACGTTGAGGTTGTTCCACTCGTCCCACACCCAAAAGCCGATGCCCACGCCGCCGGTCAGCATTTCGGCCGCCACGATCACCAGCCAGGCGGTGCCCACGGCCAGGCGCACGCCGGTCAGCATGTAGGGCAGCACGGCGGGGAAGAGGATCTTGGTGGCGATCTTCCATTCGGACAGGTTGAGCACGCGGGCTACGTTCATGTAGTCCTGCGGCACGCGTTGCACGCCCACGGCGGTGTTGATGATCATGGGCCAGATGGAGCAGATGAAGATGGTCCATATGGCGGCCGGGTTGGCGCCCTTGAACACCAGCAAACCAATGGGCAGCCAGGCCAGGGGCGACACCGGACGCAGCAGGCTGATGAGCGGGTTGAACATGCGCGACAAAAAGTTGAAGCGCCCGATGACAAAACCCGCTGGTATCCCCACCAGCGCCGCCATGCCAAAGCCGATGGCCACGCGTTCGAGCGACATCAGCACGTTCCAGCCCACGCCCTGGTCGTTGGGGCCATTGCTGTAGAACGGGTTGGCGAACACCTCCAGCGCCTGTTTCCACGTCTCCAGGGGAGTGGGAATGCTGCCACCCGTGGTGGTGGAGACCACCGCCCACAGGCCCACCAGCAAGCCCAGACCACACAGCGGCGGCAACACCGCCATCCAGAAGCTGCGCGACAACGCGTTCCAGTCGCGGGCGGGGGCTGCCGGGCTGGCGGCCACAACCCCTGCGGCTACAGATTTTGAGTGTTTTTGGCCTCTATCGCTTGCGGGTATTGCGCTAATAGCTACATTATTCATAGCATTCTGTGCAGCCACGGGGGCTGCATCCAACGGGGAGTGAAAAACGGCACTGACCATGGTTTTCTCCTGTGTGCAGGGCTTGCGGGAGTGGGGCTGGCGGGCGGTGCGGCGATGCGAATGGAGCGCGTTGCGCTCAGGCCTTGATCTTGAAGCCGTCCGCGTACTTGGCGGGGTCCTTGCCGTCCCACACCACGCCGTCGATGAATTTGCTGGTGCGCATCACATCCTTGGGCACATTGATCTTCATGGCGCTCGCGACGGATTTGTAGAGGTCGATCTGGTTGATCTGCTTGGCCACGCCCAGGTAGTCGGGGTGGTCCTTGAGCAGGCCCCAGCGCTTGTGCTGGGTCAGGAACCACATGCCGTCGCTCAGGTACGGGAAGTTCACCGCGCCATCGTTGAAGAACTTCATGTGGTTGGGGTCGTCCCAGGTCTTGCCCATGCCGTTCTGGTAGCGGCCCAAAATGCGCTGATTGATGGCGTCCACGCTGGTGTTGATGTAGGACTTCTGGGCCACGGTTTCGGCCATTTTCATCTTGTTCGACAGGCTGGCATCAATCCACTGGCTGGCCTCCAGCACGGCCATCATCACGGCGCGGGTGGTGTTGGGGTTCTTCTTGACGAACTCGGCTGATGTGCCCAGCACCTTCTCGGGGTGGTCTTTCCAGATGTCCTGGGTGGTGTTGGCGGTGATGCCGATGCCGTCCATGATGGCGCGGTGGTTCCAGGGTTCGCCCACGCAAAAGCCGTCCATGTTGCCCACGCGCATGTTGGCCACCATCTGCGGCGGCGGCACGGTGATGAGCTTGGCGCCCGACAGCGGGTTGATGCCGGCGGCGGCCAGCCAGTAGTGCATCCACATCGCGTGGGTGCCGGTGGGGAAGGTGCCTGCAAACGTGTATTCGCGCTTTTCCTTGGCCATCAGTGCGGCCAGCGAGGGGCCGTCCACTGCGCCCTTGTCAGCCAGCGCCTTCGACAGCGTGATGGCCTGGCCGTTGTGATTCAGACTCATCAGTACGGCCATGTCCTTCTTGGGGCCCGCAGTGCCCAGGTGCACACCGTAGATCAGGCCGTACAGCACGTGGGCAAAGTCCAATTCGCCGTTTACCAGCTTGTCGCGCACACCGGCCCAGCTGGCCTCTTTGGTGGGGATGATGGTGACGCCGTACTTCTTGTCAAAGCCCAGCACCGAAGCCATCACCACGCTGGCGCAGTCGGTCAGCGGGATGAAGCCGATCTTGACTTCCTTTTTCTCGGGCGCGTCCGAGCCCTGGGCGTGGACAAGGGCGCGCAGCGCGGGGCTGACGCCCACAGCGCCCACAGTGGCGGCCTGCAGCACGGTGCGGCGGTTGAGGCTGGTTTTCAACAGATCGGTCATGGGGCATTTCCTCGCATCGTTACAAAGCAAAAAAGGCGTCCTCTCCTGGGCTGGCTGCATTTGCATACCGGCCGCGGAGAGGGACGCCTTTGTCCATGGCAAAGCCCATTGGGGGGCTTTGAGTCAGCACCAGCCCGCCATTGGGTCAGTGCTGTCAGTGGTGGGACCTTCGTTGGTCTCGCCAATGACTACGCAAGCAGCGTGCCAGCGTGTATTGCGCCAGTTTGGAGCGCGAGATGCTATGGAATAAATAGCTGTCAGCGCTTGATGAACAAGCGCTGGATGGCTATCTGGTTCGACACAGGGTTGTCATCACAGGAGATGAGAAGACCGCACTGCCTTTGTGCGGCGCACCATTTGGGAGGAGCTGTTGGAATCGAGCGCGGCCCAAGCGCGGGATGCCAAGCAAGGGCCGCCCCGCAGCGAGGGCATCGTCCCCCTTCCCGAATTGCGTAGCGATTCGAGAGAAGGGGGAAGCGGCACAGCCGCTCAGGGGGATGTTTTCTAGGTCAACCCAGCAAGTCCATGACATCCAGCATGCGCTGCGCCACGTCCACCAGCTTCAGGCCCTTATCCATGGCCGTCTTGCGCAGTTTTTCATACGCGGCCTGTTCGGTCAGACCCTGACGCTGCATCAGCAGGCCCTTGGCGCGGTCGATGGTCTTGCGATCCTTCAGCTCGGTCTTGGCGTCGGCCAGCTCGGCGCGCAGGGCCTGCTCGTGCTGAAAGCGCGCCATGGCCACGTCCAGAATCGGGCGAATGCGCTGCGGCGCCAGGCCCGCCACGATGTAAGCAGACACTCCAGCCGCCACCGCTTCCTTTACATGCGAGGTGTCTTCATCGTTGGTAAACATCACGATGGGGCGGCGCTCATTGCGCGTGGCCATCACCACGTGTTCGAGCGCGTCGCGGGCTTCGCTCTCGGCGTCCACAATGATCAGATCAGGCTGCAGCTGGGCCAGCCGGTCGCTCAAGAACACGTCGGCGGGCAGCGTGGCGACCAGGTTGAAGTTGTTCTCCAGCAGGCCAATGCGCAGCGCCCGCGACCGCTCTGCCTGCAGCAGGGCGTGTTCGTCGTCAGGGTCGGTCACGGCCAGATCCGGGGCCACCACCACGATGCGCAAAGCCTCATTCATGCCCCGAGCATAAGCAATTTTCACGCCACAAATTGGTGCATCAATGCGGTGCATACCCTTGAGAGCCGGGCTCGCAAGCAGCCCGAGGGCTTGCAGGGCCTGAAACTTGCTAATAGTGATACGCGCGGCAGGGCATACCCGATAGCCTCAAGGAACAGCGTCGCATATACATCCGGTCACATTGATATATTGATATGGAGCTTTCTGCATGAACCAACACCTCGACCGGCGCCGCTTCTCGGCCAGTCTGGCTCTCACGGCCATCGCCACGGCCATTCTCCTGGCGGGTTGTAGCAAGGTGCCCGACACCATCAAGATCGGTGTAGCGCAACCCCTGTCCGGTCCATTGGGCGCGCTGGGGCAGGATCTGCTCAACGGCGTGACCCTGGCCGTGGCCGAGCTGAACAAGGGCGGCTACACGGTGGACGGCAAGCGTGTGACGCTGGAAGTGGTGTCGGTGGACGACAAGGCCGACGCCGCCACCGGCAAAACGGTGGCCCAGCAGTTGGTGGATGCGGGCGTAGTGGCGGTCATCGGCCACCTTAACTCGGGCGTGAGCATTGAGACCGCGCCGATTTACGCCGCCAAGGACATCTCGCAAATCGCCATTTCCACCAACCCAAAATTCACGCAACTGGGCTTTTCGACCACGTTCCGCATGGTGGCCAATGACACGCTGCAGGCGCGCGCCATCGGCTCGTTCGCCGCCACGCAACTCGGCGCCACCCGCTATGCCGCGCTGGACGACGGCACACCCTACGGCAAGGGCCTGGCCGACGGTGCGGCAGAGCAGCTGAAGGCCGAGAAGAAAGAAGTGCTGGTGCGCAAGTCGTTTGACGACAAGACCGTGGCGTTTGATGAACTGGCGGGCGAGCTGAAGGCCGCCAAGGTCGAGGTGATCGTCTCCACCCTCAACGATTTCCAGGCGCTGGCGCTGCTCGAAGCCCTGCGCAAGGTCGACCACACCAAGGTCAGCCTGCTGGGCGGCGACACCATCAAAACCACCGACATGACCAAGGCCATGGGCATGGTTGAAGGTATCTACGCCACGTCACCCGTGCTGGAGGCCAAAGAGTTCACCACCGGAAAACCCTTCCTCGAAAAGTACATCGAGGCGTACAAAAAGCCGCCCGCCTACGGCGGTCACTACAGCTACGACAGCATGTATGTACTGTCTGCCGCCATCCAGAAGGCCAAGTCTGCCAACCCCAAGGACATCACGAAGGCCATGCACAGCATCAACGGCTACGCGCCTGTCATCGGCACCATGACCTGGGACGACAAGGGCGAGCAGCGCTACGGCGCCGTGGGCGTGTACGAGCTGCGCGCCGGAGCGTGGGAGCTGCGCATGCGGTCGGACCGCTGGTAAGTCACTGGGCTGGAAACCGCCGAGCCACCTGGCACCATATCTGGCCACGCCCCTCTGCCCAACCCCTGCCGGTTAGCGCCCGCAGGGGTTTTGCTTTGGAACGGGTAAGAGGCAGGGTTTTACACTCGGGGCATGAGCTTGCTGATCCTCGGTATTGAATCTTCGTGCGACGAAACGGGCGTGGCATTGGTCCGTTCCACGGGGGACGCCGTGCCCACCTTGCTGTCGCACGCGCTGCACAGCCAGATCGACATGCACCAGGCCTACGGCGGCGTGGTGCCCGAACTGGCCAGCCGCGACCACATCCGCCGCGTGCTGCCCCTGACCACGCAGGTGCTCACCGAGTCGGGCCGGTCGCTGGCGGACGTGGATGTGGTGGCCTACACCCGAGGGCCCGGCTTGGCCGGTGCGCTGCTTGTTGGTGCAGGTGTGGCCTGCGCGCTGGGCGCTGCACTGGGCAAGCCGGTGCTGGGCGTGCATCACCTGGAGGGGCATCTGCTATCGCCCTTCCTCAGCGCCGACCCGCCGGAATTCCCTTTTGTAGCTTTGCTGGTGTCCGGCGGTCACACACAGCTGATGCGCGTTGACGGCGTGGGCCGCTACGAAATCCTGGGTGAAACCATTGACGACGCCGCGGGCGAGGCGTTCGACAAGTCCGCCAAGCTCATGGGCCTGGGCTACCCTGGCGGGCCTGCCCTGTCGCGCCTGGCCGAGCAGGGCAACGCCACAGCCTTCAAACTGCCACGCCCCCTGCTGCACAGCGTCAACCTCGATTTTTCCTTTGCCGGGCTCAAGACCGCCGTGCTGACGCAGGCCAAAAAGCTGGGTGACGAACTGGAAGCCCGCAAGGCCGACCTGGCGGCCAGCACCGAGGCAGCCATTGTGGATGTGCTGGTGAAAAAGACCCTCACTGCGTTAAAGCAGACCGGACTCAAACGCGTGGTGGTCGCTGGCGGCGTGGGCGCCAACCGGCACCTGCGCGCGCAGCTCAACGCGGCCTGTGCGCAGAACAAGGTGCGGGTGCACTACCCCGAGTTGCACCTGTGCACCGACAACGGTGCCATGATCGCCATGGCCGCCGCCATGCGCCTGCAGGCGGGGCAGCAAGAAGCCAGAACAGACTACGCGTTTGACGTAAAGCCGCGCTGGCCGCTGGATGCCATTGGCGTTTGAAAATATTGATCAACTCACGCTGCCCATGCGTGATTTCCACCTGCAGGGAATTTCAAGTGACGGCCGACACTGGCTGGTGCTGCACAACCCCAACCCACACCTGCTTTTGAAAGGCGCCTTTTGGCGTGCAACACCTTGATGTCACCTCGAGGCCACAGGGTGACTTGCTGTACGCAGCGTGATTGGCATTCAGGTTGACCAGGAGCGAAAAAGGGCTTCCAACCGGAAGCCCTTTTGACAATATTCGTCATCAGACGCGCTGATGCTGCGGCGCATCGCGGAGTCGCTGCCTTCAGTCAGCGTGCTCTCGTTCGGTTACTTGCCAGCCCGCACCTGCGCCACAGCGCCCTGCACCTCCTTCCACAGCGCTTCGCCCACGTTGGCCGCAATGCTGGCGTTGACCGCGCCGAGCTTTTCGCGCATGCGGCTGGCTTCCGTGGCAGACAGCTCGTTGATCTGCATGCCCTTGCCCTTCAGGTCGGCCAGCGCCTTGTCGGCCTCGTCGCGTGTGTCCTTGCGTTCGAAGTCGCGACTCTTCTTGGCGGCATCCATCAGCACCTTTTGTTCGTCTTTCGACAACCCATCCCAGTACTTTTTGCTCACCAGAACAATCCAGGGGCTGTAGACGTGGTTGGTTACGGTGAGGTACTTCTGCACCTCATAGAACTTGCTCGACAAGATGGTGTTGAAGGGATTCTCCTGGCCGTCCACCGTCTTGGTTTCGAGCGCGGTGAACAACTCCGAAAACGGCAGCGGCACGGCGTTGGCGCCCAGGGTCTTGAAGCTGTCAAGGAACACGGTGTTCTGCATCACGCGCAGCTTGATGCCGTCCATGTCCTCGAGCTTGGTGATGGCGCGCTTGTTGTTGGTCAGGTTGCGAAACCCATTCTCCCAATACACCAGGCCCACCAGGCCTTTTTCCTGCAACTTGTCCATCACCTTCTGGCCCACGGGGCCGTCCAGCACGGCGTCGGCTTCCTTGGCGTTGTTGAACAAGAACGGCGTGTCCCAGATCGCCATTTCCTTGGTGATACCCACCAGCGTGGCGGTGGAGCCCACCATCATTTCCTGCGCGCCGCCGATCAGCGCTTGCTGCATTTGCACGTCCGAGCCCAGCGCGGCAGCGCCGATGGCGCGGATTTTCATCTTGCCGCCCGAGGCTTTTTCGACCTCTTCGGCAAACACCTTTGTGGCGCGGCCCTGGTTGGACACCTCGTTCAGGCCGTAGCCAAATCGGATGATGCGCGGCTTGATGTCTTGCGCGGCGGCCTGGAACGAGCAGGTGATGGCAGCCACCGACAAGGCGGCCAGCAGGGTGCGACGGAAAGTTTTCATGGGTTGTCTCCTAGATGGAATGGCAGGGTGAAAAAACGAGGGACGAAAAACGCGCTTCAGAACATCAGCTTGAGTGGCCACAGCACGATGGCGGGGAACAGGATGAGCAGGACCAGCATGGTCATGTAGATCATCAAAAACGGCATGACCCCACGGATGACGGGCTCCATGCGCAGCCGCCCGATGCCGGCCACCACGTTCAGCACCGTGCCTACCGGCGGCGTGAGCAAGCCCAGGCAGCCTACAAAGATGAACACGAAGCCGAAGTACACCGGGTCAATGCCCGCTTTGGCGGCCAGGGGCGCCAGCACCGGCGCCAGGATGAGGATGGTGGGCGTAAGGTCCATCACCATGCCCACGGCCAAGAGGAAGGTGCAGACCACGGCCATGAACAGCACCGGGCTTTGCAGCAGCGGGCCCATGCTTTGCGCCAGCTGGCTGGGCAGGTCGGCCAGCGTCACCATGTACGAAGCAGCTGTGGCCGCGCCGCACAAGAACATCACCACACCGGTTGTCTTGGCGGCCGCCACAAACACCTTGTAGATGCCTGCCAGATTGAGCTCTCGGTAGATCAGCGTGGCCACCAGCAGCGCATACACCGCAGCCACCACGGCCGCCTCGGTGGGCGTGAACACGCCCATGCGCAGGCCACCGATGATGATGACCGGCATCATCAACGCCCAGGCACTGCTCACCAATGCGCGGCGGCGTTCGGGCCAGGTGGTCTTGGTGGCCACCGACAGGTTCTTGTCCTTGGCGACCCAGCGCCACACCATCACCAGCGCAATGGCCATCATGATGCCGGGCACGATGCCCGCCAGAAACAGCTTGCTGATGGAGGTGTTGGTCGTCACGCCGTAGATCACCATGGGCATGGATGGCGGCACGATGGGCGCGATGATGCCGCCCGCCGCAATCAGGCCCGCGCTGGATCCGTCCGGGTAGTTCTGGCGCCGCATCATGGGCAGCAGCAACGTGGCCAGCGCGGCAGTGTCGGCAATGGCCGAGCCGCTCATCGACGCCAGCATCAGCGACGCAGCAATCGCCACGTAGCCCAGGCCGCCAGGGATGTGACCCACAAACGTGCGGGCCAGGTCGATGATGCGGCGGCTCAGGCCCCCGGCGTTCATCAGCTCGCCCGCCAGAATGAAAAACGGCACGGCCAGCAGCGGAAAGCTGTCAAACCCGGCCTGCATGTTCTGCGCAAGCAGCTGCGCATCAAAAAAGTCGAGGTGCACCATCAGCGCCAGCGCGGTGAGCATGAGCGCAAACGCAATGGGCACCCCCAGCGTCATGGTGGCAAACAGAACGAAAAGAAACAGGGCAATCGTCATGGCAGCATCAGTTTTCGGTTGCCGCGTCGGCAGGGTGAGGAACGGCGGGCGGCGTGGTGCCCCGCAGGTCGTGCCAGGCCTGCAGCAGCAGGATGGCGGCCATGCACACGCCCATCAGCAAGATGCCGCCCGCGCCCAGCGCCAGCGGGTAGTTCATGACGGGGCTGCGGCTGTCCATGCCCACCACCACCTGCTGCCAGGCGCCAGAGATCAAAAAGTACAGCGCCAGCGCCATCAACCCACGCGACAGCCAACGGAACACCACAGCGGGCATGCCCTTGAGCCGGGCTGTGACCAGGTCGAACCCCAGGTGCTGCCCTTCGCCAAACGCCAGCGTGGCCGCCAGGCACACCAGCCACACAAACAGCAGGCGCGACAGCTCTTCAGACACCACCCACCCCGTGCCCCACAGGTAGCGCTGCACCACGTTGCCAAACACGGCAATCACCATGCCCAGCAGGCTCAGCGCCATCAGCGCTTCAACCAGATGCTTGAGGATTTTGCGAATCGCCATGGCTTACACCTCCAGACGGGGGTTGGATGCGGATGCGGATGCGGCGGGCAACACCGAAGCCGAAGCAGACCCGGCCTGCAGCCACTGCTGCACCTGCGCGTCCAGCTCCGCCAGCGGAAGGGTGGCATCCACACGCAGCACGCCAGCTTCATCGCAGGGGTCTTCCAGCGTTTCAAACTGGCTGGCCACCAGACTGACCGGAAACAGATGACCGGGGCGCGCGGCCACACGCTCGCGCGCCTGGTCTTGCGTGAGGCTCAAGAACACAAAGCGCAAACCCGGTACAGCGGCACGCAGGCGGTCACGGTAGCGCTGTCTTAGCGCAGAGCAGGTCAGCACCACACCGCCGGGGAGCGCCTGCAACTGGGCGGCCAGCGTATCCAGCCAGGTCTGGCGGTCGTCGTCGCTCAAGGGCACTCCGCTGCGCATCTTGTTGACATTGCTGACGGAATGGAAGTCATCGCCTTCCAGCAGCGGCAGCCCCAGGTGCGCAGCGCACACCTGGCCCAGGCTGGACTTGCCGCAGCCGGCCACGCCCATGACCACCAAAAACACTGTTGAGGGCACAAAACTCATGTTGGTAGCGCTATCCAATGAAATCCAAAAAAACATCCAGGCTGGATGTCTGAGAAAAAGAATCGAGACCGTATCGAACCTGCATCACCACCGGCAGATGCAGCTTGTCGACCGTTTAGGACAGCGCTATCCTAGTCATTTACGCGCACACAACACCGAGGGAAAACCCTTGTCCAACCCTTCCAGTCCCGGCAAATCCGAGTCCAAACGCCGCTCCAGCGGCCGCATTACCTTGAGCGACGTCGCCAAAGCCGCCGGGGTCAGTCCCATCACCGCGTCCCGCGCGCTGCGCGGCGAGCGCGGTGTGGCGCAAGACCTGGTGCAGCGCGTGAAAGACGCCGCCGCACAACTGGGCTATGTGCCCGACCCCGCTGCGCGCGCCCTGGCATCCCAGCGCAGCGTGCAGGTGCCCGTGCTGGTGCCTCTGTTGTCCAACGCGCTGTTTGTGGACGTGCTCGAATCCGTGCACCGCACCCTCCTCCCCCATGGCTACCAGGCGCTGATTGGCGTGACGCATTACGACCCGCAGGAAGAAGAACAGCTGCTGCGCACCTACCTGGCCCACCGCCCGGCGGGCCTGCTGGTGACCGGCTTTGACCGCACGGAGGCATCGCGTCACCTGATCGCCACCAGCGGCGTGCCTTGCGTGCATCTGATGGAGATGACGCCTGCGCCCGGGGTGTATTGCGTGGGCTTTTCGCAGCAGGACGCGGGCCACGCCATGACGGCCCACCTGCTGTCGCGCGGCTACAAAAGCATTGCCTTTGTGGCCGCCCAGCTAGACCCACGCACCATGCAGCGCGCCGAAGGCTACCGCCGCTGCCTGCGCGAGGCAGGGCTGTATGACCCCAAGCTGGAGCTGCTGAGCCCACAGCCCTCGTCCATGAAGTTGGGGGGTGAGCTGCTGGAAGAACTGCTGCGCACCCGCCCCGGCCTCGACGCCGTGTTCTTCTGCAACGACGACCTGGCCCAGGGCGGCCTGCTGGCTTCGCAGCGGCTGGGCCTGTCTGTGCCGGGCCAGGTGGCGATTGCGGGCTTCAATGACCTGGCTGGCAGCGACCAGATGCTGCCGCCGCTGACCACCGTGCGCACCCCGCGCTCAGCCATCGGCGAGGCCAGTGCGCAGATGCTGCTGGCGCTGATGCGGGGCGAGGTGCCGCAGAAGAATTCGGTGAACCTGGGGTTTGAGCTGACCGTGCGGGGGAGTACCTGATCCGCAACCCGCAGAGCCATCACGCCCGGTGGCGCCGAAAGTCTGCGTGAAAAAGCCTTTGAAGCCGCTCACGCTGAGCCTGTCGAAGCGCCGCGCAAGGCTTCGACAGGCTCAGCCCGAACAGTTGTTTTCCATTCAACGATGCCGGCTCATCAAAGCAGTGCAGAGGCGTCACCCCAAGCAGGGTACGCATCCGTGCACACGCCCAGTCGGTGCATGATCCATTCGCCCCGCGCGTCTTTCAGCATCGCGTTCCAGGTCGAAAAGCTGGACACGCGGCGAATGAACTTCTCCCAGTCGTCGTCCAGTGTTTTCTCCAGAAACACAACCTGCTCAGGAACAAACGCGCTGGCACGCAGCAGCGCACCGAAATCCGGGAACATGGTGTGCCTGGCAACAAAACCGGGCGTGAGCAGTTCGTCCGCTGGAATGAAAACAGCCCGGCTGGCGGGCCTTTGCGGATCAACGCGGGGCAACCGGTGGTTCAGGGGAAATACGTTCGCTTGGACGCGTGGCATGGGGGCTCTCCAAGTCTTTTGTCGCTGGCATATGCGAATACACGGACCAGTGCACATCGTGACCGCGAGAACGCACAGCATCTGTGCGCTGTCGCACCGACGGAATACCTTGCCACAACACGTCAAATACTATCAAAACCATAGCTACCAGCGCTTATCAAATAAGCGCTAGCGGCCAAAAAAACCAAAAATGCGGCAGCCTCAGGCGCGCGCCAGAGCCCGCTCCGACGACGCCTTCATCTCCTTGCGCAACTGCACCGCGTCCCGCGCCTGGCTGGGCGCCGATGCGTCGACACGAAAGACCTGCACCGTCTCCGTCATCGACTGCGCCTGTCCGTTGAGTTGCATCGCAGAGGCCGCGTTTTCTTCTACCAGCGCGGCGTTCTGCTGGGTGATGGTGTCCAGCTGTGCCACGGCAGAGTTGACCTGCGAGATGCCACTGAGCTGCTCGTTCGATGCGCTGTGGATCTCGCCAATCAGCGTGTTCACGCGGCGCACCAGTTCCAGCGATTCGGCCATGGTTTTCTGGGCGGCATCAGTCTTTTGGTGGCCCTCGCTGACCTTGTTGGCCGAGTCGTCGATGAGTTGGCGAATCTCTTTGGCGGCCGACAGGGTGCGGTGCGACAGGCTGCGCACTTCAGACGCCACCACGGCAAAACCCCGGCCCTGTTCACCGGCCCGCGCCGCCTCTACCGCAGCGTTGAGTGCGAGGATGTTCGTCTGGAACGCGATGGAGTCGATCAGCTGCGTGATCTCGCTGATGCGGCCCGAGGCCGTCTGGATCTGCTTCATGGTGACGGCCACGCCGTCTACCGCTTCGCTGCTGCGCTCAGCCACTTGGGTGGCCTGGGTGGCGAGCACGGTGGCCTGGCGGGCCGAATCGGCGGTTTGCTTGACGGTGCCGGTGATCTCTTCCATCGACGCTGCCGTTTGCTCCAGGTTGCTGGCCTGCGCTTCGGTGCGGGACGACAGGTCCTGATTGCCCTGCGCGATCTCGCGGGTGGACACCTGCATGTTTTCGCTCTCCTGGCGCGCATCGCGCACGATGGACAGCAGGTTCACATTGAGCTGGGCCAGCGCCTTTTGCAGGTGGCCCACCGTGTCGCTGCGCGATGCGACGATCTTTTGCGTCAGGTCGCCCGCCGCCATGCGGTTGGCCCAGCGCAGCATCTGCGCAAGCGGGGCCACCGTGACCTGGTGCAGGTACACCGCCATACCCAGCGCCAGCAGCACCACGCCCACCCATGCAGCGCCCGACCCGAGCGTCAATGTGTGGCCGCCCACCAGCGCCGCGCACAACGCGGCCACCACCAGCAACAGCGTGCACGCCATCATCTTGCCCAGGGGGCCCAGGCGCAGCGCGCCTGACAGCTTGCCCCACAGGTTGTTTTTAACCAGCACACCGGCGCGCAAGGTATGCACCAGCTGGCCCGCCTGTTTTTCGGCCTGCATCTGCTTGTAGAGCGCGTCAGCCGCCTGGATTTGCTCGCGCGTGGCCTCGGTACGCACCGACATGTAGCCGCCGGGCTGGTCGCCCTGCATCAGCGGCGTGACGTTGGCCATGACCCAGTAGAACGTGCCGTCCTTGCGCCGGTTTTTGACCGGGGCCGACCAGGGGATGCCATTGGAGATGGTGTGCCACATGTCACGGTACGCCTCTTCAGGCATGTCGGGGTGTCGCACGATGTTGTGGGGCTGGCCCAGAAGCTCGTCTTTTGAGTACCCGCTGACCTCGATGAACATCGGGTTGCAGTACAGGATGCGGCCTTTGAGGTCGGTGGTGGACACCAACGTCTGGCCTTTGGGAAACACATACTCTTGCGTGCTGACGGGGAGATTGACGCGCATGGGAAACCCCTCCTTGTAGATGCCTCGTTACTCCAGAACCGGGTAACACGGCAGTGGAAAACCCAAGTACATCCTATGTCGGATTTTTATGATTTGAAACAACAAAGTGGTACGAGGGCGCGCATTCGCCAATTTGGTGCAGAACACCAAAAGCGGGCATCAACCCACGAGACGCCGCACCGCTTTGGGATGAGTGCGAGATCATAGATTCAAATTTGATAGCTATTAGCGCTTGCTGCATAAGCGCTACCGGTACTTTTGACTTAAATCAAGACCCGCCCAAACGTGGCACAGGCATTGCTTGATATGCACCACGGTCAACGCTGGCCGTGTGTCAGCCCGGTGCAATGGCGGATTGGGCGAACAGGACGTTGGCGTCTTCATGGAATGCGGTGGCTGCAAAGCCTGCGTGGTCCGTGCAGGCGCTTTTTTGTTTTCTGGCCGAGCCGAGGGGCGCGTTCCCTGCGGCCCCTTGCACAACACCTCCATGCTTCAATTTCGCGAATTCCTCAAGTCCGGCCACGCGCCCACGCTGTGGTCGTCGTTTCTCTACTTCGGCTTTTCGTGCGCGATCTGGGTGATCAATGGCGCCATGGCGCCGTTCATTCAGGAGAGCTTTCGGCTCACGCCCACACAGATGGGGATGATGCTGTCCATCCCGATTTTTGCGGGCGCGCTGATGCGGTTTCCGCTGGGCATCCTGGCGCAGTACATCGGGCGCAAGAACGCGACGCTGGTGGAGATGGCGGGCATCTTTCTGGCCATGGGTTATGGCTACCTGTTTGTGCACACCTACAACGAACTGCTGGCGCTGGGTGTGCTGCTGGGGGTGGCGGGTGCGAGCTTTGGTGTGGCGCTTTCGCTGGGTGCAGGCTCTTTCCCTCCGCGCTACAAGGGGCTGGCGATGGGCATTGTGGGTGCGGGCAATGTAGGAACGGCGGTGGCTGCGCTGCTGGCACCCATGCTGGCGCAAAAGTTTGGCTGGCAGGCCGTGTATGGCTTTGCCGCCATCAGCGTGGCCGTGCCGGCGCTGGTGATGGTGGTCTATGCCAAGGAGCCGCCCGACCTGGCGCCCCACGCCACTTTCCGCGAGCACATTGCCTGCCTGTTCGAAAAAGACGGCTGGGCATTCAGTCTGATCTACGCAGTGACGTTTGGCGGCTTTATCGGCCTGACCACCTTCATGCCCAGTTACTTCTACGACCAGTTTGGCGTGAGCAAGGTGCAGGCGGGGCAACTGACCATGCTGGCCGCCTTTCTGGGCGCTGCGCTGCGTGTTTTTGGCGGCTGGTTGTCAGACCACTGGGGCGGCGTGAACACACTCACCGGCGTGCTGGCCATCACCACGGTCAGCCTGGTGCTGTGTGGGCTGGCAGAAAACTCTTTGCCCGTCACCATGCTGCTGTTTCTGGTGTGTTTTGCGGCTTTAGGCGCAGGCAACGGTGCGCTGTTTCAACTGGTGCCGCTGCGCTGGCCGCTGTCCACGGCAGTGGCGGGTTCGATGATTGGCGAGATCGGTGCGCTGGGCGGCGGCCTCATCCCCAACGCCATGGGCGCCTCGCGCCAGTTCAGCGGCACCTACCTGTGGGGCTTTGTGTCCATAGCGGTGTGTGCTGCGGCCATGCTGGTGCTGCTGCGGGTGATGCAGATTCGGTGGACCCGAACTTGGGCTGAGAAGGGGGGGCGTGCGCGGACTTAGCTGATGTTCACGGCCTCCGGGTTCGCGACCTGCATCCGATAGCACGCTGAAAACTCTCCCCTCGTGAGTTGGGGAGAGGGGCGATCTGGCGCTGCGCCCGAAAGTCCCCCTCTCCCCCCGCCCTCCCCCGCGAGGGGGGAGGGAGCCAATCCGGCGCTGCGCTAGTCCTGGACTTCACGCGAACCGGTCACCATTAAATATTGGTCAAATACGGCTCTATCGCTTATCCATAAAGCGCTAGCTGCTATCACTTTACAAGCATTGGCATCGCCCCGCCCTACCGCGGCAAAAACACCAGCCAATACACCAACAGCAGATTCACCAGCACGCTGACTGCCAGGGCAATCTTCCACACCGCTGTGGCGTCGCGCTGCATCAGCGGCTGCTGGCTGGGGGCCGACAAGGGGCGGGAGGCGCCGCGCTCCAGGGCCAGCAGCAGTTCTTCGGCGGTTTCAAAACGCTGCGCGCGGTGGCGGGCCACGGCCTTGAGGGTGATCTGGTCTAGCCAGATGGGCACGCCCGGCTGGTGGCGGCTGGGGGGCACCGGGTCGCGGTGGTAGCGGCCCAGCTGGTACTGCACCACCTCGCCATACGGCAGGCGGCCGTTGCTGAGCAGCTGGTACAGCGTCACGCCCAGCGCAAACAAATCGCTGCCGGCGTCGGGCAGCTGGCCTGCCGCGTCACCGCTGCGTTCGTAGCCGGGCCATTGCTCGGGGTTCATGTAGCTCGGGGTGCCAGCGTGCAGACGGCGCGTGGCCTCGGGCTCGCGCCCGGAGAGGGCCACGCCCAGGTCCAGCACGCGCAGCACGCCGTCGTCGCCAAGGTGCAGGTTGTCGGGCTTGATGTCGCGGTGCACCACGCCCTGGCGGTGCAGCCAGCCCAGCACCTGCGCAGCCTGCATGACTACCGCCACGGTCTGCGCCACGGCCAGGGGCTGGCGGCGGCGCAAGCGCTGGCCCAGGGTTTCGCCCGCGTGCCAGTCGTACAGCAGGTAAAAGGCGCTGGCCGGTGGCGCCTCGCCGCCCTGTTCGGCAGGCCAGGTGTTCAGCTGCGCCAGGTGCACGGCCGCGTGGCCCGACTGCATGCGCCGCGCCACCCAGGCCTCGTGCGCCAACGTGGCGCGCTCTTCGGGGTCGTGCGCGCGGGCGGGCACCAGGGTTTTGAGGGCGTACAGCCGCTGGGTGGGCGGGTGGCGCACCTGGTAGATGCGGTGCACGCCGCTGTCGGCCACGAGCGCAGTCACCACCAGGCTGTCCACCTTGTCGCCTACCTTGAGCAGCGGCAGCACCGGCAGGTCGTGCGCGCGGCGGGATTCGTCCTGCAGTGTGGCCTCCAGTGCGCCCTGCACGCGTACCACCAGGGCAGTGATGTTGTCGTTGCTGCCGCGGCGCAGGGCGGCTTGCGTGAGCGCTTCGCTCAAGGCCTGGGCGGGCACCGCGTCTTGCCGCAACAGTTGCCGCAGCTCGCGCTCGGGCAGGCTGCCATGTACGCCGTCAGACAGCAGCACCAGCAGGTCGCCGCTGTGCAGCTCGCCCTGGCTGTAGTCCACCACCACGTGGTCATCGAGCCCCATGGCGCGGGTGAGCTGGTGCGCAAAGTCGCGTTGGTGCATGACGTGGTCGGCCGTCAGCTGCTGCAGCCGCCCGCCGCGCAGCAGGTAGGCGCGCGTGTCGCCCACGTGCGCCAACGTGTACGACTGCCCGCGCAGCACCAGCGCCGTGACGGTGGTGAGGCCTACGGCAGGCTGGCGGCGCCGGTTCATCGACGCGAGCCAGCCGTTGTGGGCACTGAGGATGCGGTCCAGCGAGACGGTGGTGTCCCAGGTGTCGGGCGTGGCGAAGTAGTCGCTCACCAGCGCGTTGACCGTGGTCTGCGCGGCCTCGCGGCCGTTACCGCCGGTGCTCACGCCGTCGGCAATGGCAGCGATGGCGCCCCGGTCGCGGTCGCGCCCCTGCCCCACCACCAGCGCCGCAAAGTCTTCATTCACGTCTTTGCGGCCCGCCAGGGAGACCTGACCGAAGTCCAGTTCAAAGCTCATGCACCAGCTCCATGCATGTTTCGTGCCCAAGGTGGTGCATGCATTGCCGCCGCCGCCGGGCACCGGCATCGGCTGCGCGGCACACCAAACCACAGGAGCGCCACAAGCGCGCCGCAGCGACCCGCGCCGCGCCCATATCGCCCCACATCAGTGCAGACCATCTGGCACGGGCATTGCTTGGAACAACACAACGACCCGGCGAGGGTCTCGCAGCCCACCCGTGCAATGGCGCACAGACGGGTTGCCAGGACGAAGGCGTCCCCACATGCGGTTTCGAGTTGACATCGAAGCAGCATCGTGTGGACGCCTTTTTTGTTTTTCGAATTGCCCAGGCGATGAACCGACGGAGTAAGTCACGATGAAAAAGCTCAAACTGGTGATGGTGGGGAACGGCATGGCCGGTGTGCGCACGCTGGAAGAGCTGCTCAAGATTGCCCCCGATCTGTATGACATCACGGTGTTCGGGGCCGAGCCGCACCCCAACTACAACCGCATCCTGCTCTCGCCCGTGCTGGCCGGCGAGCAGACCATCGACGAGATCATTCTGAATGACTGGACCTGGTACGCCGACAACCACATCACCCTGCACACCGGCTTTACCGTGACTGATGTGGACCGCGTGCGCCGCGTGGTCAGCGCCACGGGTGCCGCAGGCGATGTGATCACCGCCGAATACGACCGCCTCATCATGGCCACGGGCTCCAACCCGTTCATCCTGCCCATCCCCGGCAAGGACCTGAAGGGCGTGCTGGCCTACCGCGACATCGCCGACACGCAGGCCATGATCGACGCTGCCGCCACCTACAAACACGCCGTGGTGATTGGCGGCGGCCTGCTGGGCCTGGAGGCCGCCAACGGCCTCATGAAGCGCGGCATGACGGTGAGCGTGGTGCATGTGATGCCCTCGCTGATGGAACGCCAGCTCGACGACGTGGCGGGCAAGATGCTGCAAAAGTCGCTGGAAGACCGTGGCATGCAGTTCTTGATGGGCGCGCAGACGCAGGAACTGGTGGGCAACGCCGACGGGCGCGTGGCCAGCGTCAGGTTCAAGGATGGCACCGAGGTGCCCGCCGACCTGGTGGTGATGGCGGTGGGCATCCGCCCCAACACGATCCTTGCCGAAAAAATGCGCCTGCACGTGAACCGCGGCATTGTGGTGAGCGACACGCTGCAGACCACCACCGATGCCCGCATCTACGCCGTGGGCGAATGCGCCGCTCACCGGGGCATTGCCTATGGCCTGGTGGCGCCGCTGTTCGAGCAGGGCAAGGTGCTGGCCAACCACCTGGCCGAGTTCGGCATTGGCCGCTACCAGGGCTCGCTCACGTCCACCAAGCTCAAGGTCACGGGCATTGACCTGTTCAGTGCGGGCGACTTTCAGGGCGGTGAGAACACCGAAGAGATCGTGATGAGCGACCCTTTTGGTGGCGTGTACAAGAAGCTCGTCATCAAGGACGACAAGCTGATTGGCGCCTGCCTGTATGGCGACACGGTGGACGGAAGCTGGTACTTCAAGCTGCTGCGCGACGGCCGCAGCGTGAGCGACATCCGCGACAAGCTGATGTTTGGCGAGAGCAACATCGGCGACGTGGGCCACCAGGGCCAGAGCAAGGCATCGGCCATGGCCGACACCGACGAGGTATGCGGCTGCAACGGCGTGACCAAGGGCGCGATCTGCAAGGCCATCAAGGACAAGGGCTTGTTCACGCTGGAAGAGGTCAAGAAGCACACCAAGGCCAGCGCATCGTGTGGCTCCTGCACCGGTCTGGTCGAACAGATCCTGATGTTCACGGCAGGCGGCGACTACAGCGCCACACCGAAAACCAAGGCCATGTGCGGATGCACCGACCACGGCCACCAGGCGGTGCGCGAGGCCATCCGAAGCCAGAAGCTGCTGACAATTGGCGACGTGTTCAAGGCGCTGGAGTGGAAGACGCCCAATGGCTGCGCCACGTGCCGGCCTGCCGTCAACTACTACGTCACCAGCACCTGGCCCAAGGAGGCGAAGGACGACCCGCAAAGCCGCGCCATCAACGAGCGCAGCCACGCCAACATCCAGAAAGACGGCACCTACAGCGTAATCCCGCGCATGTGGGGCGGCGAGACCACGGCCGACGAGCTGCGCCGCATTGCCGACGCAGCCGACAAGTACAACATCCCCACCATCAAGGTCACGGGCGGCCAGCGCATCGACCTGCTGGGTGTGAAGAAGGAAGACCTGGTCAATGTGTGGAAGGACATCGGCATGCCCAGCGGCCACGCCTACGCCAAGGCGCTGCGCACCGTGAAGACCTGCGTAGGCAGCGAGTGGTGCCGCATGGGCACGCAGGACAGCACGCAGATGGGCAAGGACCTGGAGCGCGCCATGTGGCGCATGTACGCCCCGCACAAGGTGAAGTTTGCGGTCAGCGGCTGCCCGCGCAACTGCGCCGAGGCGGGCATCAAGGACGTGGGCATCATCGGTGTGGACAGCGGCTGGGAGATGTACGTGGCGGGCAACGGCGGCATCAAGACCGAGGTGGCGCACTTCTTCACCAAGCTCAAAACTGCCGAGGAAGTGCTGGAGTACACCGGCGCATTCTGCGAGCTGTACCGCCAGGAAGGCTGGTACCTGGAGCGCACGGTGCACTACGTGAGCCGCGTGGGCCTGGACTATGTGAAAAAGCGCATCCTCGAAGACCACGAAGGCCGCAAGGCGCTGTGGGAGCAGCTGCAGTTCGCGCTCGATGGCGAGCCCGACCCGTGGTTCGAGTTTGACAAGGCGGCGGTGGACACGCGCCAGTTTGCGCCGCTGACCGCCGCCTGACGCACCGGGAGCCACCACCATGCAACGCCGCACCCTGCTGCTGACCACCGCCGGTTACACCACCGCCTGGAGCACCTTGGGGCTGATGTCGCTGGGCACGGCCCACGCCGGGGTCCGCGACCTGAACGATGCCATCAACAAGGCCGGCCGCCAGCGCATGCTGAGCCAGCGCATGGGCAAGGCCTGGCTGGCCCTGGCGCACAAAGCCGACACGCCCGCTGCGCGGGCCGTGCTGGACCAGTCGATGGCGCTGTTCGAGCGCCAGCTGGCCGAGCTCAAGGCGTATGCGCCCTCGGCCACCATTCGCGACACCTACACCAAGCTGGAAGCCGCCTGGGCGGGCCACAAGGCCACGCTGCTGGGCACCACCCCGTCGCGTGAGGGCGCTGCCGCACTGCTGCAAGCCGACGCCAAGGTGCTGGCCCTGGCGCACCAGGGCACGGTGCAGTACGAGGCCGCATCGGGCAAGCCCGTGGGCCACCTGGTGAACGTGGCTGGCCGCCAGCGCATGCTGAGCCAGCGCATGGCCAAGTTCTGCCTGTCGGCCATGCTGTCGGTAGACGCCGCCACCGCGACTGCCGAAATCGCCAAGGCCCGCACCGAGTTCGTCGCTGCCAACACCGTGCTGCGCAACGCACCCGAGGCCACAGAGCGCATCCAGCAGGAGTTGCTGCTGGCCGACGGCCAGTGGGTGTTTTTTGACGCCGCGCTGCAGCGCCTGGGCACCACCACCAACACCTTCCGCCACGTCTCTGAAGTGTTTGTGAGCAGCGAGAACCTGCTGGCCAGCATGGACCGCGTGACGGGCCTGTATGCGGCCATGACGGCCGCCTGATCGACCGAACAGACAGGCATACAGACCCAGCGCCGCCGCAGCGAACAGCCGCAAACGCACCAACAAGAATCAACAGGAATTGCTGTCATGACCACAAGCCCTTCTCTCGCCACCCCCGTCACCCCCACCATCGCCGCCTCTGCTGAATGGAAGCTGATCTGCCGCGTGGACGACATCCCCGTGCTGGGCTCGCGCCGCGTCACACGCCCGCAGGGGCTGGACGTAGCGGTGTTCCGCAATGACGCTGGCGCTGTGTTTGCGCTGCTGGACCGCTGCCCGCACAAGGGCGGGCCGCTGTCGCAGGGCATTGTTTTTGGCACGCATGTGGCGTGTCCGCTGCACAACTGGACGATTGGGTTGTGCGACGGGCAGGCGTCGGCGCCGGATGAGGGGTGTACGCCGAAGTTTGCGGTGAAGGTGGAGGATGGGGCTGTGTATCTGGATGCGCGTGAGTTGGGGTCTGTGGCTACGGATCTGACCCGGCCTGTGGCGGGACCTACGCGCAGGACTGCTGGGGTTTGAGGTGTCTGGGTTTTCGCTTTTTCTGGGCGGTGTGCCTGTGCAAAGGGCGGGAGCCGGGGTGTGCGCCCGGCGGCGCAGTAACTTTCTTTCGCGTCGCCGAAAGAAAGTCACCAAAGAAAGGGCGACCCTACTGTGCGTGTCCCTTCGCTGCGCTACGGGCAACCTGCGATGCTCGGGCAGGGGGTGCGCCGCAGAACTCACTGCGCGCTGCGCGCTCCGTTCAAACAGCTGCGGCAAGTCAGTGCACGAAGTGCGTGTGTCCTTCGGCACACGCACGCACCCCCTGCCCTGCGCTTCTCGGCACGCACAGAAGGGAACCCAGCGGACAGCCACACGGGCCTTTGCTTCGCTCGGCCTCGCGGTCGCGGCGCGAAGCGCACGCGGGTTATGGGCCGAGCGAAGCAAAGGCCCGTGTGGCTGTTCGGCTGTCCCACCCCTGCTGGCTGCGCCTGCGGCGGGGCGGTTGCGGGGTGAGCATGGGCGTCGGAGCGCCCATGCCTCGTTAACTGACTCGCCGGGGATGGCCGAGCGGCGCGCGCAGCGCAAAGCGAGTTCCACGGCGCACCCCGCAGCCGCCCCGACGCAGGTTTGCCCCAACGCCGCAAGGCGTTGGGGTCGCAGACTGGGGGGCGCCTTTTCTTTGGTGACTTTCTTTTGGCGAAGCAAAAGAAAGTTACTCGCCGCCGGGCGACTCCCGGCCTCCGCCCTATGCACAGGCACGCCGCTGAAATCAGCCCGCGAGCCCTGGCTTCGAAAAGCTCAGCCCGAACGGGTAGCACGAATAAATAACCTACCAAAATAATAGCTACCAGCGCTTACCAGACAAGCGCTACAGCCCAAAAACACCAAAAAACCCACGCCATGCAAGAAACCAAATCCACCTGCCCCTACTGCGGCGTAGGCTGCGGCGTGATCATCGAAAGCGATGGCGCGCAAATCACCGGCGTGCGCGGCGACCCCACCCACCCCGCCAACTTCGGCCGCCTGTGCACCAAGGGCTCCACCCTGCACCTCACCGCCACCAGCCCCGTCACCCTGCAAACCCGCTTGCTTCAGCCCCAGCGCCGCGTGCGCCGGGGCGACACGCCCCAGTCGCTGTCCTGGGATGCTGCCCTCGGCCTGGCCACCGAAAAATTTGCAGACACCATCGCAAAACACGGTCCCGACTCGGTCGGCTTCTACGTCAGCGGCCAGCTGCTCACCGAGGACTACTACGTCTTCAACAAGCTGGCCAAGGGCCTTATCGGCACCAACAACATCGACACCAACTCGCGCCTGTGCATGAGCAGCGCCGTGGCGGGCTACAAGCAGACCCTGGGCGCCGATGCGCCACCTGCCTGCTACGACGATGTGAACCACGCGCAGTGCCTGTTCATCGTGGGCAGCAACGCGGCCTGGGCGCACCCCATTCTGTTCCGGCGTATCGAAGACGCACGCGCCGCCAACCCGGGCATGAAGGTCATCGTGGCCGACCCGCGCCGCACCGACACGGCCGGTATGGCCGACCTGTTTTTGCCCATCCAGCCGGGCAGCGACGTGATGCTTTTCAACGGCATGCTGCACATAATGTTGTGGGAAGGCTGGATCGACGCCCACTACATCGGCGCACACACGACGGGCTTTGACGAACTCAAAGCCCTGGTGCGCGAAGCAACGCCCGAACGCGCGGCGCAGGTGTGCGGCATCTCCGTGGCCGACCTCACCACCGCAGCAAAGTGGTTTTCCACGTCGAAGGCCACGCTCAGCCTGTACTGCCAGGGCCTGAACCAGAGCAGCAGCGGCACCGCCAAAAACGCCACGCTCATCAACCTGCACCTGGCCACCGGCCAGATCGGCAAGCCCGGCGCGGGTCCGTTCAGCCTGACCGGCCAGCCCAACGCCATGGGCGGGCGCGAAGTGGGCGGCCTGGCCAATTTGCTCAGCGCCCACCGCGACCTGGCCAACCCCCAGCACCGCGCCGAAGTGGCAGCGCTGTGGGGCGTGGCCGACGTGCCCAGCCAGCCTGGCAAAACAGCGGTGGAGATGTTCCAGGCAGCGGCCGACGGCGAAATCAAGGCCCTGTGGATTGCCTGCACCAACCCCGCGCAGAGCATGCCCGACCAGGCTACGGTGCGCCGCGCGCTGCAGCGCGCCGAGTTTGTGATCGTGCAGGAGGCGTTTGCCACGGCCGAGACCTGCGCCTATGCCGACCTGCTGTTGCCCGCCACCACATGGGGTGAAAAGACCGGCACGGTGACCAACAGCGAGCGCCGCATCTCGCGCGTGCGCACTGCCGTGCCCGCACCAGGCCAGGCACGGCACGACTGGGCCATTGCGGTGCAGTTTGCGCACCAGTTGGAGGCACGCCTGCGCCCCGGCGCGCCCACGCTGTTCCCCTACACCACCGACCCTGCCGAACAGGGCGCCGAAACCGTGTGGAACGAACACCGCGAAAGCACACGCGGGCGCGACCTCGACATCACCGGTCTGTCGTGGGAGATGCTCGAATCTGCAGGCCCGCAACAGTGGCCTTTCGTTGCAGCTGCGACCAACGGCAAGGCCCGTCTGTACGAAGACGGCGTCTACCCTACCGCCGATGGCCGCGCCCGTTTTGCCGCGCACGCCTGGCAACCGACGGCCGAACAACGCGAGTCGCGCTACCCCTTTAGTCTGACCACCGGCCGCCTGCGCGACCAGTGGCACGGCATGACGCGCACCGGCACGCTGGGCCGACTGTTTGGCCACGTGGCCGAGCCCTGCGTGCAGCTGCACCCGCAGGACATGGAGCGGCGCAAGCTCCAAAACGGCGACCTGGTGCATGTGACCAGCAAGCGCGGCTCCATCGTTGTGCCGGTGCAGGCCGATGCCACGCTGGGCCTGTCGCAGGCCTTCATGGCCATGCACTGGGGCAGCGAGTTTTTGAGCGGCATGTCCGCCACCGGCGAGCGACTGGCGGGCGTGAATGCGCTCACCACCTCGGCGTTTTGCCCCACCTCCAAACAGCCCGAGCTGAAACACGCTGCGGTCAAGGTACTCAAGGCCGAGCTGCCCTGGACGCTACTGGCCATGGCCTGGTTACCGGCAGACACGGCACAGAACACGCGCGAGGCGCTGTCTGCGTTGATGGGGGAATTTCCGTTTGCCAGCTGCGTGCCTTTCAGTAACAACACACCGCTCGATGAACCCGGCCGCGAACGCACCGGCGTGCTGCTGCGCGCGGCCGCCCACGAGGCGCCACCAGATGCGTTCATTGAACGCATCGAAGCGCTGGTGGGCCTTGCCACCGCCGACACCCTGCGCTACGCCGACAAAAAACGCGGCCAGCGCCGCGCTGCGCGGCTGGTGCGCAGGGGGAACACCACTACGCTCGAAGGCATCGTGCTGGCGGGCGACACCAGCGCCGAAGGCTGGCTCAAGACCCTGCTGCAGGAAGAACTTCCCGCCCAGACGTACGGCCGCCTGCTCCTGGTGCCCGGCGCCAAGGCTCCGGTGGCGGTGCAGTCACGCGGCAAGACGGTGTGCACCTGTTTCAACGTGACCGACGTGGCCATCACGAGGGAACTGGCGCACTGCCATGGCACCGAAGACGACCGGCTGGCCCAGCTGCAGGGCAAGCTGCGCTGCGGCACCAACTGCGGGTCGTGCCTGCCCGAACTCAAACGCATGGTGCGCGCCACGGGGCCGCTTGCTGCGGCCCCTGCTGCTGACCACGTCACCATATAACCAGAAGTTGGCTTGGTTGCGCGAAAATAGCGCCTCGCCCCCAAAACACCCACAAGAACTTGTGCAACAGGGCTTCCGCTAGGCCTTTCGGCGCAGACAGTACGCCTGTACGGCAAGCCGAAACAACGACGCTGGTGCCCTGTTTCACAAGTCCCGCCACCAAAAACCAAAAGAGACCATGGGCATCAGCCAGTACATCAAGGAGATAGGGCGCGGCGCGCGCGGCGCCAAGCCACTGTCGCGCGAGCAGGCCACCGACCTGTTCGGCCAGGTGCTGGACGGCACCGTGACCGACCTGGAGATCGGCGCCTTCTGCCTGGCCATGCGCATCAAGGGCGAAACCGCTGAGGAGATGTGCGGTTTTCTGGATGCCACGCACCAGCGCCTGGCGCTGCTGCCCGCCACCGACCGCCCGCTCATCGTGCTGCCCAGCTACAACGGCGCGCGCAAGCTGCCGGTGCTGACGCCGCTGCTGGCGCTGCTGCTGGCGCGCGAGGGGCTGCCCGTGCTGCTGCACGGCATGCGCACCGAGGCGCGGCGTATTTTGGCATCCGATGTGCTTCTGGCGCTTGATGTACCTGCGCTGATAGCTCCTGAAAAGATAGCTTACGGCACCGTGCGCCATATCCACACCCAGCACCTGCACGCGGGCCTGGCGCGCCTGTTGGCCGTGCGCGAAGTGGTGGGCCTGCGCAACCCGGGGCACAGCGTGGTCAAGCTGATGAGCCCGTGCGCGGGGCCTTCGGTGGTGGTCACCGCGTACACCCACCCCGAATACTTCGAAATGCTTCAGACCACCTTCCGCACACTGGGCATGAGCGCCCTGCTCTCGCGCGGGCTGGAGGGCGAAGTGGCCACCGACCCGCGCCGCACGCCGCGATACGACGGCTTTGTGCACGGTGAGCATGCGGTGCTCGACTCGCAGCAGCCGGGCACCGCCAGCGAGGTGCCCGGCCTGCCTGCAGAGATCGATGTGGCCACCACGGCCACCTACACACGGCGCGTGCTCGCTGGCGAGCTACCGATTCCGCCCGCGATTGAGCGACAGGTGGAACACATCTTGCTGATCGCTGATCGCACTGCAAGCCAACCCGTTTCGGAGACATCACCATGAGCCGCCCCACGCCCCCCCATACCCTGCCCTCGTCCAAGCCCCACCTGGGCACAGGTGGCAGCTGCACGCTGGTGGGCGCAGGCCCCGGCGACCCGGAGCTGCTCACCATCAAGGCGCTCAAGGCCATTCAGGCGGCCACCGTGCTGCTGGTTGACGACTTGGTGAGCGACGCCATCGTCGCCCATGCATCGCCCACGGCACGCATCGTCTACGTGGGCAAACGCGGTGGCTGCAAAAGCACGCCCCAGGCCTTTATCGAAAAGTTGATGCTGATGGCAGTGAACGAAGGTGAAAACGTGGTGCGCCTCAAGGGCGGTGACCCGTTCATCTTTGGGCGGGGTGGCGAAGAGGTGGAGCATCTGCGCGCAGCGGGCGTGCCGGTCACCGTCATCAATGGCATCACGGCCGGCCTGGCCGGGCTCACGTCGCTGGGCGCTCCGCTAACGCACCGCGAACACGCGCATGGCGTGGTGTTTGTCACCGGCCACGCCAAGCCCGGCGACACCGGCACCGACTGGCGCCAGCTCGCCGCCACCGCCCGCGACGCCAAGCTCACGTTGGTCATCTACATGGGGGTGAGCGGCGCCGCCACTATCGAGCAGGAACTGCTCACCGGCCTGCCCGCCAGCACGCCCGTGGCCATCATCCAGCACGCCAGCCTGCCCCAGCAGCGCCACGCCGTGACCACTCTGGGCGCACTGCACGCCACCATCGCCCGCGAGGGGCTGGCAAGCCCGTCGGTGATCGTGGTGGGCGATGTGGTGCGTGGCGTGGCCCTGGCGTCGCATGACCTGATGGCACAGCCGCTGGCGCAACGCGCTGGCTGAACCGCGCTCCTTTTCCAGCAACGCAACGTGTGCATGTCTGTACGCCGTGCGCTGCTGCGGGCGTGATGCGGTAGCAGTGCGTGCGGCACTGGTTTGGATCACTCCCCCAACCCACACTGGCCCGGGTATTGCTTCGTGGGGTGTATCTGGATGCAACCAGCACAAGGATCACCATGGCAGCCTTTCCCCTACCCACCCGCAATGGCATGGCCACTTCCTCCACGCGTGCTTCAACGCCTGTTTCGACGCCATCTTCCGCCCTTACCCTGGCCCCCAGGGCCGGCGCTTCGATCAGCCGCGACAACGAGATGTCGCTTGTTAACCTGGCGGCACGCCAGCGTATGCTGTCGCAACGCATGGTGCTGCAAACGGTGCTGGCTGCACGCGGCAGCGACCTGCACATGAAGGCGGCGCGCAGCTCATTGGCGTTGTTCACGGACAGCCAGACCAGGCTGGTAGAAACCGCCCGCCATCTGGACGGTGCCAGCGGCGACATCCTCCGCGAGGCCTACCACGGCCCTGCTGGCGTGGGCGCCACCATCGACGCGTTTGCCCTGCAGGTGGGCACTACGCTGGACCTCGCAGAGCGCCAAAGCCCGCGGGTGGAAGACGCCCTGGCGCGGCTGGTGGAATCCACCGACAGCGCGCTGGACGCGTTGAACACCGCCACCACGGCGTTCGACCAGGTGAGTAAGGCCAGGTCCGAAACACTGATGAAGGAGCTGGCAGGCATCGTGGCCTCGATCCAGACCGTGGCGCGCGAGGCCAAGGTGGTCAGCTTCAATGCGCAAGTGATGGCCGCACGCGCGGGGCAGCACGGCCGCGAGTTTGCGGTGGTAGCCAACGTGCTCTCGGGCATCACCAACGAGATCGATGGCCTGTCGCTGCAGGCGGTGTCGCTGGCGGGGCGCAGCCGGAACGCAACGTAACGGACTGCGACTATGGGGTGGCGGCTTCGCGCACTTGCTGAAATCGCTCTGCCAGCTCTTTGCGCAACGACTTGCGCAGCAGCGCGGCATCCCAGCGTCGGCGCTCGTCGGGGGTGGATGGAGACAGGGGTGGCACCTGCACTGGCTTACGGGATTCGTCCACCGCCACCATCGTGAAAAAGCAGCTGTTCACATGCCGCACCACCTGCGAACGGATGTCCTCGGCCACCACCTTGATGCCGACTTCCATCGACGAGGAGCCGGTGTAGTTCACGCTGGCCAGAAAGGTCACCAGCTCGCCCACATGGATGGGCTGCAGGAACATCACCTGGTCCACACTCAGCGTGACCACATAACAGGCCGAATAGCGGCTGGCGCACGAGTAGGCCACCTGGTCCAGCAGTTTCAAAATAGCCCCGCCGTGGACATTGCCCGAGAAGTTGGCCATGTCGGGGGACATCAGCACGGTCATGCTGAGTTGGTGGGAAGGGATGTTCATGCGCGGATTTTAGGGGTGAGGTGGCGGTGACATAGGTGCACTGTGGCCCGCTACACTCGCGCCACGCAGGCCGTTTCAGACTTGTAGAAGACCAATTACACCAATCGCGGTCAATCGCTTCAACAGCACGCAGGCACGGGATGCCGGAGGCAAACATGCTCGAAATCGACAAGCTCAATGAGTTCACCGAAAGCCACGGTGCTCTGCGACGCGGCCGGGGGCTGGTGTCTGGCGTGATTGCGCTCACACTCGCCGTGCTGTGTTTTCTGGGCGTGCTGGCGTTTCACTTTCCTGAATACCTGACCACGCCGCAGCTGCGCAAAAGCTATGACGTGACCGTGATCCGCAACATCATGCTGGTGGCCATGGCTATTGCCGGGGGCATCTCGCTGGTGAACATTTTGTTCAACCGCTCAAGGTGGTTGTCAGCCTTCGCGTTTGCCATGGTGGCACTGGCGGCCATCCTGGGCGGCCACAAGGTGGAGGTAGACCCGAACTTTCCGGATGACACGCTGTACATCGGCCTCGACTGGTTCATCCTCGACCTGCTGGGCAGCTCGCTGATTTTCATCTTCATCGAGAAGCTGTGGGCGCTGCGCAAGGACCAGCCCATCTTTCGCGAAGAGTGGCAAACCGACTTTCATCATTTCATCGTCAACCACATGGTGGTGGGCTTTGTGCTGCTGGCCACCAACCTGCTGGTGCACAAGTTCTTTGGCTGGGCAGCCAATGACGGCATTCGAGGCTGGGTGCAGGGCCTGAACTTCTGGGTGGCGCTGTTCCTGATCGTGCTGGTGGCCGACCTGGTGCAGTACTGGACGCACCGCGCCTACCACGAGGTGCCCGTGCTGTGGCGCCTGCACGCCGTGCACCACAGCGTGAAAAGCATGGACTGGATGGCCGGCTCGCGCCAGCACATCCTGGAGCTGTTGATCACGCGCACGCTGGTGCTGGCCCCGATCTACGTGCTGGGCTTTTCCAAGGAAGTGATCGACGCCTACATCGTCGTCGTGGGCTTCCAGGCCGTGTTCAACCATGCCAACGTGAGCGTGCGCCTGGGGCCGCTGCGCTACGTGCTGGTCACGCCCAACTTTCACCACTGGCACCACAGCCAGGACAACGAAGCGCTGGACAAAAACTACGCCGCGCACTTCGCATTTCTGGACTATCTGTTCGGCACCGCCGTCCAGAGCACCAAGTTGTGGCCCGAGAAATATGGCGTGCTGGGCGACTACGTGCCCAACGGGTTCGTCAAGCAGTTCAAGTTTCCGTTCACATGGAAGGGGTAGAAACCTGCGCCGCTCAGGCGGGCTCAAGCCAAGTCCCCGCCTTTGCATCACAAATTGGACAGCTCTTCTTCCAGCAACTTCAATTGCCCGCGCAACTCCTGCGTGCGTGCTTCGCACGCCGCTTTCTCCTTGGCAGCAGCGCTCGTGCGCTCCTGCGCAAATTGCGACCCGGCCCCCAGGCTGCGCCGCAGCGGCCCCGACTGGGCTACCCCTTCTTGCTGCTGAGGCACGACCGCGCATTCCCGCTGGTTGCGCTCAATGGCAGCGCGGGCCTGCGGTATGCCCTGGCTTTGCAGAAATTGCTTGCGCTGCCACGATGGGCCGAAAGCGCCCTCCTGGGCTGTTGAAGGGCTGGGCGGTATGGGCGTGGCACCCTGCATCGCAGGCCGCACTTCGATCTTCTCACCCTGGCCCACGCAGGGCGCATCCTGAAACGACACCTTGCCATTGGCGTCCGTGCATTTGTTGATGGCCCAGGCCGGAGCCAGAAAGACCAGCAACAAGCTCAAGGCGACACAGCGGATGGGATTCATGGAACAGTCCTTGGCGAATGGTTTTCGGATGCTACCTCGCTCTGCGCCACGGAGGGCGCCAGGCCCTCCAACCACGGGTCACGCTCCACGCCACCAAACTGATCCACCAGAAAGTTCAGAAACAAGCGCGTGCGCGCGGGCACATGCTTGCGCGTTGGCATAGCAGCGTACAGGTGCAAAACCGTGCTGCGCCACTGCGGCAACACCCGCTGCAAATGGCCCGCCTGCAAGGCATGGCAGGCGACAAAGCTTGGCAGGCCCACGACGCCTGCGCCCGCCAGCCCCAGGGCCAGCATGGTGTCGATGTGGCTGGTGGCGACCGCTGCTGACGCCACATCAACCGCCATCGCCCCCACACCTTCGGGCGGTGGGCCTGCGCCGCACCAGTGCAACATGATCTCTCTACGCTGCCCGGCCACCGCGGGCGCAACGCCCAGGTGGTTCACCAGATCCTGTGGTTTGTGCGGCACGCCACGCTGGCGCAGGTACGCAGGGCTGGCACACAGCACAAAGGCAGAACACGCCAAAGGCCGGGCCACAAAATCGCCTTGCGGGGCCTGCCCGCCCACGGACAGGATGGACAGATCGGCAGCGTCATTGACCACGGCCAAAGGCCCGGGTACCGCCAGGTCCACCACGATGCGGGGGTATGTGTGCGTGAACAGTGGCAGCACCCGGGCCAACTGGTGCACCGCAAACGCGGGCGGGCACGCCACCTTCAGCGTTCCGCCGGGTTGCCGGGTGGCCGCCCCGGCCAGCGCATCGCCTTCGTCCAGTTGGGCCAGCACGGAGCGGGCAGTCTCCAGATAGGTTTCGCCAATGTCCGTCAACGCCAGACGACGGGTGGTGCGGTGCAGCAGCCGGGTGCCCAGGTGCGCCTCCAGTTCGGCCAATGCGCGGGTAGCAACTGCGGGGGCCATGTCCAGGCGGCGCGCGGCTGCGGCAAAGCTGCCGTCGGCCACCACCTGAACAAAAACACGCAGGCATCGAAGTTGGTCCATGGGCGGATTATTGCCAAATCAGCAATAGATTAACACTGCGAATGCTGTTTCATTCGAAATACGTTGCAACTACGCTTGATTATTCACAACCCCAATGGAATAACGACACCATGCCCTTGTTTCGTATGCTGATGAGCAGCATGGCCTTGGCCACTACATCACTGGCCGCCGCGCCACCCTTGGCAGGTCCGGCAGACGAGCGCCTGCAACAGCTCCAGGACCAGCCCACGCTGGCAGGTGTGCACGTCTACCGGGGGCAGGTGGTTCCGCTTGACGCCCATGCACTGGCAGACAAGCAGCCAGAGGATGACTCCCCCCTGTTCACCTACACGCGCCATGTGCTGCGCACCGACAACGGCCTGGCCGCATCGCACCTGACGTACGACCCTGCAGGCGCACTTCTCATTGAAGAGCGGGTGACCATGTCGCACAGCTACGCATTCCAGCGGATGGATGTGGCCAACCGTCAGACCGGCCACAGTGGCTCGGTAGAGCGCAGCGCCGATGGCCGGGAGCTGCGCTACCTCTGGACGGCCAACGGCACCACCCGCGCAGCCACAGAAACCATCGACAACACCCCGCTGGTGGCAGGGCCCAACCTGCACGGCACCGTGCTGCGCCACTGGGACAGCCTGCACGCAGGCCAACCGCTGCGCGTGCGCCTGGTGGTGCCCGCCCGACAGCGAAGCTATGACTTCAACCTGCGGCTGGAGGCCCCGCCGCACGCGCACATCAGCGCACAAGGACAGGGGCAAACTCCAAGGCAGGCCGTGTTCATCGCCACGCCCGCAAGCGTCTTGCTGCGCCTGGCGGTGGCCCCGCTGCGCATGGTTTTCGACAGTGCTGATCGCACACTGCTGCGCTACGAGGGGCGCGTGCCGCCCATGGCTGCGGGCCCCGGCGGCGGGCTGAAGGACCTGGACGCCCGGGTGCTCTACACGCCCCAGCCGCAGGGCTATCAATAGCCTTGGCAAGCCCGCCGATACGGGGAAAACCCGCGTCTCGCGGGTGACCGGGCTTGCGGGGAAACCCCGTGGATGCGCGTGCGGCATGCTTCCTACCATGGTCCCCCACCTGCCGACCTTGGAGCCCCCATGCCTGTTGTGCTGCCCGCCGAATCCTGCGCTGCAAGCGCTGCCCATAAACCCTCTGGCACGCGCCGCCGCACAGTGCTGGGCTGGGCCGCTGCTGCGTTGCCCGTATTGCCCGCAGTTGTCGCGTTACCCGCGCTGTCGCCGCTGGCAGCCCGGGCCCAGACACAGACCCGCGGCGACATCCTGATTGGCCGGTCGACCGCGATGTCGGGCGGCATGGCACCGTTTCTGCAGCCCATCCATGAAGGCCAGGACGCTGCCATTGAAGACGCCAACGCCAAGGGCGGCATCGGTGGCCGCAAGATCCGGTTGGTGACGCTGGACGATGGGTTCGACCCGCGTCGCACGTTGGAGAACGCCAAACAGCTGAGCGAAAAAGACGGCGTGGTGGCCTTGTTTGGGGTGTCGGGCACCTCGCAGGTGATCGGGCTGCTGCCGTACCTCATGCAGGCCAAGCTGCCGCTGATCTCGGTCTACACCGGCAGCCCGGCGGTGCGCGCGCAGCAGCACCCTTACCTCTTCACCACGCGTGCCAGCTATGCCGATGAGCTGATCAAGATCGTGCGCAATCTGGTGGCGGTGCAGACATCACGCATTGCCGTGGCCTACGAGAACAACGACTTTGGCAAACTGCTGCTGCCGCTGGTCGAGAAAACCATTGTGGCCGAGGGCGGCACGCTGGCGGGATCGCATGCGCTGGCCCCAACGGGCCAGGATGCGGTGGACGCCGCCAAGGCGCTGGCCGCGCTCAAACCGCAAGCCGTGCTGCTGGTGGCCGCCGGGCCGCCCGTGGTGACCTATGTGCGCGCCAACCGCGCGCACCTGGGGGTGCCGGTGTACGCGCTGTCGCTGGCGGCGGGTTCGGCCGTGCTCAAGGCGCTGGGCGAAGACGCTCGCGGCCTGGCCGTGGCGCGCACGGGGCCATCGCCCAGCAGACCCACGATTGCGCTCACGCGGGACTTCCAGGCATCGATGAAGCGGCACGACAAACCCGTGGACTACGACCGCTACACCGGCTACATGGACGCGCGCGTGCTCATCGAAGGCCTGCGTGCCGCCGGGCCGGGCGTGACCCGTGCCAGCCTGGTGGCGGCCATGCAGGGGCTGGGCAACCTGGACCTGGGCGGCTACAGCTACCAGTTCAGCGCGCAAAACCACCATGGCTCCAACTTTGTGGACATTGCGGTAGTGGGCTCGGGCGGCGTGTACCGGCAATAGGGCGCAGGCAAAAGTCCGTGACGGCCTCTGCGGACGCAGCGGCGACAATGGCGGCCCCGCCACCGCCCCTACTGCCCTACCGTGCCCCACGCTTCCAACGCTTCGAATGCCTACGACGCCGTCATCATCGGCGCCGGTGCCGCCGGTCTGTTCTGCGCCGCGCAGGCGGGCCAGCGCGGCCTGAAGGTCTTGCTCATCGACCATGCCGAGAAGGTGGCTGAAAAGATCCGCATCTCGGGCGGCGGGCGCTGCAACTTCACCAACCGCGACCTGGACCCGGCCGCACCGCACAAGCATTTTGTCGGGCAGAACCCGCAGTTCTGCCGTTCGGCGCTGTCGCGCTATACCCCGGCAGACTTCATTGCGCTGGTGCAAAAACACGGCATCGCGTTCCACGAAAAGCACAAGGGCCAGTTGTTTGCCGACCGCTCGGCCGAAGACATCATCGCGATGCTGCTGGCCGAGTGCGCGGCCGGCCAGGTCACACACTGGCAGCCTTGTGGCGTCAAAAATATAGTGTTTTTCGCCTCTAGCGCTTATCCATCAAGCGCTGGTAGCTATCAAATTGATACTGACCGGGGGCCGGTGGTGGCACGGTCGCTGGTCATAGCCACGGGCGGGTTGTCCATCCCCAAGATTGGCGCGACCGACTTTGGCTATCGCCTGGCGCAGCAGTTCAACATTCCGCTGATCGAGCGCCGCCCGGGGCTGGTGCCGCTGACGTTTGATGGAGCCGGCTGGGCACCGTATGCGCAGCTGTCGGGCCTGGCATTGCCGGTGCAGATCAGCACCGGGGCCAAGAAGGATCGCATGGCGTTTGACGAGGATCTGCTGTTCACCCACCGCGGCCTGTCGGGCCCGGCGGTGCTGCAGATCTCCAGCTACTGGCAAGAGGGCACGCCGCTCACCATCAACCTTGCCCCCACGGTAGACCTGCCCACCGCCTTGGCACAGGGCAAGGCGCGCTCACGCAAGCTGATTGCCAACGAACTGGCCACCCTGGTGCCCAGCCGTCTGGCCGATGCCTGGGCCCAACGCGAATCCGACTGGCAACGCCCCATTGCCGAGGCATCGGACAAGGCCCTGGCGCGGCTGGCAGAGCAACTGGCGCGCTGGGAGCTGACGCCCACCGGCACCGAGGGCTACAAGAAGGCCGAGGTCACGCTCGGCGGTGTGGACACGCGCGTGCTGTCGCAGCAGACCATGGAGTGCAAGACGCAGCCGGGCCTTTATTTCATCGGCGAGGTGGTCGATGTGACCGGCTGGCTGGGCGGCTACAACTTTCAGTGGGCATGGGCCAGCGCGTTTGCGTGTGCGCAGGCGCTGCCGCTCGCGGAGGCTGCTGGCTGAACGTTTTTCGTGCCAGTCATCGGGCAGCGGATGGCGGGCGGATCGAGTCCGAGCCCCGGCTTCGACAGGCTCAGCCCGAACGTGCGGGGGCTGCCCCCACCCCCGCAATCGGCGCGTGGCCCGCTCCCGCGTTCTCAAGCAAGTGCCAGCGCGGCATCCCGGCCCGTTGCGGGCAATCCGCGATGCTGCCGGGCCCAGACCTCCAGTTGGTCCACCGGCAGCGGGCGGCTGAAGTAATAGCCCTGCAGCTCTTCGCAGTCCAGCACGCCAAGCACCTGCGCGGTGGCCAGGTCCTCCACGCCCTCGGCCACGATCTTCAAACCCAGCGTGTGGCCCAGCGCAATGATGGCGCGCGTGATGGCCATGTCGGCGGGGTTGCTCAGCATGTCGTGCACAAACGATTTGTCGACCTTGAGACGGTCTATGTCAAAACGCTTGAGGTACGCCAGGCTGGAATAGCCGGTGCCGAAGTCGTCGATGGACAACTGCACGCCCAGCGACTTGAGGGCCGCCAGTTGCTGTTCAGCCGCGTGGGCGTTGTCCATGAGCTGGGACTCAGTGATCTCCAGCTCCAGCCGGTGCGCAGGCATGCCCGTGCGGGCCAGCAGCGCCTCGATGTCGGGCACCAGCAGCGGGTCGGCCATCTGCGCGGCTGACAGGTTGACCGATATCGACACATCGGCCAGCGGGTGCGCCGACGTGCCAAGGGCAGCGTCGCCCACCGCGTGCTGCCAGCGCACCCATTGCTCGCACGCCTGCTGCAGCACCCAGTTGCCAATAGCGCGGATCATGCCGGTCTCTTCGGCAATCGGGATGAACTCGCTGGGCGGTATGTGGCCCAGCGTGGGGTTGCTCCAGCGCAGCAGCGCCTCGACTCCCAGCAGGCGGCTGCCCTTTGCGGCAAGGCGGGGCTGATAGTGCAAGGTGAACTCGTTGCGCTCCAGCGCGCGGCGCAGTTGCTGCTCCATCGACTGGCGTGCCAGCGCGCGCTGGTCCGTTTCCATCGAATAGAACAGCGCCATGTCGCGCCCGGTGGTCTTGGCCTCGTACATGGCCGCGTCGGCGCGGCGCATCAGCTCGTCGATGTCGCTGCCGTCCTCGGGGTACACGGCAATGCCCACGCTGCACGACACATTGAGCTCGTTCCCTTCCACCGGATGGCTCTGGCGGATGAGCGGAATCAGGCGCCGCTCCACCAGCTGCTGCACGTCCTCGCGCCCGGCCACGTCGCGCATCACCACCACAAACTCGTCGCCACCCAGGCGGCTGACGGTGTCGCGGCTGCGCACGGCCTGCGTGAGGCGCCCGGCCACAGAGCGCAGCAGGCCATCGCCAATGTGGTGGCCCAGCGTGTCATTGATGGCCTTGAAGCGGTCCAGGTCGATGAAGAGCACAGCCACCTTTTCACCGGTCAGTGGCGCCTGGGCCAGCGCCAGCTGCAGGCGCTGCACACACAGCGAGCGGTTGGGCAGCTCGGTCAGCACGTCGTGGTGCGCAAGGAACTGGATGCGCTCTTCATTGAGCTTGCGGTCGGTGATGTCGATGGCAATGCCGATGTGGTTGGCCACCGGCCCGCCTTTGCTCTCGCGCACGGCCGACACCATCAGCCAGGCCGGGTAGGTCTCGCCAGAGCGGCGGCGAAACCGCACTTCGCCCTGCCAAGACTCCTTTTCGAGCATGGTGCGGTTGATCTGCGCTGACAGCGGCTCGCCCCCGGCTTCTTCCAACAAAAAGCCCAGGTCTTCGCCGATGACTTCGTAAAAATCGTAGTGCGTGCTGCGGCAGAACGCCTTGTTCACGCTGATGATCTGCTGCTCGGCGTTCATGATGATGATGCCTTCGGACGAGGCTTCGAACACCTTGGCCCACAGCTCCAGCCGCTGCTCCATCACCTTGAGCACGTTGATCGGCGTGAAGGCCGTCAACACTGCATCGCGTCCTTGAAAAATCAGGCGCCGCGCCGACAGCACGGCCCAGGAAGGCTCGGGGCTGCCCTTCCAGCGCACCTCAAACTCATCCACCGAGCCCTGGTCGGCCAGGCGTTGAAAGAACCGCGCGCGCACACCCGGCTCCAGCCCTGCGGCCCACGGGTCGGTCGTGCGGCCGTTCAGCCAGTGGGCGGCCGGGGCGTTGAAATGCAGCACCTCGTGCTCGGGGATGGACGTGACCACCATGGGGATGGGAAATGCTTCCACCAGCTCGCGCTGCGCCTCGGACGCGCGGGCACTGGCGGCCAGCTCTTGCTGCAGCACGCGGTCGCGATCAAGCTGGGACAACATTTCGTTAAAAGCGGTGAACAGTCGGCCAATCTCGTCGCGGCTGCTCCAGTGCGCGCGCAACGTGTGGTCGCCGCTTGTGCGCACCTCATCTGCCACGCGGGCCAGCTGCTGCAGCGGCTTGGCAATCTGCCGGGCCACCAGGGTCACCAGGCCCAAGATGCAGCCCAGCAGCACCAGCGCCGTGCCCAGGTGCAGCCACATGCGCGCAAACAGGCTGTCTACCCGCTGGTGGAGCAGGCGCTCCAGGTCCATGATGCCCACCGTCCACGCGTCGCGCAGCGCACCCAGCACCTGCGACTGCTGCGCGCCGACCTGCGCCAGCGTCAGGCGCGACTCGCCTGCTGCAATACCTTGCAACAGCGCCTGGAAACTCTCCAGCGATGACTTCAGCGCCTCGCGCTGGCCTGCCAGCGCCGCACGCATCTCGGGCGACCCGGCAATGAAGGCCTGGTTGTAGTCCGACTCAATGCCCAGCATCACGGCGTCCAGCCGCCCCACCAGCGTGAGCAGCTCGGACGACCACTGCGGCCCGCGCCCGCTGGGTGCCGCGTTCAAAAAAATAACGGTGTCATGCACCGCCTGCAGCAGCTCGGGAAACCGCAACACCACCAAAGACATCACGTAGTAGCTGTCCAGGTCCGGGTCGAGAATCAGGTTGGACTGGTTGCCCACGGTGGTCAGCAGTTCGCGCCCTTCGCGCAGCAACTGGCTGCGCTGGCGGGTGAGCGACTGCGTATCACTCGCCGTGGGCGCGCTGACGGGCAGTTCTTCAAGCGCAGTGCTGAAACGCTGGCCAGCATCGCCCGTGCGCAGTTGCTCGTCATACGCGGCACGCACACCCGCCAGCCGCGTCAACACTTCTGCCACCTGCGGGGGCTGCTGCGATGCATCGAGAAACTGGCCCAGCAGCCCGTCACGCACCACGGCGGCATAGGTGGTACCCACGATCTCCTTGCGCGTGAAATCGATGGCCAGGTACTTCTCGTGAATCAGGATGCTGGAGACGTAGATGACTGCCGTCAGGTCCAGCAGATAAATGAGCATGAGCTTGCGGCCCACACTGAGCCGGCCCAGCCAACCCGATACGCGGTGCATGAATGCCATGTTGTGTGCCTGCGGCAGGCGCACCCGGGTGGATGACCTGGGCTGCCCACCAACAGTGGAGAATGAGTGTTACAACGTGAAGCAATTTCCACGCCATTACACGGGTTTCCCCTGAGATGGAAAGTTGCGCCCCCAGTCGCTCGGCCACGGACAGCCCTTTTTGCCCGGCGGACCCAAAACCAGTACCGCTTTGGAAGAGGCTCAGCGAGGCCACCCGTAGAGCCCCCTCCCGCCTGGCGAGTGACGGGGAAGGCGCTGAAAGGTGACACAGCGGGAATTGCGTTCAGCTATAATCTCCGGCTTTGCTGGCAATGCCCCGTCGGCCAAATACTAGTTACAGACGGGGAAACCGCTTTGTATGGACTTGAGGCCCGATCTCCCCAAGCCCCTCTGCAGGCACCATTTGGAAAACCATTAGCTAATGACTACGATCCGCGTAAAAGAAAACGAACCCTTTGACGTTGCACTGCGCCGCTTCAAGCGCACCATTGAAAAGCTCGGCCTGCTGACCGACCTGCGCGCCCGTGAGTTCTACGAGAAGCCCACCGCCGAGCGCAAGCGCAAGAAGGCAGCCGCCGTGAAGCGCCACTACAAGCGCGTTCGCAGCATGCAACTGCCCAAGAAGATGTATTAATTCATCTTTGGATTCCGGGCCTCTCGCTTGGATCCCCAAACCCGCGCTAGGGACGCCAAGCGCGGGTTTTTGTTTTTCGGGTTTGCCAAAAGGCTTTCTGGCGTCGTTGCAACGCCTTGTCGTAGCGAGACTTCTGTCTGCGGCGTTGACGCCTAGCCAGAAAACCTTTTGGCAAACCCTGTCCCCTGCACTACCTGACGAAAGGAAGCCGCCATGAGCCTCAAGGACCAGATCACCGAAGACATGAAAACCGCCATGCGCGCCAAAGACAGCGAGCGGTTGTTGACCATCCGCAACCTGCTGGCCGCCATGAAGCAAAAAGAAGTGGACGAGCGCGTGGTGCTCGACGATTTGGCTGTGGTGGCCATCGTTGACAAGCTCATCAAGCAGCGCAAGGACAGCATCGCCGCTTTTGAAGGCGCAGGCCGCCAGGACCTGGCCGACAAGGAAAAAGCCGAAATGGCCGTGCTGCAGGGCTACTTGCCCGAGCGCATGTCGGCCGAAGAAACGCTGGCCGCCGTGAAAGCCATCGTGACCGAGCTGGGCGCTGCAGGCCCTGGCGACATGGGCAAAGTCATGGGCGTGGTCAAAACCCGCCTGGCAGGCAAGGCCGATATGGGTCAGGTGTCGGCGGCGGTGAAGGCTGCGCTGGCGGGTTGATCTCCGCTGCGGGCAGCATCTCATCGCTGCCGCAACGCCGATACGAGCACTGTGCCACTCGATATGGTTAGTATCATTTCGATAGCTGCTAGCGCTTTACCAATAAGCGCTAACAGCTATTTTTACTAGTATTTTTTGCATCGCATGAGCGAGAGTGCACCGGGGCCGGTTTGGGAGCGACCGGCGCTCCTTCCAACGGCTTCGCTTAACTCGGCTATCGACGGCCGCTCCTCCACCCTCGCTGTGGCTACTCTGGTTTGCGCATGAAAGCCTTTTTTCGCCCCCTTGCCGCTCTGAGCCTGGCTGCCGCCCTTGCCGCGTGCAGCAGCGTGCCGCGCGGTGCCACTCCCCCGGCTCCCCCGCCTGCGGCAGCGTCCTCGGAGCCCTCTGTGCCCACCTCGCCTGCCGCCTCTATCAAGATCGGCATCGCCCTGGGTGGCGGCGCGGCCAAGGGTTTTGCGCACATTGGCGTCATCAAGATGCTGGAGGCCAATGGCTTGACCCCTGCAGTGGTGGCGGGCACCAGCGCTGGCAGCGTGGTGGGTGCGCTGTATGCCAGCGGCATGGATGCCTTTGAGCTGCAGGAAAAAGCGGTTGCGCTGGACGAGACACGCATCCGCGATCTGCAGTTTTCGTCTGGCGGCCTGGTGCTCGGCCAGAAGCTGGAGGACTACGTCAACGAACAGGTGCGCCGCAGGCCACTGGAGCAGTTGTCCAAGCCCTTTGTGGCAGTAGCCACGCGACTGGAGGATGGCGAGCGCACGGTGTTTGCGCGTGGCAACACGGGCCAGGCCGTGCGTGCGTCCAGCAGCGTGCCGGGCGTGTTCCAGCCCGTCACCATCGGCAAGTACCACTTTGCGGATGGTGGCATCGTGAGCCCCGTGCCGGTGGATGCCGCCCGGCAGCTGGGTGCCGATGTGGTGATCGCGGTGGACATCTCCAACAAGGCGCGGGGCCAGTCACCGGGCAACATGCTGGGCGCGCTGAACCAGTCGATTGCCATCATGGGGCAGAAGCTGGGCGAGGCCGAGTTGGCGCGGGCGGACGTGATCATCCGGCCAAAGGTGCTGGACATTGGCGCAACCGATTTCAGCCAGCGTGCGGCAGCCATTCTGGAAGGCGAGAAGGCCGCCCTGGCCGCCATGCCGCAGATCCGTGAGCGGGTGGCGCAGTGGCAGGCCGAGCGCGACAAGGCCACCCGTTTGGCGCGGCAAAAGGCATCCGAGGCACAGCGCCAGGCCTGCCTGGACAACCGGTCGCGCCTGCAAAGGCTGGCGGGGATGGCGGGGCTGGACGACTCTTGCACGACCCCGTGACTTGCCGGGTGACAGACATCCCTCGCGCGAGACAAAGGCCTGAGAGACTGGATTTTTTCCGTACGTGCTTTGCACGGCCAAAAACTCTCAGCCTTTGGGCAGTCGTTCCCAGGACATATCGCTTAACGTCAACGCGGCATTGGCTCAAAGCATATGAGCGCCAAATTCCTCAGCTGCCCGCCACCTTCATCCGGTTGACCAGGATCGACCCCACCGTCTTGGCTCCGTAGTTGTAGGCGTCAGCCCCCACCGCCTCAATGCCCTTGAGCATGTCCTTGAGGTTGCCCGCAATGGTGATCTCGTGCACCGGGTAGGCAATCCGGCCGTTCTCGACCCAGAAGCCGCTCGCACCACGTGAGTAGTCGCCGGTCACGTAGTTCACGCCCTGGCCCATCAGCTCCACAACAAAGAGGCCCGTACCCAGCTTCTGGAGCATGGCGTCCAGGTCGTCGCTGCTTTGCGTCAGGCGCGACGTCATGGTCAGATTGTGCGAGCCACCGGCGTTGCCCGTGGTTTTCATGCCCAGCTTGCGGGCCGAGTAGCTGCCAAGGAAGTAACCCTGCACCCGACCGCCCTGCACCACCTTGCGGGGCGCCACGCGCACGCCTTCGTCGTCGAACGGCGAGCTGCCCTTGCCGCGCAAGATGAAGGGGTCTTCCAGAATGTCGATGTGCTTGGGGAAGACCATCTTGCCCAGCGAGTCGAGCAAAAAGCTGCTTTTGCGGTACAGCGAGCCCCCGCTGACCGCCTGCACAAAGCCACCCAGCAGGCCTGCGGCCAGCGTGGATTCAAACAGCACGGGGCATTGCGTGGTGGGGATCTTGCGGCTGCCCAAGCGGCTCAATGCGCGCTGCGCGGCGTAGCGGCCCACGGCCTCGGGCGAGGCCAGCTCGGTGGCGTCGCGCATCGAGCTGTACCAGGCGTCGCGCTGCATCTCGGCATTGCGGCCCGGCAGCGATGCGATGGGTGCCACCGAAAAACTGTGGCGCGAGCTGGCATAGCCGCCGCGAAAGCCGCGTGTGTGCGCGCTGAAGAAATGGCTTTGCTGGGCCGACACGCCCGCGCCTTCGCTGTTGGTGATGCGGCGGCTGGTCTTGAGGGCAGCGGCTTCGCATTCCATGGCGATGCGGGCAGCGGCCTCGCTGTCAATCGCCCAGGGGTGGAACAGGTCCAGGTCGCGGTGGGATTCGGGTGGCGCGATATCGTCGGCGTCGGGCAGCCCGGCCATCGGGTCTTCGGCCGTGAAGCGGGCGATATCGTAGGCAGCCTGCACGGTCTGCTCAATGGCCTTGTTGGAGAAATCAGAGGTGCTGGCGTTGCCACGGCGTTTGCCCAGGTACACCGTCACGCCCAGCGACTTATCGCGGTTGCGTTCCACGTTTTCCAGCTCGCCCTTGCGCACGCTGACCGACAGGCCGCAGCCCTCGGACGCCTCGGCGCCTGCGTCGGTGGCACCCAGCTTTTTGGCGTGGGCCAGGGCCCGGTCCACCAGCTCTTCAAAGAAGGGGCGGCCGTAGCTGAAGCCGCTGTCAGGGGTGCGGGGGGTGGCAGGTGCGGGTGCGGCAGCCGGGGCGCTTTGGGCGCGCGCGGCGCGATGGGAGGGTTTATTCATAGCGGCGGCTATGATACTTGCCACTGTGGCGCACTCGCCGTCACCTCTCTCTTTGCCCCCACCCCATGTCACGCAAACCCAAAAAAGGCTACTTTGTGCGAGGCCAGTTCGTTGCCGAAGGCAGCGAAATGGACATTCAGCTCAAGGCCGAACTCAAAGGCACTCCCGATGCCAGTCGCACCGACCTCAAACGCGAAAGCGACGAACTGCAGGACCTGGGCAAGGAGCTCTTGAGCCTGCGCGCGGACCTGTTCGCGTCCGTGGGCCTGCCCGACAAGCTGGTGGACGCGCTGGCCGAGGCCAAACGCATCACCAACTTTGAAGGCAAACGCCGCCAGATGCAGTACGTGGGCAAGATCATGCGCAAGCTTGAACCTGCGCTGGTGCAAGCCGCGCGCCAGGCCCTTGAAGAGCAGCACAAGGGCTCCGCCACCGAAAAACTGCAACTGCACCTGGTCGAACAATGGCGTGACCGCCTGATTGCCGACGACGACGCTCTGGCGCCCTGGATGGCCGAGCACCCCGACACCGATACGCAGCAACTGCGCGCACTGATCCGCCAGGCGCGCAAGGATGCGCAGCCTGCGGGCAAGGTGGCCAATGTGCAGGTCTCGCAAGGCCTGGCCCCGCGCAAGGGCCGCGCCTACCGCGAACTGTTCCAGCTGGTGCGCGAGCACCTGGGCGGCACGGGGGCAGACGACACTGCGGATGATGCCGATGAGGACAGCAACAATGAGTGAGCCAGCAAGCAGCCACGACACGGTCAAGATCGGCATCGTCTCCATCAGCGACCGCGCCAGCAGCGGCGTCTATGAAGACAAGGGCCTGCCTGCGCTGCAGGACTGGCTCACCCGCGCCCTGCACAACCCCATCACGTTCGAGCAGCGCCTGATCCCTGACGAGCAGGCCGGCATCAGCGCCGCGTTGATCGAGCTGGTCGATGCGGGCTGCAGCCTGGTGCTGACCACCGGCGGCACCGGCCCTGCCCTGCGCGATGTGACCCCCGAGGCCACGCTGGCCGTGGCGCACAAGGAGATGCCCGGCTTTGGCGAGCAGATGCGCCAGATCAGCCTGAAGTTTGTGCCCACCGCCATCCTGTCGCGCCAGGTGGCCGTGGTGCGCGACCAGAGCCTGATCATCAACCTGCCCGGACAGCCCAAGGCGATTGCCGAGACGCTGGAAGGCTTGAAGAATGCGGATGGCAAGCCAGTGGTGCCCGGCATTTTTGCTGCGGTGCCGTATTGCGTGGACCTGATTGGTGGGCCGTACCTTGAGACGCGCGATGAAGTCTGCAAGGCATTCCGCCCCAAAAACGCTGTGCGGGCAGCTCGCCCAGCTTGATTTCTCAGAAATTCAAGCAAAAATAGCTGCTAGCGCTTACACGATAAGCGCTAGCAGCTATTATTTTTATAGCACTCCGATTCTTGAATGAATTGGGTCCAAGCCGTTACTTGCCCACCAGTTCATTGAGCTTGCCCGCCTCGAACTGCTCCTTGAGCGCCGCGTCACACGGCACGCAATCCTTGTTCTGAGGGTTGGCGGACAACTTCTCGATGGCCTGCCACAGCAGCGCAATCTGGTGCTCCTGCGACGAGGCGTTGTCGATCAGCCCGCGCATGGCCTGCGACAGCGGGTCATCCTCTTGGGTGATGCCGTAGGCCGTGAACTTCGGAACTTGCTGTGGCTCGGTCACATCGGCACTCTGGCCTTCTTTGGACGGGATGATGCGTGCCGGAATGCCCACCGCCGTAGCGCCCGGGGGCACGGGCTTGATGACCACCGCGTTGCTGCCGATTTTTGCCCCGTCGCCCACTTCAAAGCCGCCGAGCACCTTGGCGCCCGCGCTCACCACCACGTTCTTGCCCAGCGTGGGGTGGCGCTTGCTGCCCTTGTAGAGCGACGTGCCACCCAGCGTGACGCCCTGGTAGATCGTGCAGCCGTCACCGATCTCGGCGGTCTCGCCCACCACCACGCCCATGGCGTGGTCGAAGAACACGCGCTCACCGATCTTGGCGCCCGGGTGGATCTCGATGCCCGTGAGCCAGCGCGCAAAGTGCGAGATGAAACGCCCGAGCCATTTGAGGCCGTGGTGCCAGCACCAGTGCGCGGGCCGGTGCAGCCAGATCGCGTGCAAGCCCGGATAACAGGTGATCACCTCCCACGTGCTGCGCGCGGCAGGATCGCGGTCGAGGATGCACTGGATATCGGAGCTCAGGCGGGCAAGCATCGTTGTTATGGTTATTTGCAATGGGGGTCGGACAGTCTAGCGGTTCGCTTGGACCGCCTCGATCATGGCCTTGGCGACACCTCGAAGGATGTGGATTTCCTCCGGGCTCAACTGCGCTCGATTGAAAAGCTGGTTAAGGCGCGGCATCAGCTTCTTGGGCGCGGCGGGGTCCAGAAAACCGATGGTGGTGAGCGCCTGCTCCCAGTGGCCCAGCATGCCCGCCACCTGTGCGGCGTCGGCCAAGGCGCGCGCGGGAGTTGCGTCCTGCACCGGGAACCCACCCAGCGCCATGCGCCATTCGTAGGCGATGACCTGGATGGCGGCGCCGAGGTTGAGCGAGCCAAAGCCGGGATTGGTGGGTATGGATAGCGCCACATGGCAGCGGTAGACGTCTTCGTTGGTCATGCCAAAACGCTCGGAGCCAAACAGGAAGGCCACGCCCGTCTGGTTGCCCGTCATGGGGGCTAATTCTTCAGGGTTTTGAGTGTTTTTGGCCTCTAGCGCTTGTCCATCAAGCGCCAGTAGCTCTTGTTTTAATAGCATTTCGAAATGCGCACGCGGCGCTGCCGTGGGCGGCCCGAAGTCGCGCGGGGTCATCGCCGTGGCGCACAGGTGGCTGATACCGTCCAGCGCCTCGTCGAGCGTGGCCACGATGCGGGCGTTCTCCAGCACATCGAGGGCGCCACTGGCGCGCTGGATGGTCTCCTCGCGCCGCAGCACATTGGCCCAGCGTGGGGCCACCAGCACCAGGTCATCGAAACCCATGGTTTTCATGGCGCGGGCGGCTGCGCCCACATTGCCAGCGTGGCTGGTGTTGATCAGGACAAAACGGGTCTTCATGGGCAAAGGCAGGACGAGGACAAAGGGCGCGCGGTTAGGCAAAAAAGGACTCTGCGGGTAAAATCCTGCCCTCATTGTCGCCGCCCGCATCGCCGGGCCGGATCGCACCGCTCCTGATTCGCAGGCTGCCCATGCCACTGTTGCATGCAGGCGCCCTGCTCACCACCACAATCTATGTCGTCTAATCTGCACCCCATGCTTAACGTGGCCATCAAGGCCGCACGCGCCGCCGGCGCCATCATCAACCGCGCGGCCCTTGACGTGGAATCGGTGCGGATCTCGCAAAAGCAGATCAACGACTTTGTGACCGAAGTGGACCACGCGTCCGAAAAAATCATCATCGAGACGCTGCTGACGGCATACCCCGGCCACGGCATCCTGGCCGAAGAGTCAGGCACTGAATACGGCGCCAAGGATTCGGAATTCGTCTGGATCATCGACCCGCTGGACGGCACTACCAACTTTATCCACGGTTTTCCCGTGTACTGCGTGAGCATTGCCCTGGCCGTCAAAGGCAAGGTCGAGCAGGCGGTCATCTATGACCCCTCGCGCAACGACCTGTTCACATCGACCAAGGGCCGCGGCGCCTACCTGAACGAACGCCGCATCCGCGTGAGCAAGCGCACGCAGCTCAAGGACTGCCTGGTATCCACAGGCTTCCCCTTCCGCCCGGGTGACAACTTCAAGAGCTACCTGAACATGATGAGCGACGTGATGCAGCGCACCGCTGGCCTGCGCCGCCCGGGCGCCGCCGCGCTGGACCTGGCCTATGTGGCCGCAGGCTTTACCGATGGCTTCTTTGAAACCGGCCTGTCGATCTGGGACGTGGCAGCGGGCTCGCTGCTGGTGACCGAGGCCGGTGGCCTGGTGGGCAACTTCACGGGCGAAGCCGACTTTCTGGAGCAGCGCGAATGCCTGGCGGGCAACCCGCGCATCTATGGCCAGCTGGTGCCTCTCCTCTCCAAGTACAGCAAGTTTGCGAGTGCCGGCGACAAGGCGGCTGTGCGCCAGGCAGCGGCTGCAGATGCTCCCGTCAACGCAGAGAGCGATGCCGTGGCTGAAGTGGCCTCCAGCACCCCTGAAGCCGCCCAACCGGCCGACGCGACCAAGAGCCAGGACGCTCCGTTCTGATTCATGCACACCGCCCCTTTGGACGGTGTTCAGTTCGGGTCTGGGTATTTCTGGGCAATGCTGCGGAAGTCTTCCGCGATGTCCACAAACGCGTCTACCATGTCCGGGTCAAAGTGCGTTCCCTTGGCGCGCACGATGGTGCTGCAGGCCTGGTCGTGCGAGTACGCAGGCTTGTAGACGCGTTTGCTGATCAACGCGTCATACACATCGGCCACTGCCATGAGGCGCGCGGACACAGGAATGTTGTCACCCGCCAGCCCTTCCGGGTACCCTGTTCCATCCCATTTCTCCTGGTGGCTGTAGGCGATCTCTTTGGAGACGCTCAGGAACGCCACCCGCATCCCCAGGCGCCGCTCGGCGTCTTCAATGGCTTTTCGGCCCAGCGTGGTGTGGGTCTTCATGACCTCAAACTCTTCCACTGTGAGTTTGCCGGGCTTCAGCAGTATGCTGTCCGGGATGCCGATCTTGCCGATATCGTGCAACGGCGCCGATTTGTAGAGCAGCTCGATCATGCGATCGTTTAGCACAGGCTCAAACCGCGGGTGGTGGCGCAGCCGCTCGGCCAGCGTCTTCACGTACAGCTGGGTGCGGCGGATGTGGTTGCCGGTTTCGTTGTCGCGCGTTTCGGCAAGCGACGTCATCGCCATGATGGTCACATCCTGGATGGCCTGCACCTCCAGCGTGCGCATGGCGACTTCGCGCTCCAGGTACGCGCTTTTGTCGCGCAAAAAATCGGCCGTGGCCTTGAGCGCCAGGTGGGTGTTGACCCGCGCCAGCAAGATGGGCGGGCTGATGGGCTTGGTGATGTAGTCCACCGCGCCCAGTGCCAGGCCCATGCGCTCATCGTTGGGGTCCGAACGTGCAGTGAGAAAGATGACCGGGATGTCGCGCGTACTGGGCGCAGCCTTCAGGCGCCGACAGACTTCGTAGCCATCGACCTCCGGCATCATGATGTCGAGCAGGATCAGGTCGGGCGGAGTGCCCGACTGGGCGATCTTCAGCGCCTTGTCGCCATGGTTGGCAACTTTCACCAAGAAATGCTCGCGCAGCAGACTGCCCATGAGGGTGAGGTTGTCCGGCGTATCGTCCACCACCAGCACCGTGGCAATCGGTTTATCAACGAGAGCTGCCAGACTGGAGGCAAAGGGCGCGTTGTCCATGGGTTGTCCTGCGTATTGCGCCGTTCAGGGGGGTTGAACGGCAGGGTATTCGGGGCCCGGCACGCCATCCATCGCTTGCAGTGCCTGCTCGAAATCGAAATTCAGGGTGTGCATCTCCACCACTTTGAAGGCGTCCCCCAGCACGGCCTCCAACAGACTGGCATTGTGTTGTAAAAAATCGGCGGCTGCAGGGTCGTCCTGCGCCAGCAGGTGGCCAAGGCGCTCCAGGACTGCTGCGGGGTCAGCGCCCTGCGCTGCAGCCTGGGGGTTTGCCACCATCGCTTCGGCCTGTGGCATCCACGCCTGAAGGCCGTCCAGCACAGGTAGCAGCGCAGCCCCCAGTTCGACCAGCATGGCAGCATGGGTATCGGCGGTTTGCTGGGAGCGCAAGGCACCCTCCAGCGTCTGGGCGCGGTCGGACACGGCCTGCGCCCCAATGTTGGCCGCCACGGATCTCAGTGTGTGCGCCAGGCGTTCGGCCAAGACGACGTCGCCTGCAGCCAGAGCCTGCTGCAAGTCGCCAAGTACGTTGGACTGGCCTGCAGCAAACCTGCGCAGCATCTCGCCATACAGCACCGGCTTGCCCAGCGCGCGCTGAAGGCCCAAGGTTGTGTCCAGCCCCTCCACCATAGGCAGGGCGACAGAGAGCGCGCTAACAGGCGCGGGCACCACCAGCGCGCCGCTTGCATCCACCAGGGGCGGAGCGCCAGTGGGTGGCGCTCCTATGCCGGGCCGGGGCCGTATCCAGCGCCCCAGTGCGGCCCACAATGCAGCCGGTTCAATGGGTTTGGCGACATGGTCGTTCATGCCTGCGGCAAAACAGCGCTGGCGGTCGGTTTCCATCGCGTTGGCAGTCATGGCGATGATCGGCAGGTTGGCATAGCGCGGATCGGCCCGCAGCTGGCGGGTAGCGGTTTCACCATCCATGATGGGCATCTGCATGTCCATCAGCACCACGTCATAGTGTTTGCGCCCGATGCGGTCGATGGCAATGCGCCCGTTCTCGGCAACATCCACTGCAAACCCAGCATCCTGCAGCAATTCCACTGCCACCATCTGGTTGAGCTCGTTGTCCTCCACCAGCAGCACATAGGCGCCCCGTATTTCGAGGGGCAGTTCGTCTGCCGCCGGGGCTGGAGCCACCACGCGGCGACCGGTGTGGGTGGAGTGCTCCAGCGGCTGCATCAGCGTATCAAACAGCACAGAGGCGTTAACGGGTTTGATGAGTACGGTCTCGATGCCCTGCGCACGCGCAGCCCGCATCACGTCTTCGCGCCCGTAGGCTGTGACCATGAGCATTTTTGGCACCTGGGCCATGCCCAGGCTGCGAATGTGGCCCGCCAGTTCGATGCCGTCCATGCCGGGCATGTGCCAGTCCAGCAGCAGCAAGCCAAAAAGCCGCCTTTGAACCATGGACTCGCGCAGGCGGTCGAGCGCCTCCAGCCCCGAATAGGCCTGCTCTACCTCAAAGCCCATGGTGTGCAGCATGTCCGACAGCACGGTGGCTGCGGTATGGTTGTCGTCCACCACCAGCACACGGCTGCCGCGCAGACCGGGCGGCGGCAGCAGCACCCGCGCGGGGGCGCCTCGTTCCATGGGCAAAGACACCCAGAACGTGGACCCTTTTCCAAACGTGCTTTCCACGCCCACAGCGCCGCCCATGAGTTCGGCCAGGCTTTTGCAGATGGCCAGGCCCAGGCCCGTGCCGCCGTAGCGGCGTGTGGTGGAGGTGTCGGCCTGCTGAAAGCTCTGGAACAGCCGCCCGACCTGCTCTGCGGTCAGGCCAATGCCGGTGTCGCGCACTTCAAAACGCAGCATCACGCGGCGGCCCCCGTCCTCCACCATCCGCACGGCAATGCTGATCTCGCCCGTCTCGGTGAACTTGATGGCGTTGTTGGCAAAGTTGATGAGGATCTGTCCCAGCCGCAGGGAGTCCCCCACCAGGCTGGGCGGCACATCAGCAGCCACGTCGCAGACCAGCTCCAGCCCTTTAGCCCCGGCCTTGTAGCACACCACGTCCGAGACGCTCTCCAGCATGCGGTCGATCATGAAGGGGTGCTTTTCCACCGCGAGCTTGCCCGCCTCGATCTTGGAAAAATCAAGGATGTCGTTGATCACGCCCAGCAGGTGCTGGCCCGCCTGCTGGATCTTGCTCACGTAGTCATGCTGGCGAGGGGTCAGGCCCGATTTGAGCGCCAGGTGGGACATGCCGATGATCGCGTTCATGGGCGTGCGGATCTCGTGGCTCATGTTGGCCAGGAAGTTGGACTTGAGCGCGGTGGATTCCTCCGCCAATTCCTTGGCGCGGCGCAGGTCCTGCTCGGCCCGCTGGCGGTCGGTGATGTCCACAAAGGTGCCTATTGCCCCACCGGGCGAGCCATCGGGCCGCGAAAACCCGTGCAGCCAGAACAGGGTGTGGTGAATCTGGCCGTCTGCATACGGCAGGTCCACTTCCTTGTGCACGTAGTGCTCGCCGTACAGCGCCTCATGGGCGTCCGCATCGAAGCGGGAGCGGTCCGTCTCGGGTAGAAAGTCCAGGTCCATCACCGTCTTGCCGATCAGCGTTTCCCGCTGCACCCCAAAGGCCTGCTCGTACGCACGGTTGAAACCGATGTAGCGCCCGTCCGCGCCTTTGTAGAACAGGGGCACCGGAATGGCATCAATCAGCGCCTGCTGAAAATCCAGCTGCTCGGCCACGCGGGCCTCCAGCAGCTTCTGGTCATGGATGTCCACGTTGACACCCACCACGCGCACGGGGTTGCCCGTTTCGTCGCGGAAGATGCGTGCGGCCGACAGGAGCCACCGCACCTCGCCATCAGGCCGCACGATGCGCCACGAATCGCGCAGATCCGTCGCCCCGCTGCCAAGCGTTTGAGCGAAATGCGCGGTCGCACGATCCCGGTCATCGGGGTGCAGGCGATCCATCCAGTCGCGCTTGGTTCGCACTTGCTCTTGGGGGGGCAAGCCAAGCATAGCGACCAGTTTTTCACTCCACAGCACCTCATCGGTCACCAGATCAATGTCGAACACACCGATCTTGCCGGCCTCCTGCGCCAGCTCCAGCCGGTCTTTGGCCTGCTGCATAGCCAGTTCGGCCCGCCGCTGCTCGCTCACATCCTCGATCACCCAGATAGACGCCGTGCCGAAGCCTTCTATCTTGAGGCTGCGTCCGGCCAGCCGCGCTTCAAAGCTGCTGCCGTCTAGGCGGTTCAACGTAGCGGTCTCCCGCAAAGTCTGGCCCGCCGCCAAGCCCGGCGCCACGCGGGCAGCAAACAGGTCGGAGTTGCCCGTGCCGCCAAACAATGCCGACACTCCCAGGCCCAGCAGCTGCGATGCGGTGCCCCCCATCAGCTCGACAAACGCGGGGTTGAACTGGCGGAACTCCCCTTCGCACACGAGCACGATGGGGGGGGCGTTGTCAAAAATCGCTGTCTGCTGCTCCAGCAGTTCATTGAGCAGCCGTTCACGGCGCTCCAGTTCCTTCTGGGCCTGGATGCGTTCAGACACGTCCTCATGCAGCCCCACAATGCCGATGCGACTGCCGCGGGCATCGAACACCGGCGACAGGGTGGCTTCGTCGTGATAGATGCTGCCGTCCTTGCGGCGGTTCACAAAATGCCCTTGCCAGGACTGACCAGACAACAAGGTAGACCACATCAGCTGGTAGGTCTGCGCCGGAGTCTGCCCGCTGGCCACCAGCGACGGCTTCTTGCCACGAACCTCATCCAGCGCATAACCGGTGTTGCGCTCGTACTGCGGGTTCACCCAGTCGATGCGGCCATCGCCATCGGTGATCACCACCGAAACCGGACTGCTCTCCAGCGCTGCGCCCAGCACCCGAAAGCGCTCCATAGCCGCAGCCACGCGCGCTCGGCTGCGCAGCAGGTCCAGTATCAGCAGCCCCATCAGACTGAGCAGAACAAACGTCGCCCCTCCCAACTGCAGGCGCTGGGTAGGCGTCATCAGCGCGCTGATGTCATCGAGCATTACCAGCTGCCATTGGCCACCGGGGTCGTTCCAGTCAATGCCACGGCGCTCCACGGCATAGTCCACACCGTTGAGCAGAACCTGGCCTGCGTCCGGCGCAAACGGCAACGCGGAGGCCACGCCGTTCTCAAAATGATTGCCGAACTGCCGGGACACGCGGATGGCGTCAATTCGCGCCTGTGTGAGCGGGGGTGCCACGGCAAACAACCATTCCGGGCGTGTGGAGGAAAACGCCACCCCCTGGGGGGATAACAACACCGTGGTCAGGCCCGAGCGCTTAAGCAACCCGTCAACAGGCACCACACCCACCTTGAACATCACCACCCCAATAATGCTGCTTGACGGTGTCTCGCTGTCGTACAGGGGAGCCGCGTAGTACAGGCCGCGCTCCTGGGTATTGCTCCCGATGGCCGCATACACGCTGTGGGCGCCATTGACGGCCTGCTGAAAATACGGCCGGAACGCGAGGTTGATGCCCGTAGAGCGCTGGCCCGCCGTCTCATGTGCTACCACCGTGCCATCGGCAGACATTACATACACGCCATTGACCTGGAACCGCCCCCGCGCCACAGCCAGGCGGGACAGCGCCTCGGAATCGTCAGGCGCCAAGTGGCCTTTGGCCATGTCCTTGAGCAGGGGTTCGCTCAGGCCCAGGAGCGACACCGCACCCAGCATGCCCCCGCCCGTCGTCTGGCTGACCAGTGCGTCGGCGGTCTGCTGAAGCAGGCGCGAACGCTCCACCGCCCTGTCTGACGCGCGCCACTGCACAGCACCCTGCACAACCAGCCATGCACCCAGCAACGCTAGCGCAGCCACCAGCAGCATGCCGCGTACCCCAGGGGGCTTGCGGTCCAGTATCTTGTCGACAAACATGCCCGCCCCCTCGCCGACGCGCTTCATGGCCCGCCTTCGGCAGTTGCCGAGCGGTGTTTCAGGTAGACCTTGTCACCCTGCGGGATGCAGATAAGCATCAATGTCCCCCACCGGCCCGGGCCGCCCAAACAAATACCCCTGAAACGCCTCACACCCATGCAGCCGCAGAAAACCCAGCTGCCCCGTCGTCTCCACCCCCTCGGCCACCACCTCCAGGTCCAGGCTCTTGGCCAGCGCCAAGATCGTTCTCACAATCGCCGCGTCGTTGGGGTCAGTGAGCACGTCGCGCACAAAGCTCTGGTCGATCTTGACCTGATCGAGCGGCAGGCGCTTGAGGTAGGACAGGCTGGAGTAGCCGGTGCCAAAGTCATCCAGGGCAAACCCCACGCCTTCGCTTTTGAGCTGCACCATGCGCGCGATGGTGTCTTCGATGTCCCCGAGCAGCAGGCTTTCGGTGAGTTCGAGTTTGAGTTTTTGGGGGTCTGCGTTGTGGTTTTTGAGGGTTTGCAGCACTTCGGCGACGAAGCCCGGTTGCCTGAATTGCCGGG
>CAMTXG010000017.1:0-212438 GCA_947085645.1 uncultured Gammaproteobacteria bacterium
GCAGGGCTTGATGAGCGCATGCCTGGGGTGCCGGGCGGGTTTGTTGCGTTGAAATGGCTGGGCTGGGGGGGAATATCGGGGTTTCTCTGCCCGGTTTCTGTAGATTACGGAACCGGGGAATTGGGGTCACGGATTCAGGTAGATGAATACTCCAAAAAATCAGCGCATGACATTGACTACGCTCCACTCTCCATTCGCATCAAAGAAATTGGCTGGCTGCTGGGGGACCGGATTCGACGGGAAGAATCCGAGCTGTACCCGCTGTACCACGATCTTTACTGAGCAAGGTCGATGAGCGCGGGAGGAAAACGACTTCCTCCGAATAAAAACCCACCAGAAAAGTATTCGCTGCGTGGCCAATCTCCGGCCAACGATGAGCCCACATTAAAAGCGCCCCACCCGATCGCGCCACGGCACAATCGCGCGCATGGACTCGCTCGCCAACGCCCCCTGGATTCACACCCTGCGCATCACCCTGGAGGTGGCCGCCACCATTGCGTTTGCGCTGTCCGGCGTGATCGCGGCGGCGCGCAAGCGGCTGGATGCGGTGGGCGTGTGTGTGGTGGCGTTTGTGGCGGCGCTGGGCGGCGGCACGCTGCGTGACCTGCTGCTGGACCAGCGGCCCTTTTTCTGGATCCGCCACACCGAATTTGTCTGGGGCATTTTGGCGCTGTGCATTGTGGCCATGTTGTTCATGCGCCAGCGGCACTTTCAGCCCACCGAGCGCGCCATGCTGCTGCCCGACGCCATTGGCCTGGGCCTGTTCGCCGCCGTGGGGGTGGACATCTCCACCGCCATCGGCATGGCGCCCATCATCAGCGTGATGATGGGCGTAACCACCGGCGTCTTCGGCGGCGTGCTGCGCGACGTGTTGTGCAACGAGGTGCCCCAGGCTTTCAGCGACCACCGGCCCTATGCGCTGTGTGCCTTTGCCGGTGGCTGGGCCGACGTGGGGCTGCGCCAGCTGCAAGCGCCCGACTGGGCACCGCTGGTGGCCTGCGTGGTGCTGACGGCCGGGCTGCGCGGGCTGGCGCTGTGGCGCAACTGGGAGCTGCCCGCTTGGCGGGTGTGACACCCGGACAGGCGCCACGCTGGCGCCACCGTGACAGCCCCATGCCGCATGCGCCGCCACACTGGCCGCAGCAGGACAGCAGGAGACACCGCGACATGGCAGCAGACGCACCCCACCTCGCCACCCTGGCCCCCACCGCGCTCATCGACAGCGATGCGCCCAGCGTGCGCGCCTTCGCCACCGAACACGCGCAAGGCAGCACCGACCGCGAGCGCGCCGTGGCGCTGTACCTGGCCGTGCGCGACGGCTTTCGCTACGACCCGTACCGCATCGACCTCTCGCCCCACGGCATGACGGCCAGCACCATGCTGGCCAACGGCTACGGCTGGTGTGTGCCCAAGGCCGCGCTGCTGACGGCCGCCTGCCGTGCGGCGGGCATCCCGGCGCGCATGGGGTTTGCGGATGTGAAAAACCACCTCAGCACCGAGCGCATGCGCGAGACGATGAAGACCGACCTTTTCATCTGGCACGGCTACACCGACATCTGGCTGGACAGCCAGTGGCGCAAGGCCACGCCCGCGTTCAACATCGAGCTGTGCGAGCGCCTTGGCCTGCTGCCGCTGGAGTTTGATGGCGCCAGCGACTCCATCTACCACCCGTTCGACAAGTCCGGCGCGCGCCACATGGAGTACGTGCACCAGCGCGGCACGTTCGACGACCTGCCCCTGGCGCAGATCGTGGCCGACTTTCGCACGGTGTACAGCGGCTGGCTCGACGGCGATGCCACCCGAAGCAGCCTGCAGGACGCCAGTTTTTCGCACGACATTGACAACGAGAAGGAAGCCCGCTGATGAGCGCCACAAACAACGCCGACAACGCCGACACCACCACCGGCATCCCCGCAGGCTTTGTGCCGCTGGAGGCGGGCGGCCCCTACATCCAGCACAACGGCCCGCTTTATGTGCTGCATCAAGGCGATGTGGTGAAGTTCGGCTTTCGGGTAGAGAGGCGCCACACCAACCCCATGGGCAACCTGCACGGCGGCATGATGGCCACGTTCTGCGACATGCTGGTGCCGCTGTCGGTGCACCGCAAAAGCGACCAGGTGTCTGACCGCTTCTTGCCCACCATCAGCCTGCAGATCGACTACCTGGCCCCCGCCCCGCTGGGCGCCTGGGTAGAGGGCGAGGCCGATCCGCTGCGCATCACGCGGTCGCTGGTGTTTGCGCAAGGGCTGGTCACCGCCGACGGCGAGCCGTGCGCGCGGGTCAGCGGGGTGTTCAAGATCGGGCCGGTGGCGCCCAAGGACGCGGTGGAGTAAGCCTGCGTCACCGCCCCTCCGCTGGCACGGCAAGGGGATAATGCTCGTCTTGCGGCACCATGGCCGGTGCCGCCCACCATTGAACGCCAAAGGTTCTCATGCTCTGTGCCGTTGTTGTATGCATTGCAGCCGCCGCAGGGGGCCAGCAGGCGGCGCCCGATGACTGGTTCACATTGACCGGTGATCGGCTTGAGACCAACAAGAACCTGATCGAAATCCTGCCCGAGCCCATTGGGCTGGACCAGCGTGTGCTGCTGGACCTGCGGGTGTCGCGCGACAGGGAGCGCACCTCGTTTCGGGGGCAAAAATACCGCTCGTACTACGCCAAGGTGGTGGTGGACTGCCCGGCGCGGCGTGCCTGGTACCTGCACCTTTCGTACTACGCGCAGCCCACCTGGGCGGGCGACGTGATCGCCAAAGAGCAGTACAAGGAAGGCGAGGCTGAGGTGCTATTCAAGGACATGTCTAGCGAGTGGTCGCAGCGCATGGCGACGGCGGCGTGCAAGGTGCGCAAGCTCTCTGGCTAGTGCAGTGTTTCATGCTTGATGGCACAAAAAAAAGGATGGATTTTTGGCTCTGGCAAGGCGCAAACCGGAGCGATACCGGGTGTATCGCGAGGATTTGCAACGCCGCCAGGGACGAAAAGACGCCTTTCTATGTGCCAGATAGCGTGAAACACTGCACTAACGGCACGATGCAGCAGGCCTGAGCTGCATAGATTTCAAGCAAAAATGGCCGTTAGCGCTTATCCATCAAGCGCTAGCAGCTATTATTTTTGCAGCATCAACGCTGCCTGCATCCATCAGTCGAGGCTGGCACCCGACTCCTTCACCACCTTGCCCCACTTCACGCTTTCGGCCTGGATGAAGGCGGCGAACTGCGCGGGCGTTTCGCTCATGGCTTCAGCGCCCTGGTCATTGATTTTCTTCTTCACATCGGCCTGGTTCAGCACCTTGACCAGCGCGGTGTTGAGCTTTGCCAGCACGGGCGCGGGCGTGCCTGCGGGGGCGAACATGCCAAACCACGATGTGGCCTCGTACCCCGGCACGCCAGCTTCGGCAATCGTCGGCACGTTCGGCAGCTCGGGCGAGCGCTTGGCGGTGGTCACGGCAATGGGCACCAGCTTGCCGCTGCGCACATGCTGGATGGCCGAGGGCATGTTGTCGAACATGATCCCGATCTGGTTGCCCAGCAGGTCGGTCACGGCCGGGGCGCTGCCTTTGTAGGGCACGTGCACCATGTCCACCTTGGCCAGGCTCTTGAACAGCTCGCCCGACAGGTGGATGGAGCTGCCGCTGCCCGACGAACCAAAGTTGAGCTTGCCGGGGTTGGCCTTGGCGTAGGCAATCAGCTCGGGCACCGTCTTGAACGGCTGGGCGGGGTTGGCCACCAGCAGGTTGGGCACATTGGCCACGCGGGTCAGCGGCGCAAAGTCCTTGACCGGGTCAAACGGCATCTTCTTGTACAGGCTGGCGTTGATGGCGTGGGTGCCCACCGTGCCCATGAACAGCGTGTAGCCGTCGGCCGGGGCCTTGGCCGCAAGCGAGCCACCGATGTTGCCGCCTGCACCGGCGCGGTTGTCCACGATGACAGACTGGCCCAGCTCGGTGGTCAGCGCCTGGCCAATGATGCGCGCCAGGATGTCGGTGGTGCCACCGGCTGCGAAGGGCACGACGATGGTGACGGGCTTGGTGGGAAAGGTCTGCGCCATGGCAGCGGGGCTGGCGATGAGGCCTGCGCCCAGCACGGCGGCAGAGGCGATGGCGCCGAGGGTGAAGCGGCGGCGTGCAAGGGTGTTGATCGGGTTCATAAGGCTTGTCTCCTTCAGGATGGTGGTGAAAAAATCGCGGGGGCCCGCCAGAAGCTGGCTGTGCCATGGCCTCAACCGGGCGCGGGCGCCTGGGCGAGAACATCGGTGGGTGCCCCGGGTTATGGGGCGGTGAAAGTCGTCAGATCAGGTGCTAGACAGGCGCCACTCCCAGCGTGGTGCCTCCGCACACGTACAACACCTGCCCGGTCACGAAACCGTTGTCGGGCGAGAGGAAAAACAGCGCCGCGCGGGCCACGTCTTCGGCAGTGCCCATGCGGCCTACCGCAAGGCTTTGGAGGATGCGCTCGGTCTGCGGCGCGCCCTCGGGGTTGCTCTGGCGAAACAGCTCGGTGGCAATCGGCCCAGGGCCAATCGCGTTGACGGTGATGCCGTCACGCCCCAACTCCATGGCCAGCGTGCGGGTCATGCCGATCATTCCGGCCTTGGTGGCCGAGTACACGATGCGCTCGCCCTTGCCCAAAGCTGCGCGCGACGACATGTTGACGATGCGGCCCTGCCCGCTGGCACGCAGCGTGGGCAAAAAGGCCTGCACCAGCAGCATGGGCGCGCGCAGGTGCAGGCCCACCACGTCCTCGAGTTGCTGCGTGGTGGCGGTGTCGATGGTGCCGGGGCGCGTGGCGCCCGCGTTGTTCACCAGGGCCGTCACGTTGTGGTTGGCGGCAATCTCGGCGGCCAGCGTGCGCGTGGACTCTTCATTCGTCAGGTCAGCTTGGTACGACGTGAGTTGAAGATGGCTCCAGTTGGGCAGCACGTAGTCGAGGTTGACCACGGCGCGGCCCTGGGCCAGCACGGCTTCGGCGATGGCTTTGCCAATGCCGTTGCTGGCGCCGGTGACGACCGTGACAGGAGTGCTTTTATCCATCGTCGTCACACGCGCTCCAGGATGATGGCAATGCCCTGCCCTACGCCGATGCACATGGTGCACAGCGCGTACTGACCGGCGTGTTCGTGCAGGCGGTTCACAGCGGTGGTGACCAGGCGCGCGCCGCTGGCGCCCAGCGGGTGGCCCAGCGCAATGGCGCCGCCCCAGGCGTTCACACGCGCATCGTCGTCCTTCAAGCCCAAGGCGCGCAGCACGGCCAGGCCTTGTGCGGCAAAGGCTTCGTTCAGTTCGATCACGTCCATGTGATCGATGGTGAGGCCCGTCTGCGCCAGCACCTTCAAGGTGGCGGGCGTGGGGCCAAAGCCCATGATGCGCGGCGCCACACCGGCCACGGCCATGCCCACCACGCGGGCGCGGGGCTTGAGGCCATATTTGGCAGCGTTGGCTTCGTCGGCCAGCAGCAGCGCACACGCGCCGTCGTTCACGCCGCTGGCGTTGCCCGCCGTCACCGTGCCATCAGGCCGCACCACACCCTTGAGCTTGGCCAGCGCTTCGATGCTGGTCTCACGCGGGTGCTCGTCCTGGCTCACGATGAGGGCGTCGCCCTTCTTCTGCGGGATGTGCACGGGCACGATCTCGCGGGCCAGGTGGCCGTCTTTGATGGCGGCCACGGCGTTGAGCTGGCTGCGCAGGGCCATGCGGTCCTGCGCTTCGCGCTCAATGTTGAAGTCGGTCGCCACGTTCTCGGCGGTTTCAGGCATGGAGTCCACACCGTACTTTTCCTTCATCAGCTTGTTGATGAAGCGCCAGCCGATGGTCGTGTCATACACCGCGTTGTTGCGGCTGAAGGCGCTCTCTGCCTTGGGCATGACGAAGGGCGCGCGGCTCATGCTCTCCACACCGCCCGCGATCATCAGGCCGGCCTCGCCCGCCTTGATGGCGCGCGCTGCAGTGCCCACGGCATCGAGCCCCGAACCACACAGGCGGTTGATGGTGGCGCCGGCCACGTCAATGGGCAGGCCCGCCAGCAGGCTGGCCATGTGGGCCACGTTGCGGTTGTCTTCACCGGCCTGGTTGGCGCAGCCGTAGAGCACATCGGTCACGGCCGCCCAGTCAACGCCGGGGTTGCGGTCCATCAGCGCCTTGATGGGGATGGCGCCCAGGTCGTCGGTGCGCACGCTGCTCAATGCGCCGCCGTAGCGGCCGAAGGGGGTACGGATGGCGTCGCAGATGAAGGCTTGGCGTTGTTGTGTGCTCATGGTTTTGTCTCCTCGTTTCTTGGGGGTTGGATTCAGTCAGGCGGCTTCGCGGATGGGCAGGCCCACCAGCTGCTCCAGTTCGGCCAGCGACAGGCCGGGCACCATGTCGATGAGCTGCAGCCCCGTGGGCGTGCAGGCCAGTGTGCACAGATCGGTGTAGATGCGCTTCACGCAGGCGACACCAGTGAGCGGGTAGCTGCACTGCGTGACGATCTTGCTCGCGCCCTGCTTGGTCAGCAGGTCCATCATCACCCAGGTCTGCTTGGCGCCAATGGCCAGGTCCATGGCACCGCCGACCGCCGGGATGGCGCCGGGCTCGCCCGTGCTCCAGTTGGCCAGGTCGCCCGTGGCGCTGACCTGAAAAGCGCCCAGCACGCAAATGTCGAGGTGCCCGCCGCGCATCATCGCGAAGCTGTCGGCGTGGTGAAAATACGCACCGCCGGGCAGCAGCGTCACCGGCTGCTTGCCGGCGTTGATGAGGTCGTAGTCCTCCAGCCCAGCAGCAGGCGCCGGGCCCATGCCCAGAATGCCGTTCTCGCTTTGCAGGATGACTTCACGCCCTTCAGGGATGTGATTGGCCACCAGGGTGGGCTGGCCGATGCCCAGGTTGACGTAAGCGCCGTCGTGGATGTCTTGCGCCACCCGTTGTGCCAGTTCATTTTTACTGCGTTTTTGATAGCTGCTCACGCTTATTCCTTGTGCGCTAGAGGCCAATTTCATGCTGATTTTTTGAATCCACCGGCCAACGTGGCGGTGCGGTCTATCTGGACCACGTGGGTCACGTAGATGCCGGGGGTGACGATGGATTCAGGGTCCAGCGCGCCGAGCGTGACGACCTCGTGCACGGTGGCAATCGTGGTCTTGGCGGCGGTGGCCATCACCGGGCCGAAGTTGCGGGCGGACATGCGGTAGGTGAGGTTGCCCCAGCGGTCGCCCTTCTCGGCCTTGATCAGAGCCACGTCGCCATGGATGGGGTACTCCAGCACGTAGTGTTTGCCGTTGATCTCCCGTGTTTCCTTGCCTGCAGCCAGCTCGGTGCCGTGGGCCGTGGGGCAGAAGAAGGCGCCAATGCCCGCACCCGCAGCGCGCAGGCGCTCGGCCAGGTTGCCTTGGGGAACCAGTTCCAGTTCGAGCTTGCCGCTGCGGTACAGCTCGTCGAACACGTAGCTGTCGACCTGGCGCGGAAAACTGCAGATGATCTTGCGCACGCGGCCCGCCTTGAGCAGCGCGGCCAGGCCCTGGTCGGCGTTGCCTGCGTTGTTGTTCACCACCGTCAGGTCCTTGGCGCCCTGGGCGATGAGCCCGTCGATCAGCTCACCGGGGATGCCCGCCGTGCCAAAGCCACCTATCAACACCGTGGCACCATCCTTCACCCCTTGCAGGGCCTGGGCCACTGAGTCCGCCAGTTTGTTGATCATTGCAACGCTTTCTTGGTTTGACTGGTTGTTGTCTCTTGAGAATTTGTTCGCTTATAGAACAAATGTTCGCTGAAAGAATTATAGTTGGCATACGTATGAATTCCCAAACCCCTGAAGCCAAAGACCCCAAACCCAGCGACAGCTATGTGCAGTCGTTCGCGCGCGGGCTGGAGGTGATCCGCTCTTTCAGTGCAAGCGCACCGCAGCAGACCTTGAGTGAAGTAGCCGCGCAGACGGGCCTGACCCGTGCGGGCGCACGCCGCATCCTGCTCACGCTGCAGACGCTGGGCTATGTGGAGACCGACGGCAAGCTGTTTCGCCTGAGCCCGCGCATCCTGGACCTGGGCTTTGCGTATCTTTCGTCGCTACCGATCTGGAACCTGGCCGAGCCGGTGATGGAAGACCTGGTGGAAGAGGTGCGCGAATCGTCATCGGCCGCGGTGTTGGACGACCTCGACATCGTCTACGTGCTGCGAGTTCCCACGCACAAGATCATGCGCACCAACCTGGGCGTGGGCTCGCGCCTGCCAGCTCCCTGGACGTCCATGGGCCGCGTGCTGCTGGCCTCGCTGCCCGACGACGAACTGCAGGCGCGGCTGGCGACGGTGCCGCCGGTGCGGCACACCGCGCACACCACCACCGATCTGGCCGAGCTGCTCGCGCGCATCCGCACCGCCCGCCAGCAGGGCTGGTGCCTGGTGAACCAGGAACTGGAGGAAGGCCTGATCTCGATTGCCGCGCCGCTCACAGACCGCACGGGCCGCACGGTGGCGGCCCTCAACATCAGCGGCCAGGCCAACCGCACCAGCGAGGCGCAAATGCGCGAACAGATGCTGCCCGCGCTGCTGCGGGCAGCGCGCATCATCTCGCGCATGATGGGCGCGCCCGGGGCCTGACCCACACCGGAAGCCCAAAACGCAAACAGCCCGCACTGGGCGGGCTGTTTGCGAGGCGGCAGGGCGCCGTTCGTTCAGAGGGCTGGGTCAGCCGCACCCCGCTTCTTGCGGGCCAGCAAACGCAGCAGTGGTGGCACGGTCACCATCGCGGCAGCACCAATCCACAGGCTGATGGAGATAGGGCTTTCGACCAGAATGCCCAGCTCGCCGTTGGTGATGGACAGCGCGCGGCGCAGGTTCTGCTCCATCATGTCGCCCAGCACAAAACCCAGAATCAGCGGCGCCATGGGCATGCCCTGCTTGCGCAGCAGGTAGCCCGCCACGCCAAAGCCCGCCATCAGCAGCAGGTCGAACGTGGTGGCGTGTACCGAGTACACACCCACCGCGCTCACCGCCAGAATGCCGGGGACCAAAATCCAGTTGGGCAGGCGCAGCACACGGGTAAACACGCCCACCATGGGGATGTTGATGAACAGCAGCATCACGTTGGCGATGAACAGCGACGCGATCAGCCCCCAGACCAGTGTGGGGTTCTGCGTGAACAGCGCGGGGCCGGGCGTGATGTTGTAGAGCGACAGTGCGCCCACCATCACCGCCGTGGTGCCCGAGCCCGGCACGCCCAGCGTGAGCATGGGCACAAACGAGCCTGCAGCCGACGCGTTGTTGGCGGCCTCGGGGGCGGTCACACCGCGGATGTCGCCCTGGCCAAACTGGCCGTCTTTGGCTGCCAGGCGCTTTTCCATCGAATACGTCATGGCGCTGGCAATGGTGGCGCCCGCGCCGGGCAACACGCCCACCACAAAGCCCACGACGCCCGAGCGCACGGTGCCCCACCAGGTCTGCGCCAGCTCTTTCATGTTAAAGAGCGTGCGGCCCGTCACCTTGAGGATGCCTTCGTTGCGGTGGTGTTGCTCCAGCATGAGCAAGATCTCGCTGACCGAGAACACGCCGATGACGACCACGATGAACTGAATGCCGTCCGACAGGTGCACGCTGCCACCCGTGAACCGGTACACGCCCGAGTTGGAATCCAGCCCCACGGTCGACAGCGACAGCCCGATCACGGCCGCCAGCATCGCCTTCATGGGCGCATCGCCCATCAGGCCGGTGATGCAGGCAAACGCAAAACACATCAGCGCAAAGTATTCGGCCGGGCCGAATGCCAGTGCCCAGCGCGCCAGCAGCGGCGCAAACAGCACGATGCCCACCGTGGCAATGGCTGAGCCCACAAACGAGGCCCAGGCCGATATCGACAGCGCCACGCCCCCCATGCCCTTTCGCGCCATGGGGTAGCCGTCCAGCGCGGTCATGATGGCCCCGGCATCGCCCGGCACATTGAGCAAGATGGATGAGATGCGGCCGCCATATTCGCAGCCCATGTACACCGCAGCCAGCAGGATGAGCGCGGTCTCGGGCGGCAGCTTGAGCGCAAACGCCAGCGGCATCAAGATGGCCACGCCATTGATAGGCCCCAAGCCCGGCAACATGCCCACCACGGTGCCAATGAAAGCCCCCAGGGCCGCCACCACCAGGTTGGCGGGCGTGAGCGCCACACCAAATCCGGCGAACAGATATTGCAAGGTATCCATCTCACCGCCCCCCGAAGATAAAGGACAGCAGCCCGGTGGGCAGGATCACGTCCAGCAGCTTGTCAAACATCAGATACAGCACCACCCCCATGCCCACACCGGCCGCCAGCGACTGGCGCCAGTTGCCCCCAAACGCCATGCCCACTGGCAGCGCCATCAGGGCCGTGGCCAGGGGGAAGCCCAGCCACTGAAAGAGCGACACGTACATCGCAATGGCCAGCACCGCCAGCGCCAGCGGTTTGAGGTTCTGCCAGCGCGCAGGGCCCGCGCCCGCGCCAGCGGCACCATCTGCACCACCTGCGCCACCTGCGCCGGTTGCTGCGGCCACCCCGGGGCGCACCACCAGCCACGCTCCGCAGGCCACCATCAAGCCAGACAGCAGCAGCGGAAACGCACGCGGCCCGACGGGCTCGTACGAGATTTCGGCCGCGTAGCCTTGGGCGGCCCAGGCCATGCCTGCGCCCACCACCACGCACACCGCGCCCAGGATTCGATCACTCATAGTTGGTTCTCCTCATGCGGCAGCCGCAGCTGCGCCCAGGCGCAATGCCCAGGCGCTGGCTGGCAGCCGACTCAATGGACCAGGGGTTTTATTTGCTGACGTTCAGGCCGAACTCGGCGGCCAGCGTGCGGTATTCACCCACGCGCTTCTTGATGTACGCATCCAGCTCGGGGCCCGTCATCGAGAACTGGTACAGGCTGCGTTCTGCGCGCAGCTTCTGGAACGCTGGCGTGGCCAGCATGCGGTTGAAGGTGTCCTGCCAGACTTTGTAGTCTGGCATCGCTGACCTTGGGGCCCAGGTAGAAGCCGCGGATGACGGGCCACTCGATGTCCAGGCCCTGTTCCTTGGCGGTGGGCACCTGGGCCAGGCTGCCGTCCAGGCGCTTGTCAGACATCACGGCCAGCACGCGGATCTTGGCGCCCGCCTTGATCTGTTCTTCGGCCTCGGACGCATCGCCCGAGTACACATGCACGTGGCCGCCTTGCAGCGCGGTCAGCGCCTCGCCACCGCCTTCAAATGCCACAAAACGCATGGCCTTGGGGTTCAGGCCTGCGGCGCGCGCGGTGAGGGCCGCCTTCATCCAGTCCTGGCTGCCCACGGTGCCACCGGCGCCGAACACGACCTTGGTGGGGTCGGCCTTCACGGCAGCAATCAGGTCTTGCAGGGTCTTGAAGGGCGATTTGTCAGCCACAACCACCGCACCAAAATCGGTGCCAATAGCTGCCAGCCAGCGCACGTCGTTTTCGTTGTAGCGGCCGAACTTGCCTTGTGCCAGGTTGAGCAGCGAACCACCCGAATACGCCACCAGCGTGTTCGACTCTGCGGGGCGCTGGGCGACGATGGCGTTGTACGCCACGGCACCAATACCGCCAGGCATGTACGAGATGCGCATCGCATCGCTGATGTGTTTGCCCTCCATCAGGCCCGACTGCACCAGCTTGCAGGTCAGATCGAACCCACCACCGGGCTTGGCCGGTGCAATGCACTCGGGCTTGTCGAGCGGGCCAGCCATCGCGGTGGTGGCCGTCATGGCCGCGCAGGCCATCAACAAAGGCAGGGACAGAAAGGAAAGCTTGCGGATCATCGGTATGTCTCCAGTAGGTTGTTCATCCCCGCCACCACGGCCTGCAGATCGGAATCTGCGCAGGGCGTGGGCAGGACGGCGAGCCCAATGTACCGAGCCGCTACTTTCAAACGCCTTTCAGCAAATTGGCCAAAAGATCAGGGGAAACCCGAGTCCTCCAGGCGGGGCAGAAGCATGTCCACTTTCAGCCCGCGCCCCGCAGGCCCGGCCGCAAACTGCAGATGGCCGCCATGCCGTTCGACCACGGATTTGACGATGGCAAGGCCCAGGCCGGTGCCTGGCAGGCGCCCGTTGCCACCCCTGAAGAACCGCTCGCCCAGCCGCGCCATTTCTTGCGCGGCAACGCCGGGGCCGGTGTCCACCACGGTGATGGCAGACAGTGCGTCGCGCTGCACCACACCCACCGTCACCTGCCCGCCGCGCGGTGTGTAGCGCAGGGCGTTGTGCAGCAAGTTCGACAAAGCCTCTTTCAGCAGCGCGGGCTGGGCCTGGGTGTGAAGGGGCTCGGCTGTGGGTTCAAAACCCAGGTCGATGCCCCGCTCGCGCGCCTCGCTCCACCACTTGCGGGTGACCGCCTGCGCCAGTGCATTGAGGTCCACGGTTTCTGCCACCACCTCGGCGCCTTCTGCGCTGTCGGCGCGGGCCAGGGCCAGCATCTGGTTGGTCTGGCGCACGGTTTCGTCCAGTTGCAGCTTGATGGCGACCAACGCGTTGCGCTGTTCTTGCGGGTCGGTCTCGCGTAGCGCAAAGCTGACCTGGGTAGACAGCGTGGTGAGTGGCGTGCGCAACTGGTGCGAGGCGTCATCCACAAATTGCCGACGCCCTTGGGCCTGCCGCCGGTTACGCTCCACGTGGTGGTTGATGGCCTCCACCAACGGGCGCACATCCGTGGGTATGCCGCTGGTCGATATGGGGGTGAGGTCAATGGCTGCGCGCGCCTGCACACCATTGCGCAGCCGTGTGAGCGGCCGCAGCGCCCAGCCCACCACCAGCACCATCACCCCTGAGGCCGCAACCACCAGCAGCACGTCACGCGCAAACGCCTGCAGCACCAGAATGCGCGTAAAGGCCTGGCGCGACTCCAGCGTTTCAGCCACCTGGATCACCAGGCGCTGCGGCCCGCCCTGCCCCGCCAAAGGCGGGTCGATGAAACGCGCATACGAGCCAATACGCACGGGCGTGTCGTAGTAGATGGCGTCGCTGAACTGCGGGTGCTCGGTGATCAGCTCGCGCGGGGGTGGGGGCAGGTCGGCGTTGCCAATCTCCACCAGGCCACTTTCGGTGGCCACACGGTAGTACACGCGGCCGCTGGCCGTGAGCTCAAAAAACTCCAGCATGCGGTAGGGCAGCTCTACACCCAGCCCCCCGCTTTCGGTGGAGATGTTGGCGTCCATGGCCTTGATGGCGCCCAGCAAAGACCGGTCGTAGGCGGCATTGGCCGCGTCCACCGCGGTGCGCCAGGTCAACCACAGCTCGGCGCCCACCAGCGTCAGCAGCCCCGGGAACAGCACCAGCAGCAAGGTGCGCCGCAGGCTCAGTGCGTGCAGCCGGTCCACCAGGCGGTCCAGGCGCTGGCGCAGGCTCGTCACGGCGTGCTTTCCAGCACGTAGCCCAGGCCACGCAGCGTGGTGATCTGCACAGCGGTGTGGGCCAGGCGTTTGCGCAGGCGGTGCACCAGCACCTCGGTCACCTCGGGGTTCACGTCCTGCTCGTCGCTGAACACGCGGTCCAGAATCTCCTGCTTGGACAGCGGTTCGCCGCTGCGCTGTATCAGCGCGCGCAGCACCGCGTGCTCGCGCGGCGTGAGCGACAACGGGGCATGGTCCAGCGTGAACTGCCGTGTGCCCGCGTCGTAAACCATGGGCCCACAGGCCAGGCGCGGGTGCTCGCCCCCGCGCGCGCGGCGCACCAGCGCCACCAGCCGGGCTTCCAGCTCGGCCAGCTCAAAGGGTTTTGCCAGAAAGTCGTCAGCGCCTTCATGCAGGGTGCTGACCCGCTCCATCAGCGAGTCCCGCGCGGTGAGGATGAGCACGGGCAAGGTGTGCCCGGCATCGCGCAGGTCGGCCAGCACCTCGTGGCCACCAAGGCCGGGCAGGCCCAGGTCAAGGATCAGCGCGTCGTAGCGCGTGGCCTTGAGGCTGCGGCGCACCATGCGCCCATCGTCCACCCAATCGACCTGAAACTCGGCCTGCTGCAGGGCCCGCACCAGCCAGTTGGCCAGATCAGGTTCGTCTTCTGCCAGAAGGATGCGCATGAAACGGGGGCCACAAATGCGGAAGTGGGTTGAAAGCCGGGGATTGTGCCCCAGCCTTCAACCCACTCCTTGGGGCCTTCATCGCGTCACAGCCTTGTGGCTGTCACCGGCCCCCGCCGTTTGCGCCAGACCGTGCTGCGCAGCAAGCAATCAGTTCTTGCGGAAACCCAGCACCAGCACCACGCCGCCCAGCACCATGGCGCCCAGGCTCATCCACTGGGGGATGTTGACGGATTCTTTTTCTTTGACTGTCAGCTCCAGCGGGCCCAGTTTGGCCTGGGTGGTGTCCTTGGTAAAACTGAAGCCCCCGGTCAAAAAGCCAGCCAGGCCCACAACCAACAACAACACACCAACGATTCGCATTGCATTCATGAGAGTTCTCCAAAAACCGGGTGTTCAAAAGACTTGGCAAAGCGACCCGGCTCCTCATCTCTGCGCAACGCCAATGTAGTGGCGCGGCCGCGTCCAGCGCGTAGGACGCCGCCGCGCAATCGCGTATTTGCCGCGCCCGACCGAATCGCGCGCCGGGCAACCCCGTGGCAGCGACGCCATCAGGCTGCGTGCTACGCTCTCGCCCCATGTTCAGCCCCTCCCAAGCCGACGTGCGCCGCTTTTTGTGCGGCGTGCACAGCAAGACCCAGAGCGGCGCCCCCATGGAGGCCATCGAAACGCTGGCCAGCCTGTGGATCGCCGAGCACCCCGAATACCACGCCGATCTATCAGACACCGACACCGCCGTGGCCCGCAACTACGACGAGACGCCCGAACGGACCAACCCGTTCTTGCACTTGTCCATGCACCTGTCGATCAGCGAGCAATGCAGCATCGACCAGCCACGCGGCATCCGCCAGGCGGTAGAACTGTTAACCGCCCGGCTCGATTCGCTGCACGACGCTCACCACGCTGCCATGGAATGCCTGGGCGAAATGCTCTGGGAAAGCCAGCGCTCGGGCCGACCGCCCGATGGCAACGCCTACATCGCTGCCGTGCAGCGCCGCGCCACGCGCGACTGAGGCACTGCAGTCACTGCGCCCACCATCACGAACACCTGACGGGATCGCAAGTGACATCCACAAAGCACTGTGTGGCACTGCGTGGCACGCACAGTACGCACAGTACATATGACAACCCGTACAGCAAGACGGGATGACAGCACGGTAAAAGCGTTGTGGGCGCCTCTTATCCGCCAGCGCACGAAACAGCACCAAGGCCCGCCACTCAGCCGCAGACCATGCAGACCACGCGGGAGTCGCGCTTTGCCGACAATGCAATCCCACCCACCGGAGGCACGATGCAAAGCACCCCTGCAACCCCACCCTCAGTCGCTCCCGTGCTGCCGCCGCAGCTGCCCTTGCCCGTGGCGTGGCTGGGCTATGGCGGCCTGCTGCCCTTTGTGGCGCTGGCGGGCGTAGGCTGGTGGGCACCCAGCGCGCCACTGTGGAACACGGCCCTGCTGGGGTACGGCGCCGTGATCTTGAGCTTTGTGGGCGCGCTGCATTGGGGCTTTGCCATGGCGCTGGGTGGCCTGACCGAGGGCGAGCGAACGCGCTGTTTTGTTTGGAGCGTGGTGCCGTCGCTGCTGGCGTGGCCCGCCCTGCTGCTGCCAGCGGCGGGCGGTGCGGCGCTGCTCATCGCTGGCTTTGCACTGCATTTGCTGCAAGACCACCGGCTAGCCAGCCGCGCGGCCCTGCCCGGCTGGTATCTGCCGCTGCGCTGGCGCTTGACCATCACGGCCATCTTGTGCCTGGCACTGGGTGCGGTGGCTGCCCATGGCTGATCCCAACACCCCCCCGCTGCGGCCCCGCAGCGAAGACACAGCGTCCGCCGCCGTGCCCAGTGGGCGCTGGGCGCGCATGGCGCGACTGGGCACGCTCGCCACCGGGCTGGCGGGCGGCATGCTGGCCGAAGGCGCGCGCCAGTGGGCACAGGGCAAGCGCCCCAGCCCGCGTGACCTGCTGCTCACCCCCGGCAACGCACGGCGGGTGGCAGACCAGCTGGCCCAGCTGCGGGGCGCCGCCATGAAGGTGGGTCAACTGCTGTCCATGGACGCGGGCGAGCTGCTGCCGCCCGAGCTGGGCGAGATACTGGCCCGCCTGCGGTCCGACGCCAAGCCCATGCCCATCGGTCAGCTCGATGAAGTGCTGACCGCCGCCTGGGGCGCGGGCTGGGACGCGCGCTTTGCGCAGTTTGGCTTCACGCCCATCGCGGCCGCGTCCATCGGCCAGGTGCACAGCGCCACCACGAAGGACGGGCGCCAGCTGGCCATCAAGGTGCAGTACCCCGGCATACGGCAAAGCATTGCCAGCGATGTAGACAACGTGGGTACGCTACTGCGTGTGTCGGGCCTGCTGCCCGCCCACCTGAACATTGCCCCGCTGCTAGACGAGGCCAAGAAGCAGTTGCACGAAGAAGCCGACTACCTGCGAGAGGCCCGCTGCCAACAGCAGTTTGGCAACCTGCTGGACAGCGATGCCGCGCTGTGCGTGCCAGCGGTGCACGCCGACTGGACCACCGACAACGTGCTGGCCATGGACTATGTGGAGTGCCTACCCATTGAATCGCTGCAGCACGCACCGCAGGCAGAGCGGGACCAGGTTGCTTCGCTGCTGATCGGCTTGTTGTTCCGCGAGCTGTTTGAGTTCCACCTGGTGCAGACCGACCCCAACTTTGCCAATTACCGCATTCAAAGCACCAGTGGCCGCACGGTGCTGCTCGACTTTGGCGCCACCCGCGCCTATGGCCCAGCCATCGTTGCCGCGTACCGCCAGCTCATGCGCTGCGCCATGCACGACGACCGCGAGGGCATGGACCAGGCTGCCACGACCATTGGATACTTTGGCAGCCACATCCGCGCCGACCAGCGCGAGGCCGTCATCGACCTGTTCTCCATTGCCTGCGAGCCCCTGCGCGCCGCAGACGCCTACGACTTTGGCCGCAGCGATTTACCCCAGCGAATCCGCACAGCCGGCATGGCGCTGAGCACCGAAAAAGACTTCTGGCACGCCCCACCAGCCGATGCCCTTTTTCTGCACCGCAAGCTGGGCGGGCTGTACCTGCTGGCCGCGCGCCTGCAGGCGCGGGTGCCGGTGCAAGCGCTGGCACGGCCATACCTGGGCGCTGCCTGACCCGCTGCCGTGGGACTGCGCGTCGGGCGTGCGCCAAAAACAAAAAGCCCGCTATCGCGGGCTTTTAAATGAAGCGCGGAGTGCGCCGGGTCGGCGTTTACTTGAAGCGCGACTGTGGCACCACGTGCAGATCGCCATCCACACCAGCAAGGTAATTTGACAATGCCTTCAGCTCGGCGTTGGTGAACTGCTTGGCGATACCCGCCATGATGGCGTTGTTGCGGCCCACGTTGTTGTTCTTTTCCACCTTGTACGACTTGAGAGCCACATACAGGTAGTCCGCATGCTGGCCTGCAATCTTGGGGTAAGAAGGGTCGATGGGCTTGGCGAAGTTGTCGCCGTGGCAGGACACGCAAGCACCCTTCTTCAGCAGCTCGGCCACTTGCACGCTGGGTTCGCGCTTGGGCTTGGCGGGCAGCTCGGCGCCGGTCTTGCCGTGTTGTTCGTAGTAGGCAGAGACGTCTGCGATGTCTTGTTCAGACATCGACTCCGCAATGCCGCGCATGGTGGGGTGCTTGCGCTCGCCCTTTTGGTAGGCCACCAGCGCAGCGGTAATGTACTTGCCGCTTTGGCCCGAGATCATGGGCACCTTGTGCACCTCGGGAAAACTGGCCTGGTAGCCCGGGATGCCGTGGCAGCCAATGCACATGGCAATCTTTTGCTTGCCGGCTTCCACGTCGCCTTTGGCTTCCTGGGCGTGGGACAAGGCGGTCACGGAAGCGACAGCCAGGGCAAATAGCGTGGTCAACGTTTTGTTCATTTTGCGCGCACAATCTCGTGGAAGTTCAGCTCTGGGCTCTGATCAACCGCCGATTATAGCCAGCGGCTGTCAAGCCCCTTCATCAACGATTCGGTGTTTTCCCCCATGAAATTCCAAGGCTCCCAGAACTACGTCGCCACCCAGGACCTGATGCTCGCCGTGAATGCTGCCATTACGCTGCAACGGCCCCTGCTCATCAAGGGCGAGCCCGGCACGGGCAAGACGATGCTGGCCGAGGAAGTTGCACAGTCCCTGCACATGCCGCTGCTGCAATGGCACATCAAGTCCACCACCAAGGCCCAGCAGGGCCTGTATGAATATGACGCGGTCAGTCGCCTGCGGGACAGCCAGCTCAACGATGGCGACAGCGCCGAGCGCGTGAAAGACATCCGCAACTACATCATCCAGGGCGTGCTGTGGCAGGCCTTCACGGCAGACCGCCCCGTGGCGCTCTTGATCGACGAGATCGACAAGGCCGACATCGAGTTTCCGAACGACCTGCTGCGCGAGATCGACCGCATGGAGTTCTACTGCTACGAGACGCGCGAACTCATCAAGGCCAAACACCGCCCGCTGGTGTTCATCACCTCCAACAACGAAAAAGAGCTGCCTGACGCATTTTTGCGCCGCTGCTTCTTTCACTTCATCAAGTTCCCCGAAGCCGACACGATGCGCCAGATCGTCAACGTGCACTTCCCCACGCTCAAGGCCGACCTGCTGGGCGTGGCAATGAAGACGTTTTATGACGTGCGCAACCTGCCGGGCCTCAAGAAAAAACCATCGACCAGCGAGCTGATCGACTGGCTCAAGTTGCTGGTGGCTGAAGACATTCCGCTGACCGCCCTGCAAAGCGCCGACAACAAGGTGTCCGTGCCGCCGCTGGTGGGGGCGCTGCTCAAGAATGAACAGGACGTGAGCCTGTTTGAAAAGCTGGTCTTCATGAACCAAAGGAACCGCTGAGAGGCAATCTCTCCGCAGGCACCTTTCGTTTTCAATCACTGACCCACCGAGCAGCCCGTGCCGTTTGTCGAACCCATCACCCTCAACGATCGCGACGTGCGCCTGGAACCCCTGGCGCTAGCGCATGAGCAAGGCTTGGCTGCCGCGGCCGCTGACGGCGAGCTGTGGAAGCTGCGCATCACCTCGGTGCCAGAGCCTGAAAACACGCGCAGGTACATCGAAGACGCCTTGCGAATGCGTGCTGACGGCAACCGATTTGCATTTGCCGTGGTGAATGACGCCACCGGCGAGGTACTGGGAAGCACCAGCTATCACGACATCCTGCCCGCCGTAAAACGCGTGGAGATTGGCTACACCTGGTACCGCAAAAGCGTCCAGCGCAGCCATGTCAACACCACCTGCAAGCTGCTGATGATGGGCCATGCCTTCGACACCTTGGGCTGCCATGTCGTGGGCTGGCGCACCGACAACTTCAACTTTGCGTCGCAACAAGCCATTGAGCGCCTGGGCGCCAAAAAAGACGGCGTGATCCGCGGCCATGCGCTGCGCCGCGACGGCACCATCCGCGATACGGTGATGTACAGCATGCGTGCCGGTGAATGGCCAGAAGCCAAGGTACAGTTGCTATATCTTTTAGAGCGTCACACGCTTACCCAGTAAGCGCTAGAGGCCAAAAATATGCTCATCGACTTTTTCTACACCCTGCGTTCGGCCAAACTGCCGGTATCGGTCAAGGAATACCTCACCCTGCTCGAAGCACTGCAGGCCGGTGTGGTGGGCCCCAAGTCGGATGACGCGTGGGCGCTGGACGACTTCTATAACCTCTCGCGCCTGACCCTGGTCAAGGACGAGAAGCACTACGACAAGTTTGACCGGGCCTTTGGCGCCTACTTCAAGGGCGTGGAAATGGTCGCCGACTTCACCAAGGAGATCCCGGCCGACTGGCTGCGCAAGATCCTGGAGAACGAACTCACGCCCGAGCAAAAGGCTGCCATCGAGAAGATGGGCTGGGACGAGCTCATGGAGACGCTGAAAAAGCGGCTCGAAGAGCAAAAGGAGCGCCACGAAGGCGGCAGCAAGTGGATTGGCACCGGCGGCACCAGCCCCTTTGGCCATGGCGGCTACAACCCGCAAGGCGTGCGCATTGGCGGCGCGGGCAAGAACAAGAGCGCTGTGAAGGTGTGGGAACAGCGCGCTTACAAAGACTACGACGACCAGCAGGAGCTGGGAACGCGCAACATCAAGGTGGCGCTGCGCCGCCTGCGCAAGTTTGCGCGCGAGGGGCACGAGCTGGAGCTGGACCTGCCCGACACCATCCGCAGCACAGCGGCCAACGCCGGGTATCTGGACATCAACATGGTTCCCGAGCGGCACAACAATGTGAAGGTGCTGCTGCTGATGGACGTGGGCGGCACCATGGACGAACACATCCAGCGCGTGGAGGAACTATTCAGCGCCGTCAAAACGGAGTTCAAGCACCTGGAGTTCTATTACTTCCACAACTGCGTGTACGACTTCATGTGGAAGAACAACCGCCGCCGCTTTGCCGAAAAATTCCCCACCTGGGACATCATCCGCAAGTACAACAAGGACTACAAACTCATCTTTGTGGGCGACGCGACCATGAGCCCCTACGAAATTTTGCAGCCCGGCGGCAGCGTGGAATACAACAACGAAGAACCGGGTGCCGAATGGATCCAGCGCCTGACACACGCGTTCCCTAAACACGCGTGGATCAACCCCGAGCCCCAGGGCGTGTGGCAATACCGCCAGAGCATCAGCATCATCCAGCAGCTGGTAGGCAACCGCATGCACCCGCTGTCGCTCAAGGGGCTGGAAGAGACCATGCGGCTGCTGTCCAAATAGCAGTACCGGCAAGAACATATCCCCGCGGGGTGGTGGCGCCGCAGGCGATGTGAGCCGCTGTCCGACAAAGAGGGGCTTTTTTTCGGGGCATAGTCGGGGGCCGCAGTGATGGCCTCTGGGTTTGGAGGCTCTGAACGCCCTCCCTATGCCTGCCCCTTACCTTCAATCTGCCGTGCCCATCAGCGTCTTGCGCACCCACACTGCGAATGTTCCAACGCCGGCCCCGTGGTCGGCGTTACTGCTTGTTGGCGCCTTGTGCCTGCAGGGTTGCAGCCTGCTGCCGCGCGGTGACACCAAGGGCGACAACGCAGACGCTGTGGGCGCCCCTGTGATCGCCGAATCAGCCTCTCCGTCGTTTGCCGTGGAGGTGCGCGCCCCTGACGCCGTGCGCGAGACGCTGGAGCGCCACCTGGAGCTGCAACGCTTTCGCAACCTGCCCGACCTGCAAGCCAACGAGCTACAGCGTCTGCTGGGCGCGGCCGACGCCAACGCGCGTGAATTGCTGGGCACGCTGGGCTACTTTGCGCCCACCATCACGGTCGAGCTGACGGAAACTCCTGACAGCAAAAGCGCCCCGCGCACCGTGGTCGTGACCGTGCAGCCGGGCCCGCAAACCCGCATTGCCAGCGCCGACATTGACTTTGCCAATGCAGCAGGCAACCACGCCGAAGGCAGCGCCCGCCAGCAGCAGCGCGTGCAGCGCAACTGGTCGCTGCCCCCGGGCCAGCCGTTCACCCAGTCCGCGTGGGATGCCGCCAAAACCAGCGGCCTGCGCGAATTGCAGGTGCGCCGCTATCCCACCGCACGCATTGCCAACAGCCGCGCCGAGGTGGATGCGGACGCGCACGAGGCCAAGCTCAGCGTTACCTACGACCCCGGCCCGCCCTACCGTTTTGGCCCCTTGCGCGTGCAGGGCAGCGAACGCTACGACCCCGATGGCGCGCGGCGCCTGGCCCGCCTGCCCACGGGGACGGTGTATGACGAAGCCGAGATGCTGGACGCGCAACTGCGTCTGGCCAGCAGTGGTTACTACGACGCCGTTTTCCTCACGCTCGATACCGAAGGCACCGACCCCGAGGCCGCCCCCGTGGTGGCCCAGGTGCGCGAAGCCCCGCTGCAAAAGCTGGTGTTTGGCCCCGGGCTCTCCACCGACAGCGGCGCCCGTCTGTCACTGGAGCACATCCACAACCAGTTGCCCGTGATTGGCTGGCGCGCGGTCAGCAAGCTGTCGCTCGACCGCGAAACCAAACACGCCAGCAGCGAATGGACCGATCTGCCCAACAACAACGGCTGGCGCTGGTTTGCAGGCGCGCGGCTGCAGCGCGAGGCCACGGGCGACTACGACGTCAACAGCGGCCGCCTGCGCTCTGGCCGCAGCAAAAGCACCCAAAACATCGACCGCAATTACTTTGTGCAGTACGACTACGCCAACAGCCAGGGGCTGACCGCCAACGCGCTGTCGCCCGCCGAATCCAGCACAGCACTCAGCGTCAACTACGGCTGGACAGGCCGCTACTTCAACAGCCTGACGGCACCCACCCGCGGCCACGGCATTGCACTGGAACTGGGCCTGGGCACCACGCTGCGGCCCGAGCGCGACCCGTTTGTGCGCACCCTGGTGCGGTGGCAGTCGTTCATACCGGCCGGGCGCGTTACCGACGCTGCGGGCGTGGGGCGCAATGGCCGCGTGGCCCTGCGCGCCGAGGCGGGCGCCGTGCTGGCGCGTGACGGTGCCCAGGTGCCTGTGACCCAGCTCTTTCTGACCGGTGGCGACACCACCGTGCGCGGCTACGGCTACCGCAGCATTGGCGCGCGCACCGACAACAGCCAGCTTTACGGCGGCCGCTACATGGCGGTGGGCAGTGTGGAATGGCAGCGCCCCATCGTCTACAAAGGCAGCATGACCGACTGGGAAAGCACGCTGTTCGTGGATGCAGGCGCCGTGGCCGACCGCGCGGGCGACCTGGACCCGCGCGTGGGCGTGGGCGCAGGCGTGCGCTGGCGCAGCCCTGTGGGCCCGCTGCAGGCAGACTTGGCCTATGGCGTCAAAACCAAAGAGGTGCGGCTGCACCTGCGCCTGGGGTTCAGCTTCTGATGGCGACCAGCAACCAGACACCACCCACGCTGCGCACCCGCGCACCTGACTTCAGCGCCGGGTCGTCATCGGCCAAACGCCCACCACCGCGCCGCGCGCCGCGTGCCGTGCGTGCGCTGGGCTGGTTGCTGCTGAGCCTGGTGGCGCTGGTGCTTGCGGTGGCTGCTGGCGTATGGCTATGGGCGGGCAGCAGCACGTCGCTGGCCGCCGCGCTGGCGCGTGCTGCACAGTATTTGCCCGCCGATCAAAAGCTGGAAAGCCGTGAAGTCTCTGGCGCGCTGCGCAGTGGTGGGCGCATTGGCTGGCTGCGCTGGAGCAGCCCCACCCTGGCGGTAGAAGTGACCGACATCCGCCTGGGCTGGCAACTGGCCCCCTTGCTGCAGCGCCGCCTGGAGCTGGGCGAGGTGCATGCCGCGCGTGTGCTGATCACGCCGCAAACACCCGCTATCCCAGCACCCGATACGCCCCTGACCCCTATGACCGAGCTGGTACTACCGCTGCAGATCGGCGTGCCTTTTCGGGTAGACGAAATCCAGTGGGCAGGGCCACCCGCCGTGCAGGCGCTGGGCCTGCAAGGCGACTACCGGTTTGATGGCAACCAACACCGGCTGAACATTGACCAGGTGGAACTGGCCCAGGGCCGCTACAGCGCGCGCGCCGCGCTGCAGGCGCAAGCCCCCATGGCGCTGGATCTGACGGTGGACGGCAATGTGCAGACCACCGTGCCGGGCAGCACATCGACCACGCCCATACAGCTGGGCGCCCACGCCACGCTGCAGGGCACGCTGGCCACGGCGGCAGCGCGGCTCGAACTGCAGGCACGGGTCAGCCCGGTGGCAGATTCCGCACCAACGGGTCCACTCCACCCCCAACCCTCCACGCCAGCGTCGGCCGCCAAGCCAGCGGCACAAAAATCTGCCGTCAAAGCCCCAGCGACAGCGGCCCCCGCAGAACCCATGCAGGCAGACGTGCAAGCCACGCTGGCCCCGTGGGAGCCTCAGCCCGTGCTGGCAGCCACCGCCACCCTGCGCGCTGTGAACCTGGCCGCGCTGTGGCCCCAGGCCCCTGCCACCCAACTACACGGCACGCTGCAGGCCGGGCCTATCAACACAGGCGCGGCGCCTGGCAGCACGGCACCCACGTCCAGCGGCTGGTCCATCGAAACGCAGCTGCGCAATGACCTGCCCGGCCCGTGGGACCAGTCCCGCCTGCCCCTCACCGCCCTGCAAGCCAGCGCCACCTACGACGGCACCCGGTGGGACGTGCCCCGTGCCACCCTCAACGCAGGCAGCGGCAACGCGACCGTGCAAGGCCATTTCACCCCCGCCACCGGCGCGCTGGAAGGCCAAGCCGATTTGCGCTCACTCCGGCCCGACGCCTTGCATACCGCGCTGGCAGCCTCCCCCCTGTCAGGCCGCATCCGCGCGGAAACACAGGGCACCGCCGTGCGCTTCAACGCCGACATCCGCGCCACGCCGGGCCCGGCCGTGCGCACTACGTCAACGGCACGCTCTGCAGGCCCTGCCCCGCTGCGCATCGACACCCTCACCGCGCAAGGCAACTGGCAACCGCCCACGGGTGCACAAGGCGCAGACACCGGCGGCACCCTTCAGCTCGACCGCCTGCTGCTCGATGCCTTGCAGGCCCGCGCAGAGGCCACCAGCCTGCGCATCGCCCTGGGCACGCAGTCTGCCCAGGGGCAACTGGCGCTGACAGTGCCCGGCGCCACGGCCCGGGCCAGCGGGCAGATGGGTCCACAAACCGGCGCTGGCGAGCTGCAAGTGCAATGGGCCGACGCCGACCGCACCCTCCAATGGCTGACCACCCTGCCCTTTGTGGGTGCCGATCTGCAGCAGGCACTGCAGGGCGCCACCGCCAAAGGCGCCGCACAAATCACCGTGCGGTGGAAGGGTGGCTGGCAAACCGCCGCCCAGCAACTGCAAGCCGCCAGCGCAGGCAAAGCACTGCCCACAGGCAAAGAGCCATTCGAGCTGCAAGCCAGCCTCAACGCGCCCCAGCTGGACCTGACGCTGCCAGCCACTGCCACCGGCGCACAACCCGGCGCCGCTGCGCTGCAACCCATCCAGCTGCGCGCGCTGACCGCCACGCTGTCGGGCAACCTGGCGCAGGCATCGCTCGTGCTCAGTGGCGAGGCGCGCACCACCGCCCCGCAGGCGTTGCGTGCCACCCTGCAAACACGCCTGACGGCCGGGCTGAAAGCTGCCGGGCAATGGCAGGCACAGGTCAGCGAACTGCGCCTGCAGGCACAAGACGCGCAACGCCCCGGCCCCTGGGCATTGCAACTGGCAGACCCGCTGTCGGTCAATGCCACCACCACGGCAAACGGCCTGACGCTGCAGACCTCGGCCGGCCAGGCCCGCCTGACCGGCCCGGAGCCCGGCACCGTCACCCTGCGCTGGCAGCCGGTGCGGCTGGTGACCAGCAGCACGGCGGGCACACCCGCCACGCTGCAAACCCAGGGCACGCTGCAAGGCCTGCCCACGGCGTGGGTGGACGCGCTGGGCCTGGGTGGCAACGCTGCCGCTACGGGTGCGATGGGCGCTCCCGTAGCTGCTGGCGTCCCAGCCCAGTCGCTGCTGGCACGCATGGGGCTGGCGACCAGCCTGGTGCTGGACGGGCAATGGAACGTAGACACCACCCGCACCCTGCGCGCCAGCGCCAGCCTGCGCCGTGCCAGCGGCGACCTGCGTATCCTGGCGGGCGACAGCACCGCCGTCACCGCCGTGCAAAGCAGCGGCCAGGGCACGGGCGCAGGGGCCGTCACCGCCATTGCCACTGAAGCGTCGGCCAGCGCAGCAACACCCTCCTCCACCGTGGGCACCCCTGCAGGCGTGCGCCAGGCAGAAGTCTCCATCGACGCCGAAGGCGACGCCCTGCGCGCGCGCCTGGTGTGGGCCAGCGACCGCGCGGGCGAGGTCGATGCCACCGTCAACACCCGCTTGGCCCCCGCCACCGCAGACAGTCCTATCCACTGGGCCGCCGACGCCCCCCTGACAGGCACCCTGCGCGCACGCCTGCCCGACGTGGGCGTGTGGTCAGCGCTGGCCCCACCCGGCTGGCGCGTGCGCGGCACGCTGGACGCCAGCGCCACGCTGTCCGGCACCCGCAATGCACCGCGCTGGGCGGGCACGCTGGGGGCGGATGACATGGCCGTGCGCTCGGTGGTCGACGGCGTAGACCTGCAAGGCGGCCGCCTGCGTGCCACGCTGCAAGGCAACCAGCTCAACATCACCGAGTTCCGCCTGCAGGGCGGGCGCGGCAGCAGCGCGCGCATTGCAGGCTTTAGCGGCAACCGTACGGCAGCGTCGCAAGACGGCGGCACGCTAACGGCCACCGGCCGCGTCACCTGGGGCGACAGCGCCACGGCAGCCACGGGCCTTTCGGGCATTGCGATGTCGCTGCAGGCCGAGGCCAAAGCGCTGCAGGTACTGGTGCGTGCCGACCGGCAGGTCAGCGTGTCGGGCACCTTGCAGGCGCAGCTGCAGCAGGGCCAGATCAGCCTGCGCGGCAAGCTCACCACCGACCGCGCCACCATCATCCTGCCGGATGAATCGGCGCCCACCTTGGGCTCGGACGTGGTGGTGCGGTCCAAAGCCAAAGACCTGGTAGACCAGGCCAAGGCCCAAGCCGCCGCCAGGGCCAACCAGGTAGCCGCCCAGGCCGAAACCGCCAAGCCGCCCGACATTGCCGTCACCCTCAACCTGGGCCGCGACTTTGCGCTCAGCGGCCACGGCATCACCACACGCCTGACGGGCGAGCTGGACATCCGCAGCAGTGCCGTGCCCGGCGCCCCGCCGCGCGTGACCGGCGAAGTGCGCACCGACGAAGGCCGCTACCGCGCCTGGGGCCAGTCGCTGAACGTGGAAACGGGCCTGATCCGCTTCAACGGCCCCTACGACAACCCCTCGCTCGACATCCTGGCGCTGCGCCCCAACATCAGCGTGCGCGCGGGCGTGCAGGTCACCGGAACCGCGCAGGCGCCTCGCGTCAAGCTGTACTCCGACCCCGAGCTGCCCGACGCAGAAAAACTCTCGTGGGTGGTGCTGGGCCGCGACGCCGCCGCGGGCGGCGCCGAAGCCGCCGTGCTGCAACAAGCCGCCCTGGCCCTGCTGGGCAGGGGTAACAACCCCGGCGGCGGCATCGCCAGCCGCCTGGGCCTGGACGAAATCGGCGTCAAAGGCCCAGGCTCTGGCGAAGACGCCACCGCCGCCGCCCTCACCTTCGGCAAGCGCCTGTCCAAGGATTTGTATGTGACCTACGAACGCAGCCTGTCGGGCACGCTGGGCACGCTGTACATCTTTTACGACCTCACCCGCAGCCTTACGCTGCGCGGGCAGACGGGCGAGAAGAGCGCGGTGGACATCATCTACACGGTGAAGTACGACTGAGGCTGCGCACTCCATGGGGTGTGCGTGCGCCCACTACAATGCGCGGCTGTCTTGCCTCCTCGTAGTTCAATGGATAGAACGAGTGCCTCCTAAGCGCTAGATACAGGTTCGATTCCTGTCGAGGGGACCAGATTTTTGGTCAAAATGGCCTCTAGCGCTTATTGGATAAGCGCTAGCAGCTATCAAAATAGTAGTGTTCAAAGAAGCAACCCCGTGGCAGGGTCTTCGCAGTGTGTGCGGCGGGCCTGCCCGCTTGACGGCCCTTACCGGCCACACACCGCAGCCACATGCTCCAAGACATCCAGAAAACCCTGTGGGCCACCGCCGACAAGCTGCGCGCCAACATGGACGCCGCCGAATACAAGCACCTGGTGCTCGGCCTCATCTTCGTCAAATACATCTCTGACACCTTTGCCGCCCACCACGCCACGCTGGTGCTGCGCCTGGCAGACCCCGACGACGATTACTTCTACGGCGACGCAGACCCCGCCGACATTGCCGCCGAGCTGGAAGACCGCGACTACTACAAGGAAGCCAACGTCTTCTGGGTGCCCGAAGCCGCCCGGTGGGAGCAACTAAGGAGTAGCGCCAAGCAGCCCGACATTGGCAAACGCATTGACGACGCGCTCACGCTGATCGAGGCCGAGAACCCCACGCTCAAAGGCATCCTCGACAAACGCTACGCCCGTGCGCAGTTGCCCGACGGCAAGCTGGGCGAGCTGGTGGACTTGGTGTCAACCATAGGCTTTGGCGACACCCCCGACGTGGCCCGCGACACCCTGGGCCAGGTGTACGAATACTTTCTGGGCATGTTCGCCAGCGCCGAAGGCAAGCGCGGCGGGCAGTTCTACACCCCCGCCAGCATCGTCAAAACCCTGGTGGCCGTGCTCAACCCGCACACCGGCAAGGTGTACGACCCGTGCTGCGGCAGCGGCGGCATGTTTGTGCAGAGCGAGAAGTTCATCGAAGCCCACGGCGGCAAAAAGGGCGATGTCTCCATCTACGGGCAAGAGAGCAACCCCACCACCTGGCGCCTAGCTGCCATGAACCTGGCCATTCGCGGCATCGACTTCAACTTGGGGACCGAACCCGCCGACACCTTTGTGCGCAACCAGCACCCCGACCTGCGCGCCGACTTCATCCTGGCCAACCCGCCCTTCAACATCAGCGACTGGTGGCACCCCAGTTTGGAAGGCGATGCCCGCTGGGTGTATGGCGACCCACCCCACGGCAACGCCAACACCGCCTGGCTGCAGCACATGCTGCACCACCTCAAACCTACGGGTCGTGCTGGAATCGTTTTGGCAAATGGCAGCATGGGCAGCAGCCAGAACAACGAAGGCCAGATCCGCGCCGCCATGGTCGATGCCGACGTGGTGGAAGTCATGATCGCCCTGCCCGGCCAGCTGTTTTTCAACACCCAAATCCCTGCCTGCCTGTGGTTTTTGGCCAAGAGCAAAAAGCGCAAGGGCGAGGTGCTGTTCATCGACGCCCGCAAGCTCGCCACCATGATCAGCCGCGTGCAGGGCGAGCTGACCGACGCGGTCATCGACCGCATCGCCGCCACCGTGGCTGCCTGGCGCGGCGAGCCCGCGCCCACAGCCAACCCCGTTCGGGCTGAGCCCGTCGAAGCCAGCGCACCCCCGCCCGTTCAGGCTGAGCCCGTCGAAGCCCACCCCCACCACCCCACGGCCTACCAAGACATCCCCGGCTTCTGCCGCAGCGTGCCCCTGGCCGAGATCGCCCAGCACGGCCACGTGCTCACCCCCGGCCGCTACGTGGGCGCCGAGGCGGTGGAGGACGACGACGAAGTCTTTGCCGACAAGATGGTCAAGCTGACGGAGAAGCTGGGCGAGCAGATGGCGAGGGGAGCGGAACTGGATGCGGTGATTCGGCAGAAGTTGGGGGGGTTGGGGTATGAGTTCTGAGTGGCCCATCGTTAAGGTGGGTGATCTCGCCGCTGCACAGCCCGGATCCATGGCAGTTGGCCCGTTCGGTTCCCGGATGAAAGCCGATCTATACGTTGCATCTGGCGTACGAGTTATTCGTGGCAACAACCTTAACGGGGCTCGAGAGCCGGAGGGAAGCTACGTCTACGTCTCCGAAGAGACTGCTGATAGCTTGGCCAGTTGCTGCTTGAAGCCTGGCGATCTTGTTTTTCCCCATCGCGGAAACATTGGGGAAGTTGGGATCACCCCAGACGACGGCCATCGCTACATGCTCTCGACGAGTTTGATGAAGCTGTCACCGAATCGAGAAAGGGTCGATCCTCTCTATCTGATGTATTTCTTCAAAAGCAGCATTGGTCGCTCGGCGCTTTTGATGAACACATCACAGGTTGGCACCCCGGGCATTGCCACACCATTGAAGTCACTCAAAGGCATTCAGCTGCCACTTCCACCGCTAGCACAGCAGCGCGCCATAGTGAGCGTCCTAAGTCGGCTCGACGACCGCATCACCCTCCTGCGCGAAACCAACGCCACGCTCGAAGCCATTGCCCAGGCGCTGTTCAAGTCGTGGTTTGTCGATTTCGACCCCGTGCGCGCCAAGATGGAAGGCCGCGCCCCCGAAGGCATGGACGAAGCCACCGCCGCGCTGTTTCCCGATGCGCTGGAGGAGTCGGAGTTGGGGTGGGTGCCGAAGGGGTGGCAGGTTGGCCGACTGGACGATCTGTTGGTACTCCAACGGGGTTTTGATTTGCCCGCGCAGGATCGCATTCCAGGTGCAGTCCCGATCATTGCAGCGAGTGGACCGAGCGGAACGCACCGCGAAGCGACGGTGCAAGGGCCAGGTGTCGTCACAGGACGATCCGGCGTTCTGGGCCGCGTGTTTCTGGAGTTCGGCCCCTATTGGCCCCTGAACACAACGCTTTGGATCAAGGAGTTTCGCGCTGCGACACCCTGCTTTGCCTATGAGTTGCTTCGTCTGCTCGATTTCAAATCGTTCAATGCGGGCTCTGCGGTCCCCACCCTCAATCGGAATCACATTCATGGGTTGGCATATCTGGTGCCAAATCGCACCTGCGTGGAAGCATTCGAGGGCGTGGCGAGCATGCTCCATCAACGTGTCAAGGCAAACGAGCAGCAAGCCCAAACCCTCTCCACCCTCCGCGACACCCTGCTCCCCCGCCTGATCTCCGGCCAGTTGCGCTTGCCCGAAGCCCAGGCCGCCACCGAAGCCGCCCTAGGCGGCGCGCTGCAGGCATGAATGCTCTGTTTTTGATAGCTTTTTGCGCTTGTTTCACCAGCGCCAGGGGCATTTTTGTTCTGATTTCACAAAAAACCTTCCCCTATCACCGGAGGCCACTGCATGAGCATTCTCTCGAATGAAGACATTCTGGCGCTGCTGGCCCAATTGGATGAGGAGATCGCCGACGCGCTAGAGAGCGAGTTCCTGGACTTCAAGCCCTCTTTGGGACCCAAGGAAGATTTGAAGGTGGCGTGCGAATACGCTGTGTGCTTTGCCAATGCCGGAGGTGGCGTGGTGGTGTTTGGCGTGGCCGACAAGCAGCGGGGGCGTGCACAGGCCATCGTGGGCACGCAGGGCCACGATGTGGATGTGTTCAAGCGCGGCATTTACGACGGCACGCGACCCGGTATTGGAGCCGAGGTACTGGAGTTGCCTGTGCCTGAGGGCACGGGCAAGTTGTTGGTTGTGCGGGTGCCCGAGGGACCTCAGAAACCCTACGGCACAGCGGCGGGCCTGTTCAAGCAGCGGGTGGGCAAGAACTGCATGCCGCTGGACCGCGTGGTGTTTCAGCGTGCCCAGGTGGCAAGCGCTGCACTGGACTGGAGCGGTGCACCCGCCCAAGGGGTGGCTTTGTCAGACCTGGACCCTTTGCAGCTGGAGCGTGCCCGCCAAGTGCTGCGCAGCAAGGCGCCGTCTTCGGGCCTGCTGGACTTGCCGGACCTGGAATTCTTGCAAGGGCTGGAGGCTGTGCGTGACGGGGTGGTGACCCACACCGGGGTCTTGCTGTTTGCGCGCCGGGAGGTACTGACCCGCTGCTGCCCGCAGGCGCAGTTCCACTATGTGTTGCATGACAGCGAGACCACTGTGGCGCGCAACGATATTGATCGCCTGCCGCTGCTGGAAGCTGTGGAGCGCATGGAGCAGGTGTTCGTAGGCCCGCTGAATCCGGAACGGGAGATTGAATTGGGCCTGTTCAAGATGCGCATTCCTCAGTACCCGATTGAGGGAGTGCGCGAAGCCGTGCTGAACGCCTTGACGCACCGCGACTACCTGAACCCTGGCGAAATTCTGGTGCGGCATTCGGCCCAAGAACTGGTGGTGACCAGCCCCGGTGGGTTTGTGGCCGGGATCACGCCTGAGAACATCTTGCGCCACGAGGCGGTGCCGCGTAACCGCACGCTGGCCAATGCGCTGGTGAAGCTGCGGCTGGTGGAGTCATCCGGCATTGGGCGGCGGCGCATTTTCCGCTCTGCACTGGTTTACGGAAAACGTCGCCCTCAGTACCAGACCGATGGCTACACGGTCACGCTGCGCTTGTTCAACCGCGAAACGCACAGCACCGTGGCCCAGGTGGTGGCACGGCTGGATGCTGCGGGGGCTGCGGTATCGCTGGACCATTTGCTGGTACTGGATGCCCTGGTGGGCCAAGCGTTCATGGATGTGGCAGAAGCAGCCCTGGTGCTGCAACTGCCGCGTGACGACGCACGCATGGTGCTGGAGGCTATGTGCGATGCCCCGCTGAACCTGCTGGAGCGCAAGGGGCATACCTCAGCGGCGACTTTCCACCTCTCCAAAGGGGTCGCCACAGTTCTCAAAGGCAAGGCTGCTTACACGCGGGCGAGGGGGCTGAACCCAGTGCGCTATGCAGAGCTGGTGCGTGAATACCTGAGCGACCATCAGCGCATTGATAACGCGCAGTTGAGGGAACTGCTAGGGTTAGGAGACTCCCCCTCTGCGCAAGTGGAGGCGTCGCGGCTTTTCAAGAAGTGGTGCCAGCCGGAAGGGTTTCTCATCAAGCATGCGGCACAGGGGAAGCCGCATTACACGCTGCGTTGATTTGGAACGGGCCGTTTAGCAAGTGTTTAGCAATTGCTAAGCGCCAGCTTAAAAATCAATCAAATCAATAGGTTACGGTTTATTCTGCTAAACGAACCGCCTTTCACAAGCCCGCCTGCAGGGCACATCGCACGCCCATGTATAAAAAAACGCGTTTTCTATACACATGCTGGCTAACATGTATAGAAAACCGGTTTTTCTATACACATCCCTGCCCGCCACAGGCCCGCCATGCACTTGCTCCACCCGCTCGAACAGCTGGACGCTGCCCGCTTCGACACGCCCGCCATCCTCAAGAAGCTGGCCAGCAGCAGCCGCCAGTTGGCAGAACTCAAGGGCATTGCGGCGTCCATCCCCAACCAGGGCATTTTGATCAACACGCTGGGCCTGCAGGAGGCCAAGGACAGCTCGGAGATCGAGAACATCGTCACCACGCACGATGAGCTGTTCAAGGACGATGTGCTGCCCGAGGCGTTCGCCAACCCGGCCGCCAAAGAGGTACTGCGCTACCGCCAAGCGCTACGGGTGGGGTTTGAGCAGGTGCGCGCCAGCGGGCTTCTCACGGCCAACCACATCATCCAGATTCAGAGCGAGCTGGAGCGCAACAACGCGGGCTTTCGCAAACTGCCAGGCACGGCGCTGAAGGACGGCGCAGGGCAGACGGTGTACACGCCACCGCAAGACCCGGCCGAGATTGTGGCGCTGATGGGCGGCCTGGAGCGGTTTCTGAACGACCCCGATGTGTTCGCGGTAGACCCGCTGATCAAGATGGCGCTGGCGCACCACCAGTTTGAAAGCATTCACCCGTTTTACGACGGCAATGGCCGCACGGGGCGCATCGTGAACGTGCTGTACCTCGTGAAAGAGGGGCTGCTCGACATTCCGGTGCTGTACCTGAGCAAGCACATCGTGCGCACCAAGGCCGACTACTACCACCTGCTGCAAACCGTGCGCGACGACGACACCTGGGAGGACTGGGTGTTGTATATGCTGGATGCCGTGGAGCAAACCGCCGCGCAGACGCTGACCACCATCCGCGCCATCAAGACGGCGCTGTTCGACTACAAGCACCGCATCCGGGCGCAGCACAAGTTCTACAGCCAGGACTTGATCAACAACCTGTTTACGCATCCGTACACCAAGATCGACTTTTTGCAGCGCGACTTGCAGGTGTCAAGGCTCACGGCCACCAAGTACCTCGATGCACTGGCTGCCAGCGGCTTTGTGCAAAAGCAAAAGATCGGGCGCGGCAACTACTACGTCAACCAGGCACTCAGCACCATCTTGCTGGACCAAACTGAGGCCCGGCCATGACCGAAGACCAGCTCGAACGCGAAACCCTGGCCTGGCTGCAGGACGTGGGCTACACCCACATCGCCGGTCCCGACATCGCCCCCGACGGCCCCGCGCCCGAGCGCAGCGACTACCGCCAGGTGCTGCTGGCAGGCCGCCTGAAGGCGGCGCTGGTGCGGCTGAACCCTGCCGTGCCTGTGGTGGCCATCGACGACGCGCTGGCGCAGGTGCAAGACCTGGGCGTGCCCGCGCTGCTGGCGGCCAACAGGCGGTTTCACCGGCTGCTGGTGGCGGGCGTGCCGGTGCAGTACCAGCGCGGCAACGAGACGGTGGGCGACTTTGTGCGCCTGGTGGACTGGGCCGCGCCCGAGCGCAATGACTGGCTGGCGGTGAACCAGTTCAGCGTGCGCGGGCCGCGCCACACGCGTCGGCCCGATGTGGTGCTGTTTGTGAACGGCCTGCCGCTGGTGCTGCTGGAGCTGAAGAACCCTGCCGACCAGGCCGCCAGCGTGTGGAAGGCGTACGACCAGATCCAGACGTACAAGGAGCAGATCCCGGACCTGTTCCACACCAACGAGGTGCTGGTAATTTCAGACGGCACCGAGGCGCTGCTGGGGTCGCTGAGCGCAAGCGCCGAGCGCTTCATGGCGTGGCGCACGATAGACGGCGTGGCGCTGGACCCGCTGGGCCAGTTCAACGAGCTGCAGACGCTGGTGCGCGGCGTGCTGGCGCCGCAGTATCTGCTGGACTACCTGCGCTACTTTGTGCTGTTTGAAGACGATGGGCAGCTGGTGAAGAAGATTGCGGGCTACCACCAGTTTCATGCGGTGCGCGCCGCCATTGCCCAGGTGGTGGCTGCGGCCACGCCGGGCAGCGGTGCAGACCCGGCCATCAAGGGCAAGGGCGGCGTGGTGTGGCACACGCAGGGCAGCGGCAAGAGCATCACCATGACCTGCTTTGCCGCCCGCGTGATGCAGGAGCCCGCGCTGCAGAACCCGACCATCGTGGTCATCACCGACCGCAACGACCTGGACGGCCAGCTGCTGGGCGTGTTTGGCCTGGCGCAAGACCTGCTGCGCGAGCAGCCCGTGCAGGCCCGCACCCGGCAAGAGCTGCGCACGCTGCTGACCAACCGGCCCTCGGGCGGCATTGTGTTTGCCACCATCCAGAAGTTCATGCCCGGTGAGGACGAAGACAGCTACCCCATGCTGTCGGACCGCCACAACATCGTGGTGATAGCCGACGAGGCGCACCGCACGCAGTATGGGTTTGAGGCGCGGCTGAAGGTGCAAAAGACACATGGCAGGGAAAATTTCAAGCCAAATCAGGCCCCAGCGCTTGATACACAAGCGCCACCAGCTACCAATACAGTAGCACCCCCCATCACCACAGGCAGCGGCACCGCACCCACACACCGTGCTGAGTTTGCGCCGCCCACCTACCGCGCCGGTGCAGACGCCAACACGGTGGAGCGCTACCAGGTGGGTTACGCCCAGCACCTGCGCGATGCGCTGCCCAACGCCACCTTTGTCGCGTTTACCGGCACACCCGTGAGCGGCACCGACCGCGACACGCGCGCGGTGTTTGGCGACTACATCCACGTGTATGACATGCAGCAGGCCAAGGAAGACGGCGCCACCGTGGCCATCTACTACGAAAGCCGCATGGTCAAGCTGGGCCTGAAGGCCGACGAGCTGCCCAGCATTGACGCCGAAGTGGACGAACTGGCCGAGGACGAAGAAGAAAGCGTGCAGTCGCGCCTGAAAAGCCGCTGGGCCGCGCTGGAGCAAGTGGTGGGCGCCGAGCCCCGCGTGGCGCGTGTGGCGCAAGACCTGGTGGCGCATTTTGAAGAGCGCAACACCGCCCAGAACGGCAAGGCCATGGTGGTGGCCATGAGCCGCGACATCTGCGCGCACCTGTACAACGAGATCGTGCGCCTGCGCCCCGACTGGCACCACGCCGACCCAGAGCTCGGCGCGATCAAGATCGTGATGACCGGCAGCGCCAGCGACAAGGCCTTGCTGCGCCCACACATCTACAGCGCGCAGGTGAAAAAGCGGCTGGAAAAGCGATTTAAGGACCCGTTTGATCCGCTGCGCATCGTGATCGTGCGCGACATGTGGCTGACCGGCTTTGACGCGCCCTGCGTGCACACGCTGTATGTGGACAAGCCCATGAAGGGCCACAACCTGATGCAAGCCATTGCCCGCGTGAACCGCGTGTTCAAGGACAAGCAGGGTGGCCTGGTGGTGGACTACATCGGCATCGGCAATGAGCTGAAGGCCGCCATGAAGGAATACACCGCCGCCCACGGCCGGGGCCGCCCCACGGTGGACGCGCACGAGGCGTTCAGCGTGGTGCTGGAAAAGCTCGATGTTCTGCGCGCCCTGCTGCACGGGTTTGACTACAGCGGCTTTTTGACGGGCGGACACCGCGTGCTGGCGGGCGCGGCCAACCACGTGCTGGGCCTGCCGCGCCAGGCCGGGCAAGACGGCAAAAAGCGGTTTGCCGACACGGCCCTGGCGATGACCCAGGCCTTTACGCTGAGCTGCACGCTGGACGAAGCCAAGGCCGTGCGCGAGGAGGTGGCCTTCATGCAAGGCGTCAAAGTGATATTGACCAAGCGCGACATCACCGCGAAACAGCGCACCGACGAGCAGCGCGAGCTGGCTGTGCGCCAGATCATCAGCCAGGCGGTGGTGTCTGAAAGCGTGGTAGATATTTTTGACGCGGTGGGGTTGGAGAAGCCGAACATCGGCCTGCTGGACGAAGGCTTTCTGGCCCAGGTGCGGGCGCTTCCCGAACGCAACCTGGCGGTGGAACTGCTGGAGCGCCTTCTGGAGGGCGAGATCAAAAGCCGCTTTGCCAGCAATGTGGTGCAAGCCAAGAAGTTCTCGGAGCTGCTGGGTGGCGTGATCGTGCGCTACCAGAACCGCAGCATTGAAACCGCCCAGGTGATGGAAGAGCTGCTGGACATGGCCCGCCAGTTCCGCGAGGCGCATGGCCTGGCCGACAAGCTGGGGCTGAGCGAAGACGAGGTGCGCTTTTACACCGCACTGGCTGAGAACGAGGCCGCCGTGCGCACGCTGAGCGACGACACCCTGAAAAAAATCGCCCACGAACTGACCGACAACCTGCGCAAGAACCTGACGGTGGACTGGACCGAGCGCGAGAGCGTGCAGGCCAAGCTGCGCCTGATGGTCAAACGCATCTTGCGCAAGTACAAATACCCGCCGGATCTGGAGGCTGCAGCGGTGGAACTGGTGCTGCAGCAGGCACAGGCGCTGGGGGATGAGTGGAGCGAACTGGCCGCAGCCGCCTGAACAAACCGAAACAAAAAACAGCATCTGTCGTTTGTCACAAACCGCACTTGCAATTGGTGACAAACGAATACATTGACATGATATGTCGATGTGCCTATTCTCCCCATCCATGCAGGCACACGCACCTTCCCCGGCCGCCTGTCCCACCCGTGTGATGAAGGAGACGCTGTGCCCACCTTGCTGGAACAACTCAACAACCTGGACACGCTGACCTCCGCGCTCATGGGCGGTGCAGCGGTGCAGTTGCAACCCATTGCGGGCGATGTGCCGGTGGTGCAGGTCAGCATTGAGGGGCGCGACGAGCTGCCCATCTTTGTGACCTGCTCAGACATGCAGGTCATCTGCCTGTGCTACCTGTGGACCGACGCCGATGTGCGCCCCGAGCGGCGCGCCGAGCTGATGGAAGCGCTGCTGGACTTGAACCCCTCCGTTCCGCTGTCTGCGTTTGGCCGCGTGGACGGGCGCTTTGTGCTGGTGGGTGCGCTGGCCCGTGCTGCACGCGCAGAAGACGTGGCGCATGAAGTGGCGGTGCTGAGCGACAACGCGCTGGATGCGCTGGAGGCACTGGCCGAGTTTCTGCGCTGAGGCACTGCCTTCTTTCTTTCTATTCTTTTATTCGCTGAAGCGCGCGGTTGCCGCCCTTCTCTCTCTTTGTGTGATTTTTCGACTGTGACAGGAGAACCATCATGTCGGTCATCAAGAAGCTAGTCACCCTGCTGCGCGGCAGCGCACGCGAACTGGGCCAGAGCGTGGTCGATGGCAACGCCACGCGCATTTATGAACAAGAGATCATCGACGCCAAGGCGAGCATCAACGAGGCCAAGACCGAGCTGACCGGTGTGATGGCCAAGCAGATGCAGACGGCGCGTGACATCGAGCGCATCAAGGCCGACATGCTGCGCCACGAAGACATGGCCGTGCAAGCCTTGGACAAGGCCAACGAAGGCCTGGCGCTGGAAGTGGCCGAGCGCGTGGCCGCACTGGAGGCCGAGTTGACCGAGCAGACCCAGGCGCACGCCAGCTATGCCATGCAGGTGTCGCGCCTGAAGGACCTGATCCGCAGCGCCGAGGGCCGTGTGCGCGAACACGAGCGCGAGATCGGCATCGCCAAGACCACCGAGAGCGTCTACCGCGCCACGCAGAGCATTTCGGAAAGCATTGGCGCCACCGGCTCGCAACTGACCAGCGCCCGCGATTCGCTGGAGCGCATCAAGAAGCGGCACGAAGACCTGGCCGACCGCATGGCCGCCGCCGAGCAACTGGACCAGGAGTTTGGCCACCGCGCGCTGGAGCGCAAGCTGGCAGACGCTGGCATTGGCGACAACGATAAAGCCCGCGCCGCCAAGGTGATGGAGCGCCTGCGCGCACGCCAGGCCGGGGGCGCCACCGCAAGCGCAACCACAGCCCTGCCCGCACCTGCATCCACGCAGACCCCATGAGCCCCGCACCGCGCAAACCAGCGCGGTGGCAGGGCTCGGAGCCCGCGCTGCGCGCTGTGCAGGTCGCGTTCGATGTGGAAGAGGCGGTGATGGAGGCGGTCCGCGTGGCGGCCTTTCATGCCAATGTGTCCACCTCCACGCAGATCCGCAGCGTGCTCGACTTGCCGGTGGCAGCGCGGCCCAAACGACCGCGCCTTACGGTGTCGCTGGACGGGGCGGACTACGAGTTGCTGGCGCAGCGCTATGGCCTTGCGCCCGATGACCGCCTGGGGATCAAAGAGGCGGCAACACGCGAGCTGATCGCGTTTGTGCAGAACGCGCAGAAGAAAAAGAACAGCGCGTCTTCTTCACCCAAGAAAAAATAAAAAGTCCGGTTCTGCGTTTTCCTCGACCAGAACACAACACACAACGAGGGGGGATTTTCATGTTTGCCAGTCTTTTAACGGCGGCTACGGCCTTTCCGACCGCCATCTACACCGTGCTGCTGGGCGTGGTGCTTGTGTATTGGCTGCTGGCCATCATTGGCATGGTGGATTTCGAGTCCAGCGGCATTGACCTGGACATTGAAACCCACGCCGACGCCAGCGTGGACGACATGGGCACCATTGCCAGCTATGTGGTGGCCTTTGGGCTGCATGGCGTGCCGTTCTCCATCGTGGTCAGCCTGCTGGTGCTGGTGGGCTGGACGCTGACGTTCCTGGCGGGCGTCACCGTGCTGGCCTGGGTGCCGACCGACATCCTGAAATGGCTGGTGGGCCTGGTGGTGTTGGTGGTGGCGTTTGCGCTGTCCATCGTCATCACGGCGCGGCTGGTGCGGCCGCTGCGCGGGCTGTTTGTGCACCACACCGCGCAAAGCAATGCGTCGCTGGTCGGCCAGACCTGCCGGGTGCTGACGGGCACCGTGGATGAGCGCCAGGGCCGCGCCGAGGTGGCGCAGCGCGGGGCCAGCATCAATATCCGCGTGTGGTCGCCCAGCCCCAACAGTTTGAAGCGTGGCGATTCGGCGCTGATCACCGAATACGACGCGGGCACGCACCGCTACCTGGTCGTGCCCCTGCCACCGGCGTGATGCACGCTGGCGCGCTCTGCGTTCCAGCGCCTTCGCTTGCCCCGTTATTCCTCTCTATCTCTTTCCATTTTCTTTTCAACCCTTTCACCAGAAAGCGTTCTCATGCAGCAATCCCTCATGGTCATCCTGATTGCCGTTGGCGTCATCGTCTTCCTGATCCTGGCGATGTTCGCCATGTTCGCGAAGTTCTACCGCAAGGTGGAACAGGGCCACGCACTCATCATCAACACCCTGCGCGCCGAGCCTGAAGTCACCTTCACCGGGCGCATGGTCTACCCCATCATCCACAAGGCCGAGCTGATGGACATCTCGGTCAAGACCATCGAGATCGACCGGTCGGGCGACCAAGGGCTGATCTGCTCGGACAACATCCGCGCCGACATCAAGGTGAAGTTCTTCGTGCGGGTGAACAAGACCGCCGAAGACGTGCTGCGCGTGGCGCAGGGCATTGGCTGCGCGCGCGCGTCCAACCATGAGATTCTGGAAGATCTGTTCTCGGCCAAATTCTCCGAAGCCCTCAAGACTGCGGGCAAGTCGCTGGACTTTGTGGACCTGTACCAGGCGCGCGACCGTTTTCGCGACAAGATCATCGAGCAGATTGGCGACGACCTGTCGGGCTATGTGCTGGAAGACGCGGCCATTGACTACCTGGAGCAGACGCCGCTGTCCAAGCTCGACTCCAACAACATCCTCGACGCGCAAGGTATCAAGAAGATCACCCAGCTCACCGCCACCGAACACGTGGTGACCAACGAGCTGCGCCGCAACGAGGAAATGCAGATCAAGAAGAAGAACGTCGAAACACAAGAAGCCATGCTGGAGCTGGAGCGCCAGCAGGCTGACGCCACCGCGCGCCAGGCGCGCGAAGTGGCCACCGTAAAGGCCCGTGAAGAAGCAGAGACCTCCAAGATCCAGGCCGAAGAACGCACCCGCTCTGAAATGGCGCGCCTGCAGTCTGAACAGCAACTGGCCGTGCAGCAAGAAAACGTGCTGCGCGAAAAGGAAGTGGCCGAGAACAACCGCAAGCGCGCGGTGGTGATCGAGCAAGAGCGCGTGACCCGCGCGCAGGACTTGGAGATCGTCGCCCGCGAAAAGGAAGTGACGCTGCAGCGCATTGAAAAAGACAAGGCCGTTGAAATCCAGAAGAAGGCCATTGCCGATGTGGTGCGCGAGCGCATCGTGGTCGAGCGCACGGTGGCCGAGCAGGAAGAAGCCATCAAGGAAGTGCGCGAAGTGGCCGAGGCCGACCGCACCCGCAAATCCATCGTGATTGGCGCCGAGGCCGCAGCCGAAGAGAAGGTCATCATGGAAGTGAAGACCGCCGAAGCGCAGGAGCGCAAGGCGCGCCACAAGGCCGCTGAAGAACTGGTGCTGGCCGACGCGCGCCTGAAAGTGGCCGAGCGCGAAGCCGAAGCCAAGAAGCGCGACGCCGAAGGCATCGAAGCCCTGTCGGCAGCCCCCGGCCTGGCAGACGCCAAGGTGCAGATTGCCGCAGCGGGTGCACAACTGGCCCGCATGGAGGCCGAAGCCACCGGCAAGGAAAAGGTCGGCCGTGCCGAGGCCAACGTTGTCGAAGCCCGCTCGCAAGCCGAAGCCACCGGCATGCGCGCCCGCTTTGACGCAGAAGCCGAAGGCAAGGAAAAAATCGGCCAGGCAGAAGCGCATGTGCGCACGGCCGACGCCGAAGCGCTGGCCAAGATGGGCGATGCCGAAGCCCACAACATCGACGTGAAGTTCAACGCCGAAGCGCGCGGCCTGAAGGAAAAGTTCGAAGCCATGAAGGCCATGAGCCCCGAGACACGGGACCACGAGGAATACCGGATGCGCCTGGAGCGCGCACACGCCGAAACCATCAAGGGCATCGAAGCGCAAACTGCCATCGCCAAGGAACAGGCCGAGGTGCTGGGCGTGGCGCTGCAAAACGCCAAGATCGACATCGTGGGCGGCCAGGGCGACTACTTCGACAGCTTTGTGCGCGCACTGTCTGTCGGCAAGGGCATTGACGCAGCAGTGAACAAGAGCCAGACGCTGCAGGTGGCCTTCAAGGACCAGCTGAGCGGCGAGCGCGATGTGGTGGAAGACGTCAAGCAGATTCTGGGTGCGGCCGGCAGCTCGGCCAGTGAACTGCAGGGCCTGAGCGTATCGGCCCTGCTGGCCAAGATTTCCAGCACCGGCACCGACAGCCAGAAGCAGGCACTGCAGCAACTGATGCAGACCTTTCGCCAATAAAACCATAGCGGCTAGCGCTTGAATAAAAGGGTTTCAGGTAGTTTTTTATCTGAAGCTCAATTAAATCAAGCGCTACCAGATCCTCTTTGCATAGCAATTCATTCCATGACCACACGACTGCACTGCAGCTGCGCCAGCCGGTCACCATTGACGAACATTGCCCTGGAAGAAGGACTGCCCGCCGCCGCCTGCCCCGACTGCGGCGCCGTGCTGCTGCAAATGAACGACTGGCGCCGCTGGCGCAGCCGCTCTCCTGATGGGGCAGCAAGCGCTGACGCAACAGGGGTGGCCGACGTGCCCGCAGACCAAGGGCACGCGCGCGCCTGCCCGGCCTGCGCACGGCTGATGCAGCGCCTGGCGGTGGACGCACAAGGCGCGTTTCGCGTTGACCGCTGCGGGCCCTGCCAATACCTGTGGCTGGACCGCGGCGAATGGCAGGCGCTGGTGCAGCGCGGCCTGGCCGAGCAGCTCGATACCTTGTTGTCCGACGGCGGCCAGCGCCGCATACAGAACGAACGTCTGCAAGCCACCCGCATGCTGGCCCTGCGGCAGCGCCATGGCGACGCCTGCATGGACGAGGTGCCGCGCATCCGCCGCTGGCTGGCTGACCAACCCCACCGTGACGAAGTCCTGGCCCTCATCCGCGCCCCCGAGCCGCTCAATTCATGAACTCCAAGGCATCCGCCCCCGCATCGGCAGACGACGAGAACGCCGCCGCTGCCGCAGCTGTAGACACCAGCGTGGCCAACAGCAGCAGCTACGAGCTGCTGAAAAAACGCCTGGAAGTGCAAGGCGACCAGCTGCTGGCCAAGGCGCAGTCGCTCAACGCAGCCCGCATTGAACAGTTTGGACAGCGCGACCAGCAACTGCTGATGCGACTGCGCGCGCGCACCGAGCACAACTGCGTGGCCCGCGACCTGGCCTACATCGGCGGCAACCGGCTGCTGTTTGGCTACAACGTGTTCATGGGCCTCAAACGCGAGACGCGGGTGGAGGACGTGTTTGCGCTGTACGAGCTGGCGCACCACGACGCCAACGGGCAGCCCGAGAGCGACGAGCTGGTGCAGGTGCCGCTGACGGACAGCTTTCTGGACGACCCGCGTTTTGTGGCGGACTTCAACGAGCTGTACACCTACTACAAGCAGGCCACCCTGCAACTGCTGCGGCCTACGCCGGAGTTTTTGCTGGCGGCGTTTCAGATCGGACAGCAGGCGCAGGACATTCGCGTGTTCCGCTGGCGGCGCGAGAGCGATGGCACGCTCAAATACGTGGACAACCGCGGCGAGCGCGACCTGACACCGCCGCCCAGCCACGATTTTGCGTGGACCCCCCTCACCCGCGAGAACCATGTGGGCGGCGCGCACCCGCACTTCAATGTGCTGGACACGCTGTTTGTGGAGACCACGGGCGGCACGCTGACCCTCAAGATCGAGAACAACACCGAAACCGGCCTAGGCATTTACGAAGAGCCGGTGGACGACCCCAACCAGGCGCTGGGCGATGCCGAGATTGCCTACGCCAAACTGGGCCTGCTCATCTTGCTGCAGGTGCGCCCCTACCGCGAGAACACCACGCGCTACCTGGTGTTCAACCAGCGCACGCGGCAGGTGGTGCGCATCGACGCCATTGGCGCGTCGTGCATGCAACTGCCTGAAGACCACGGCATCATCTTCCCCGGCGGGTACTACCTGCAATCGGGCGAACACAAGCGTTTTGACCTGCCGCCCGAGCTGACGGAGCAACTGCGCTTTACGCGCATGAAGCGCTCGCCCAATGGCGAAGACGTGGCCTACATTTTTTACGGCACGGTGCCGCCGCCGCAGGGCAGCCCGGCCACGCTGGACGCGGGCTGTTATGCCCTGTTCACCTACAACCTGATCGAGAAGTCGCTTGCGCCGCCCATCCTGGCCGACGGCTACAGCACGTTCCCCGACGGGCGCATGCTGGTGTTCCAGGCCGCCCGCGGCGAGGCCACGCGGGTGCACCCCATGCAGCTGTGGCGCACGCCCTTTGCGACGGAAGAACATGCCAGTCGCCAGCCTGCGGGCACCGGCTTTTTTGGCCGGGTGGGCAATGCCGATCTGGTGCGCGGTATTTCGGACCTGCTGGGCATTGCGCGCACCGTGCGCGAACAGGTGCCCACCCGCACGGCGTATGAAGACCTGATCCGCCAGTGCCTGCGCGCACGCGATGCGTACTTCTGGCTCGATGCGCCCGAGGTGCAGAACGCGGCGGCTGACCTGGGCGCGATTGAGCAGGCTGCGCAGGCCACGCTGGGCGAGTTCGAGAAAGTGGAGAGCATCCGCCAGGACACCGCCCGCGCCATGCAGAAGGCCGAAGGCCAACAGCGCGAGCTGATGACGGTGATTGCCAGCCAGATGTGGCGCAGCCCGAACGATTTTGTGCTGGCGCTCAACCGCCTGCGCGAGCGCCAGGGCGAACTGCACCTGCTGCGCGAGCTGCGCTATGCCGACCTGACGGCCATCGACGCCATGGCCCAGGCGCTGACGAATGAGCAGCAGCGCGTAGGCGAGCGCGCCATGCAGTTCCTGGCCGACGAAAAAGCCTTTGACGGACAACGCCAAGCGCTGGGCAAGGTGGCGGCTGCCCTGCCCCTGGCCGCCACCGCGTCGCATCTGGCCGAACAGCTGACGGTGCTGGACGACGAGGCCGCAGGCCTGGACTTGCTGAGCGAGCAACTGGGCAGCCTGCCCGGTGGCGATGCGGTGCAGCGCACGGCCATCCTGGACCGCATTGCGCTGCTGTACGCCGACATCAACCGCCTGCGAGCCGACGCGCGCCTGCGCCGCCGATCGCTGGGTGCGGCCGAACAGCGGGCCGAGTTTGGCGCGCAGTTCAAGCTGTTTGGCCAGGCGGTCGAAAACGCGCTGGAGCTGGCCGACACGCCCGAGAAGTGCGACGAGGCGCTGACCCGGCTGCTGGCCCAGCTCGAAGACATCGAAGCCCGCTTTGCCGAGCAGGAAGAGTTTCTGGACGACATCGCAACCAAGCGCGAGTCGGTGTACGAAGCCCTGTCAGCCCGCCGCCAGAGCCTGCTGGAGGCACGCCAGCGCCGTGCCAAAGCGCTGGCCGATGCCATGGGCCGCATTCTGGACGGCGTGCCCCGCCGAGTAGCCGCGCTCACCGAACTCACGCAGGTGCACAGCTACTTTGCGGCCGACCCCATGCTGGCCAAGCTGCGCGAGCAGGTGGCCGAGCTGCGCCGCCTGGGCGCCGCGGTGGCGGCCGACGACATCGACACCCGCCTGAAAACCGCCCGCGACCAGGCCCTGCGGTCGGTGCGCGACCAGCGCGAGCTGGCATCGGGCGAGGGCGCGGCCAGCGGGTTGCGCCTGGGCGCACACAGCTTTACGGTCAACCGCCAGCCACTGGACCTGACATTGGTGGCGCACGATGGCGGCCTGGCCTGGCAGATCACCGGCACCGACTACCTGGCCCCCGCCCACGACGAACGCCTGCTGGCACTGCGCCCGTATTGGGACCAGTCCCTGGTGTCCGAGACGCCCGCCCTCTCGCGCATCGAATACCTGAGCGCGGAGTGGATCGACGCTTTACAAAACGGCAGCACCGAACCGGGATGGGCCGAGCTGCTGGTGCAACTGACCGAAGCGGGGCCTGACGCCCCGCTGCCCGCCACCTTGCTGGAGCCCCTGCGCCGCTTTGCCGCAGGCCGCTACCAGGAGGGCTACCAGCGCGGCATTCACGACGACGATGCGCTGCGGGTGGTGCAGGTGCTGGCACCGCTGCAAGCCGCTGCGGGTCTGCTGGTGTATGGCCCGGCAGAACGCGCGCTGGCGCTGCTGTACTGGCAGCATGGCCTGCGTGAAGAGGGCCGCCAGTCATTGGCGCGCCGCGCACGCAGCGCAGCGCACATTGCGCAACTGTTCAGCCGCCGCGATGCGCAACAGGCGCTGGAGCATGAAGCCCAGGCCGCCTTGCACCGCTTTGCACACGAGTTCCCGCATCTGCTCCACGAGCTGCTGCCCGGGATAGCGCCCACACCGGGCGCATTGACCGCCAGCGAGCACGACGCCCTGGCCACCACGCTGAGCATGGATGCCGCCGCCTACCTGGTGCGCGAGCTGGCCGAGCGCGAAACCACGCCCGACCTGCCACCCACCTGGGTCATCAGCGGCGCAGGCCAGGACCTGGCGCAGGCACTGGAGCGCGCGCTGGACCACGGCGGGCTGCGCGCCAACTGGCAGCGCGACCTGGCCGCTGCCGAGCCCGCCGAACGCTGGCGCCTGGCCCGCCACTGGGTGCGCGCCTATGCGCAGTCGCAAAAAACCGAGAACACCGCTGCGCTGCTGGCCGGCATTGATGACGCCGCCACGTTGTTGGCGGTGGATTCACCACGCCACCGCGTCAACGCCACCTTGCAGGCCACGGTGCAGGGCCTGCGCAGCGAGCACGCGCGCATTGCACAGGGCGCGCTGGCCATCGACCTGAACGACTTCTGGCGCCGCGTGCGCTACCACCGCGTGCACGCAGTGACCAGCTTCAACGCGCTTCAGGCTCTGCGCCACGAACTGCTGGTGCAAGAGAAGGCACGCCTGCACCTGGCGCAGTTCCAGGCCAAGCCGTTGTCCACCTTTGTGCGCAACCGGTTGATTGATGAGGTTTATTTGCCGCTGATTGGCGCCAACCTCTCCAAGCAGATTGGCGCGGCGGGCGATGCCAGCCGCACCGACCGCATGGGCATGCTGCTGCTGATCTCGCCGCCCGGCTACGGCAAGACCACCATCATGGAATACGTGGCCGACCGGCTGGGCCTGGTGTTTGTGCGCATCAACTGCCCGGCGCTGGGCCACGGCGTCACGTCCATCGACCCCGCCACGGCCCCCAACAGCGCAGCCCGGCAGGAGCTGGAAAAACTGAACCTGGGCCTGGCCATGGGCAGCAACGTGATGCTGTACCTGGACGACATCCAGCACACGCACCCCGAGTTTCTGCAAAAGTTCATCGCCCTGGCCGACGGCACGCGCCGCATCGAAGGCGTGTGGCAAGGCAAGCCCCGCACCTGGGACATGCGCGGCAAGCGCTTTGCGGTGGTGATGGCGGGCAACCCGTACACCGAATCGGGCGACGTGTTCCGCATTCCGGACATGCTGGCCAACCGGGCCGACATCTACAACCTGGGCGACGTGCTGTCGGGCCGCGAAGCCGTGTTTGCGCTGTCGTACCTGGAGAACAGCCTGACCGCCAACCCGGTGACCCAGCCGCTGACCGCACGCGAACCCAAGGATGTGCACCTGCTGGTGCGCCTGGCACAGGGCGAGGCGGTGGACCCCACCACCTTTGCCCACCCCTACAGCGCGGCCGAGCTGGATGAGTTGAAGAACCTGTTCCAGCGCCTGTTCACAGTGCGCGACCTGTTGCTCAAGGTGAACCTGGCCTACATCGCATCGGCAGCGCAGGACGACCGCTACCGTGTGGCGCCGCCGTTTCGCCTGCAGGGCAGCTACCGCAACATGGCGCGTCTGGCGCCGCAGGTTACGCCGCTGATGCAGCCCCACGAACTGGACGCACTACTGCGCGACCACTATCGCGGCGAAGCGCAAACGCTGACCACCGGTGCCGAAGAAAACCTGCTGCAGCTGGCCCACCTGATAGGCAACCCCACGCCCGACGAGGCCGCACGCTGGACGGAGATTTGCGAAGGCTATCAACGCCAGCGCAAGATGGGCGGCGCTGAAGACGACCCCAGCGTGCGTGTGACGCGCGGCCTGCTGGACATTGCCCGCAGCGTCGATGCGCTGCAGCCGCGCCAGTTCACCGAGCAACTGGCCCACAACGCGCAGCACCTGGGCGAGCAACTGGCGCAGCCGCTGGCCGCCATTGCCCAGCACATGGCAAGCCCCACGCCCACCGCCGAGCAGCAGGCCCAGGCCGCACTGCTGGCGCGGCTGGAGCCGTCATTGGCAGCGCTGGCCGAACTGGCCCGGCACCTGCAAGGCGGCACCACACAGACGCAGGCCCAGATGCGCGCCAGCCTGGACGCCACCGCGCAGGCTTTGCAGGCGCTGCAGGCCAGCACCCAGGCCCTGCACGCCAGCGCGCAGAACAGCGATGCGGCGCAGAGCCAGCGCATGGTCGAGGCGCTGCTGTCGCTATCGGTTACCTATCGGCAGCTCATCATGCCGCTGGTGCGCGCGGTGGAAACACGGGTGGGGGCCGACGCGAAGATGCACGAGGAAGTGGAGCGGCTGGAGGGCATGATCGACAGCATCCGCCCCCCGCCAAAGAAAGCGGGTTGATTTGATATAAAAAAGTGGCTCTAGCGCTTATCCATTAAGCGCTAGCAGCTATCTTTTTTGAATCTATCGAACGGCCATTGACAGGACGCGCGGCGGTGGCCGCACTGCCCATCGACGCCGCCACGATGCAGCCAATGGCCAGCCACTGGATCGCGCTCAGGTGCTCGCCCAGCAGCATCAAGGCCAGCACGGCGGCCACTGCGGGCTCCATGCTGATCATGATGCCGAAGGCCTCCTTGGGCAGGCGCTTGAGGGCCATCATCTCCAGCGAGATCGGAATGGCGCTGGAGACTGCCGCCACCGCCACGCCGATGAGCAGCACCGTGGGCGACAGCAGCGCAGCGCCCGCATGTACCACGCCCACCGGCACGACAACGAGCGCGGCCACCAGCAGTCCCAGCGACACCGTGTGCCCTGCGTGCAGGTGCCCGGCGCGTTTGCCGAACACGATGTACAGCGCCCAAAACACCGCCGCGCCCAGCGCGTACATCACGCCCACCGGGTCCAGCGTGCTGCCGTTGAGGCCCAAAGGCAGCAACATGCCCAGCCCGGCCATGGCCAGCGCCACCCACACAAAATCCACCGCGCGGCGCGACGACCAGATGGCCACCGCCAGCGGCCCCGAGAACTCAATCGCCACCGCCAGCCCAAACGGCAGGGTGCGCAGCGACATGTAGAACATGAGGTTCATGGCACCCAAAGCCGCGCCATAGAGCACGATGGCGCGCGCATCCGCCCGCGACAAATGCCAGCGCCAGGGGCGCCACAGCAGCAGCACCAGCAGGGCCGAAAAGCCCACGCGCACGGCGGTGGTGCCCTGTGCCCCCACTACCGGAAACAGCCAGTGCTTGGCCCATGAAGTGCCAATGCCCAGTGCGGTGACGGAGCCCAGGACGGCGAGAAAAGGGAAAAATCGTTGGAGAAGGGAAGCGCTCATACGGTGAAAATATAGTGCGACCCACGCGTGCTTTCTGCTCGAATTTCACGGCCTGCGTGCAACTTTCGCTCACCACCACGAGGCGCCCCATGCCCGCCACCCCAGAACTCGACCGCTTCGACATCGCGATCCTGGACATCCTGCAGACCGACAACACCACGCCCCAGCGCGTGATTGCGCAGGCCGTCAACCTGTCGGCCCCCGCTGTGCAGCGGCGCATCCAGCGGCTGAAAGACAGCGGCGTGATCCGCGCCAACGTGGCCGTGCTGGACCCGGTGAAAGTGGGCAAACCGCTGACCATCGTGCTGGAGGTGCACCTTGAAAACGAGCGCCCCGACCGCACCGCCCCACTTCGCGCGCGCATTGCTGCCGAGGACGCCGTGCAGCAGTGCTACGGCGTGACGGGCGAGGCGGACTATCTGCTGGTGGTCACCGTGGCGTCGATGGACGACTATGAAGCACTGACGCGGCGATTGTTTGAAGGGGATGACAACATCAAGCGGTTCAGGACATCGGTCGCGCTGGCCAGTCTGAAGACCGGGCTGCGTGTGCCGCTGGACCGGGTGCTTCCAAACGTCTGACTACAGCCCCAACGCCTTGCGCATCTTCGCCCCGGTGAGGCGCTGGCGCGGGCCGCCCAGTAGCTCGCACATGCGCGCATTCAGCGGTGCCGCCACACCATGCTGCGCTGCCAGCCTCACCACTGCGCCGCTGAGCGCATCGATCTCCGTCACGCGCCCGGCTTCCAGGTCGTCCCACATCGATGAGCGCGCCGTGGCGTCAATCTGCAGCATGCGTTTTGCCAGCCGGGTGAAGAGCCAGTTGGGCAGGCGCAGCACATGGGGCAGCAGCGTGGGCGACACGGCGGTGACCTGGGCGGGTTTGATGCCTGCACGCGCCATCACACGCAGCGCCTCGGTTTGCAGGGCAGCGAAGACGCGGCGGCAGTCGCGGTCGAGCAGCTCTTGCCGCAGAGGCAGGTCGGACAGCGCATTGACCGGGTTGTTGAGGTTGAGCAGCAGCTTGCCCCACTGCACCGCACGGATGTCGGCGGGCAGCACGGTGGCCAGGCCTGCGGCGTTGAAGACCGGCGCGATGCGTTCGGTGACGTCATCACGCGGCAGTTGCAAATAGCCCGCTGTAGCGCGGTGGACCTGGGCGCCGCGCAGCACCACGTTGTAGGGCACCATGCCAGCCAAAACATTCAGGCCGGGCGCAAGCGCTGTGACGCGGGCCACGTTGTCCACGCCGTTTTGCAGCGAGATGACCGGGGTGCCGGGCGCGCAGGCGGCCGCCAATTCGCGCGCAGCGGATTCGGTGGCGCCGCTTTTGACGCACAGCAGGATGATGCTGTCCGGGCCCGGCGCCGAGTCGGCCAGTGTGTGTGCCAGTTGCAGCGCAGACACGGGCACGGTGCGGTCAAAGCCATCGAGATCTGTCACCTTCAAGCCGTGCTGGGCGATGGGTTCGAGCGCATGCGGGCGGCCCACCAGGCAGACCGACTGGCCATGGGCCGCAAGGCGACCACCCACATAGCAACCAATGGCGCCTGCGCCGAGAACGATGAAGTGCATGCGGGGGAGTCCTTTGCCAACGGAAGACGGCGCCACGCGATGAGCGCGGCGCCTGCGCATTGTGCGACGTTGCTCTGCCGGGGCATGGCGCAGAGGCGACGACGGCGTTCTATCCCCCATCAGCTCAAAAATTTGAGTGTCTTTTTGGCTCTAGCGCTTATCCCATCGCTGCAAAATGCTATCAACTTTGTAGCGCAACAGACCACTCCAGTGAATACGGGTTTGGCGCAATTTCACAGCGATGCGAGAGAGAAGGCGCGGAGCGACTCAGGCGGAGTCGCACCATGACCACTTCGGCCTCCACGCTCAGTAAATACGCAATGATGACACTGCCCCCCTGCCGCCATGGGTGCTTGGAGAATGCGAAAACCTGGGCTGATTCAGCCGGCGCTCATCTTGATAGGTTCGGCTGGCAGGCTGCAGCAAAATCAAACTGCAAGTCGGTACACGATGGCACCGTGCACCACATCGCCCGGCGCCAGCCAACGCACCGGAAACCCGGGCTGGTTGGGCGCATCGGGGTATTCCATGGGCTCCAGGCAAATGCCATCGCCCGGCTGCCACAGCCAGCCGCCGTGCTCAGCACCCCGCCCCAAGTCGCGCAGCGGGTCAGCCTTGAGGCCGTGACCCGCATACACCTGCACACCGGGCGCTGTGCTCCACACCTCCATCGTGCGGCCGCTGAGGGGCTCGCTCAACAGCGCCGCGAGGCGCAGGTTCTGAGACAGTGCGATAGGTGAAACAGGTGGCGTGAGGGCCGCACCCTCTTCATCCCACACGTGGTCATCCAGCACCAGGTAGTGGTCCAGCCCACCCGCCAGCGCCAGCTGCTCGCTGGGCTCCGCCACAGCATCGCCCACGCTGCGGGCTTGGCGAAGGTCAAACGGCGTGGCATCCACAGGCTGTACCAACCCGCTGGGACACACATCGGCCGCCAGCGGCACGTAGCGGCTGGCGGGCACTTGCAGAGTGTGGCCGCGGGTGCTGCCCGCGCCCGCCAGGTTGAAGAACGCATGCCCGGTGATGTTGAGCAGCGTGGGAGCATCCAGCGCCTCGCCCGTCCACGCCATGTGCAGCGCGTTGTCGGCCGTGATGTGCAGGCGCAGCTGCAGACGGAGCGTGCCGGGCACGCCGTCGTCCTCGGTGCGAAAGGTGTGGCTGAGCGTCAGCGCGTCGGCTTGCACATCATCCACCGCAAACACCTGAAAGCGGCTGCCCTTGGGCCCGCCATGGTGATGGTGCGGGCCGCTGTTGGTGGGTAGCTGCAGCGCTTCGCCGTCGGGCAGTGTGAGTAAACCGCCGCGCAAACGCCCGGCCCAGCGGCCAATGAGAGCGCCCATGGAGAGTTGACCATCAAGGTAGCCCTGCAGGCTGTCGTAGCCCAGCGCCACATCAACGAGCCCCCCCTGCCCGTCGGGCACCGCCACCTGCACCAGCCGTGCGCCGTAGTTGCTCACGGCCACCTGCAGGCCACCAGCACCGCGCAGGGTGAAGAGGTCAGTCGGCTGGCCGTGAAGCTCTTGCTGAAACGCTTTGCGTGAAAGGGAATAGGCCATGGCTGCGAGTCTATTTGGTGGCGGATGCAGCGGGAGTATCGCGCGTGACCAGCCAGATGCCCACACACACCAGCACCAGGGCCAGCAGGTTCTTCCACTCCAGCAGTGCCTCGCCTAGGAAGATCGCCGACAGCGCCGCGCCAAACACCGGCACCGTGAAATTGAACACCGTGACCTGGCTCACGCGGTTGTGCTTGAGCAAGATGCTCCACAGCGAAAACGCGGCCGAAGAGAGCAGCGCCAGGTACACCAGCAACACGGTGGTGCCCCAGGTAAAGCCCGTGAGCGAGCCGCCCAGGCCCCAGCCAATGGCCAGCAACGCCAGGCCGCCAAGCCCCAGTTGCCAGCCCGTCATCACCACCGAGTCCATGCGCTGCGACACCTGCTTGCCGTAGATGCTCGCAGCGGCCAGCACGAAGGCGGCGATCACCACAAAACCTTCGCCCAGCAGCGTGAAGTCCATGTCCAGCGTGCCGCGCCCCAGGTTCACCACCATCACCCCCGCAAACCCCACCACGCAGCCCCACAGCTTGGCGTGGCTCAGCCGGTCGTTGTGATACACCCAGTGCGCCAGCAGCACGCTGAAGAAGGTACCGGTGGCGTTCATGATCGAGCCCTTGACCCCCGTGGTGTGCGCCAGGCCCACGTAGAAGAACACGTACTGCAGCGTGGTCTGCGCCAGGCCCAGCACCACCAGCTGCCGCCCCGCAGCAAAACCCAGGCCCCAGATGGCCTTGCGCGTGGCTGCTGCCCAGGCCAGCAGGATCAACCCCGCACCCAGAAAACGCCAGCCTGCAAACACCAGCTGCGTGGGAATGTCATTGCGGGCGATGCCGAACCAGGCGTAGCCGGTCTTGATTGCGGGGTAGGAGCTGCCCCACAGCAGGCAGCACAGCAGCGCGAGTGCAATGACGAACTTGGGGTCTGAAAAGCGGGGATGTCCCATGGGAGTTCTTGGTCTCTCTAGTGAAACAGCCCGTGCAAAGACGGGCTGTGGGGATGGGGCTTCGACAAGTGGCGTGCCCGTCGATCTGATTTCAAAAATAGAAAATACCGTTCACGCTGAGCTTGTCGAAGCGCCGCGCAAGGCTTCGACAAGCTCAGCCCGAACGGTCAGTGGTGAATAGAACGTTTCTGCAGATCTCGTCTTGCCGTTGGCTTCAAAATGCAAACCCGTTCACGCTGAGCCTGTCGAAGCGCCGCGCGATGCTTCAACGAGCTCAGCCCGAACGGTTGTGAATGGATCGAACGCAAATCCGCATCAAGTGACGGGCGCTGGGTTGAACAACACCAGCGCGTTGTGCAGCTTCCACTGCTCCGCCCAGGTCTTCTTGCGGCCGCTGGCCACGTCGAGCAGCAGGTGGAACATCTCCCAGCCCAGGTCTTCGATGGTGGCCTCGCCGTCGGCGATCTTGCCCGCGTTGATGTCCATCAGGTCGTGCCAGCGGCGGGCCAGGTCGCTGCGCGTAGCCACCTTGACCACGGGGCATTCGGCCAGGCCGTAGGGCGTGCCCCGGCCGGTGGTGAACACATGCAGGTTCATGCCCGCAGCCAGCTGCAGCGTGCCGCAGATGAAGTCGCTGGCGGGCGTGGCGGCGTAGACCAGGCCGCGCTGGTCCCGGCGCAGTTTCTCGCCGGGGGCCAGCACATGCGCAATGGGCGCGGTGCCGCTCTTGATGATGGAGCCCATGGCCTTTTCGGCGATGTTGGACAACCCGCCCGCCTTGTTGCCGGGTGTGGTGTTGGCGGCGCGGTCTACGCGGCCCCGGTCGAGGTACTGGTCGTACCAGCCCAGTTCGCGCACGATAGCCTGGGCCACTTCGGGCGTGGCCGCGCGGCTGGTGAGCTGCTCCACGGCATCGCGCACCTCGGTGTTCTCACTGAACATCACCGTGGCACCAGCACGAACCAGCAGGTCGGCGCAAAAGCCCACGGCCGGGTTGGCGGTGACGCCCGAGAACGCATCGCTGCCGCCGCACTGCACGCCCAGCACGAGTTCGCTGGCGGGGATGGTCTCGCGGCGGCGGGCGTTCAGGCGTTCCAGGTGCGGGCGCGCGCTTTGCACGATGTGGTCGAGCATGGACATGAAGCCCACATGCTCGTCGGCCTGCAGGCACACGGTCTCGGGGCCCAGGGCCGCGTCGCGTTCGTCGGTAATGGGGAAGCTGCCGGGGGGCAGCAGGCGGTCGGGTTGCAGCTTTTCACAGCCCAGGCTGACCACCATTACCTCGCCGCCAAAGTTGGGGTTGAGGCTGATGTTGCGCAGCGTGCGGATGGGGATGATGGCGTCGGGCGCATCAATGGCCACGCCACAGCCGTAAGTGTGCTCCAGGCCGATCACGTCGTCCACCTGGGGGAACAACGGCAGCAGTTCGGTCTTGATGCGGCGCACGGCCAGGGCCACCACGCCCGCCACGCACTGCACGGTGGTGGTGATGGCCAGGATGTTGCGCGTGCCCACGGAGCCATCGGCGTTGCGATAACCCTCGAAGGTGTAGCCGGTCAATGGCTCCAGCGCTGGGGGGGTCACGGTGGCCATGGGCAAGCCTTCCAGCGCGCGGGCCGAGGGCATCTGCAGCAGGCGTTCGTGCACCCAGCTGCCAGCAGGTATGTCTTTGAGCGCATAGCCTATGGGCACGTTGTAGCGGCGCACGACATCACCCTGGGCCATGTGGCTGAGCGCCACCTTGTGGCCCTGTGGCACCTTGTCGCGCAGCGTGATTCCGGCGCCGGGTACACCTGCGGGTAGCACGGTGCCCGCAGGCAGGCCGCCATCGTTGGCAACGATGGCCACGTTGTCGTCCGCGTGCATGCGGATGGTGAGGGCGTTCATCAGTTCAGATCTCTCAAAGGGTCAAGCTGGAAAAGCACGGCGCTACAGAACCACGACCCAGTTGGGGTTGAGCCCCACCGCATGTTCCGCGCATATCGTCAATGCTCCGCTGGCGCAGTCGATGGCGTGAACGCCGACGTGGTGGCTGGTCTGCCCGGCGGCGATGAGAAAGCGCCCGTCGGGCGTGGTGGCAAAGCCACGCGGCGTGGCCTGCGTGGGCCAGTGTCCGATGAGGCTGAGCAGGCCGGTGCGCGCATCCACCGCATGGCCCGCCAGGGTGTGGCTGTTGCGCTCACTGGTGTACAGCCATTGCCCACCAGGGGTGAGGTGAAGGTCGGCGCCCCAGGCGTTGCCATCGAAGCCCGGCGGAAGGGTGGTCAGGCTCTGCAGCAGCGCCAGAGCGCCCGTGGCCGGGTCGAACGACAGCACATGCACACAGGCATCCAGCTCGCCCAGCACATACAGGCGGTCTCCGCGCTGGTTGAAGCACAGGTGGCGCGGCCCGGTGCCCGTGGGCATGGGAAAGACCGGCGCGGTCATGCCGATCAGCCGACCCGACGCGGCATCAAAGTGGTAGCGATGGAGCTGGTCGCCACCGAGTGAAGTGGCCAGCACAAAGCGGTTGGTGGGGTCCGCCAGCACGCAATGGGCGTGGCGGCCGGTGGGGTGGACAGCGGCTGTGGCGGCGTGGCCACCGGTATCCAGCGCCTGCACGGCCACCATGTCCGCGCCGTAAGACGCGCTGAACAGCCAGCGCCCGGAGTGGTCGGTGCTGAGGCTGGCCATGCTGGCGGGCAGCGGGCTCTCGCACAGCACGCTCAGGCTGCCCGCGGCAGCGTCCACTGCCAGCGCAATGACAGCCAGCGGGTCGCTGCGGCGCGCCACATAAAGCCGGGTCTGGTCGGGGCTCAATGCCATGGGCATGAGCTGGCCGCCCAGTGCGAGGACTTGCACCGTACGCAACCGCCCGTCTGCGGACAGTCGCAGCACATGCAACTCGCCGCTGTCGGCACAGGACACAACCACCAGAGAATTCTCATCCGCCATTTCGCGCCCTCACAGCCCCATGGCCCGTGGCAGCCACAGCGACAACGCAGGCACATAGGTGATCATCATCAGCACCACGAACAGCGCCACAAAAAACGGCATCATCGCCTTGCTCACCACCCCCAGCGGCAGCTTGGCCACCGCGGCGCCTGTAAACAGCACTGTGCCCACCGGCGGCGTGATGAGGCCAATGCCCAGGTTGACCATCATGATCATGCCGAAGTGCACCGGGTCCACGCCCAGCACCTTGACCACCGGAAGCAGGATGGGCGTGAGGATGAGGATGAGCGGCGACATGTCCATCAGGCAGCCCAGCAGCAGCAGCATGATGTTGATCATGGCCAGGATGACGTATTTGTTGTCCGACAGGCTGGTGAGGAACGTGGTGACCTTCATGGGGATCATCATCATCGTCATGAGGTAGCCGAAGGCCGCGGCAAACCCGATGAGGATCATCACCACGGTGACGGTCTTGACGGTGCGGTGCACCAGCTTGGGCAGGTCGCGCCACTTGTAGTCGCGGTAGATGAACATGGTGACGAAGAACGCCCACACCACCGCGATGGATGCCGACTCGTTGGCGGTAAAAACGCCCGACAGAATGCCGCCCAGGATGATGACCATGGTCATCAGGCCCCACAGCGCCTCAACACAGATCTTGAGCGCTTGCTTGAGCGGGATGACCTCGCCCTTCGGGTAGCCCTTGCGGTGCGCAGTGAACAGGCACAGCGCCGCCAGCGTAAGGCCCATGAGCAGGCCGGGCAACACGCCAGCCATGAACAGCGCCGCAATCGACACCGAGCCCCCGGCCGCCAGCGAATACAGCACAGCGTTGTGGCTGGGTGGGATCAGGATGGCTTGCACCGAACCACTGACGGTGACGGCCGTGGCAAAGGGGCGTGGATAGCCTTTCTTTTCCATCTCGGGGATCAGCACCGAGCCGATGGAGGCCGTGTCGGCCACCGACGAGCCCGAGATGGCACCAAAGAAGGTGGACGCCAGGATGTTGACCAGCGACAACCCACCGCGGATGAACCCCACCAGCACACCTGCAAACGCGACCAGGCGCCGCGCCATGCCGCCCTCGGCCATGATGGCGCCCGCCAGCACAAAGAACGGAATGGCCAGCAGCGAGAACTTGTTGACGCCAGAGGCCAGCTGGATCATCACCGCGTCCAGCGGCAGGTCGATCCACAACGCGCCCACCAGGGCCGACAAGCCCAGCGAATACGCGATCGGCACGCCGATCATCATCAGCACGAAGAACGTGCCCAGCAATACGAGGGTGTCCATGGTCAGGCGCCTTCCGTCAGTTCTTCAAAGCGCACGATGCGCCGGTGCGCCTGCGAGCCGAAAACGATTTTTTCGAGCACAAACAGCAGCGTGACCGCAGCGCCGATGGGTAGCGATGCATAGGTGGCGCCCACCGGCAGCCACGGCAGCTCAGCAATACCCTGGCCCCAGGTTTCGATGCACAGGTTGGTGCCGTACCAGACCACAAAGCCGCAGATCACCAGCATCAGCACATCCACCACCCGGCTCAACACACCCTGCAGGGGCGCGGGCAGCTTTTCGGTCAGCATGTTGACGGCAATGTGCCCGCCAGCCCGGTAAGCAGCTGCGGCGCCAACAAAGGTGAACACCATCATGAGCAGGATGGCAATGGGCTCGGGCCACTGGGACCCCGTGCCCATGACATAGCGGCTGAACACACCCCAAGGGATGATCAGCGACATAAAGAAGATCGCCGTGCCGGCGGCCCAGATGGTGCCCAGGTACAACCGGTCCATCCAACGCAAAAAGGGGTGGTCCATACGAAAACCAGACGGGTCAGGAAAACAGAATAAAAAGGCGCAGGCAACCCACCAGGAGCGTTACCTGCGCAAGACCGGATTGCGGTTTACTTCACCGCCTCGATGCGCTTCATCAGGTCAGCATAGTTGGCGCCGTACTTGGCGCGCACGGGGGCCGTGGCGTCATAGAAGGCCTTGTTGTCCACCGTGATGAACTCCACGCCTGCTGCCTTGAGTTTGGCGGTGTAGTCCTCCACGCTCTTGTCCCACAGCGCGCGTTGCTCCAGTTGTGCTTCACGGCCAAACTTCTTGAGCAGGGCCTGGTCGTCCTTGGAGAGCTTGTCCCATGTCACCTTGGACACCACCAGCAGCTCAGGAATGATCAGGTGGTTGGTCTGTGTGTAGAACTTGGCGCCCGTGCTGTAGTGGTTGCTGGTGAAGAAACTGGGGGCGTTGTTCTCGGCACCGTCCACCACACCGGTTTGCAGTGCGGTGAACACTTCGCCGTAGCCCATCGAGATGCCGTTGCCGCCCATGGCATTCATGGTGTCCACGAACAGGGGGTTACCCATCATGCGCACCTTCTGGCCCTTGAGGTCGGCGGGGGTGCGCACGGGCTTTTTGGTGTACAGGCTGCGCGATCCGCCGTCCATCCAGCCAATGGCCACCAGCTTGGCGGGCGATGCGCTGATCTTGGCAAGCAGATCGTCGCCAATGGCACCGTCGATCACGGCGCGCATGTGGTCCTGGCTGCGGAATACGAAGGGCATGTTGAACACATTCACCTCGGGTACCACCGTGCCCACCGGGCCCAGCGAAGTGCGCAGGATGTTGATGGCGCCAAACTGCGTCTGCTCAATCATCTCCTTCTCGCCGCCCAGCACGCCGCCGGGGAAGGTCTGAATCTTTAGGCGGCCTTGCGTGGCCGCTTCGAGCTTCTTTCCCATGTTTTCGACCGCCACCACGTTGGGGTAACCAGCGGGGTGCACGTCGGCCGCCTTGAGCACCATGGTCTGGGCCTGGGCGGCAACGGGAAGGAAGGCCAGCGTGGCCACGGCGGCGGCGCAGGCGGTCAAGAGGGAACGGCGAAAGGTCATGGTTTGTCTCCGGTGCTGTAGGTTGTTGTGGCTAGAAAAACGGTCTGCGGTGCGCCTGTTTGATCGTTCAATCGTTCAGTCGCGCCATCGATGAAGGGGTCATTCGAACGGGCCAGTGCGAACAAACGGGCCGCCCTGGTAGATCACGGCAGGGTCGGCCAGGTCTGGATGCGGATCGGCGGCCTCCACCTTGGCGCGGAAGGGCTCTGAGCTGTCTTGCGGGCGGTAGCCGATGTGGCGGGCCAGGGTGTTGTCCCACCAGGTGGTGGTGTTGTCGCCCATGCCGTAGATGGTGCTGTGGCCCACGACCGGGGCGGTCAGGCTGGCGACGACCAGGCGCTCCAGGTCGTCGTAGCTCATCCAGGTGGCCAGCATGCGGCGGTTGCGCGGCTCGGGGAACGAGGAGCCGATGCGCAGGCACACGGTCTCGATGCCATAGCGGTCGAAATAGAAACGGGACAGGTCTTCGCCAAACGCCTTGGACAAGCCATACAGACCGTCGGGTCGCGCCGGGTCTTTGATGCCCACCACCTCGTCCTGCCGATAAAAGCCGGTGACGTGGTTGGAACTGGCAAACACCACGCGTTTGACGCCCTGCTTGCGCGCTGCTTCGTACAGGTTGTATGCACCCACGATGTTGGCCTGCAGGATGGGTTCCCACGGTTGCTCGGTAGACACACCGCCCAGGTGCACCACGGCATCCACGCCCTCCAGCAGGTTCAGCATGGCGCCCGCATCTTCAAGATGCGCTGGGCACACCTCTTCACCCGCCGCTGCTTCGCCCAGTTCCGCAATGTCAGACAGGCGCAGGGTGTTGCAATACGCCTTCAGGCGTGTGCGCAGCTCACGACCCAGCCCCCCGGCGGCTCCGGTCAGCAAAAGGCGTTCAAATCGGATCGGCGTCGGGTGACAAGGCATGGCAATCACAGAGGTTCTTGGTACAGTGGCGATACATTGGGTTGCACGTCATCAGTTGTCATACAACAAGGACGCGATGTACCCGTTCTGCCCCCGACCCCACATAGGGATAACACCAAGAAATGAACACCGACACCGTGCTTCGCCGCAAGCCCCGCACCCTGGCCCTGGAGCTGGTCGAATCCCTTGGCGACCGCATCCGCGACGGCCGCCTGGCCCTGGGTGACAAGCTGCCCACCGAGGCCGCCATCATGGGTGAGTTCAGCGTAAGCCGCACGGTGGTGCGCGAGGCCATCTCCAAGCTGCAGGCCTCCGGGCTGGTAGAGACTCGGCACGGTATCGGCACCTTTGTGCTGGGCCTTGGGCAGGCACCGGGGTTCAAGATTTCTGCGGACCAGGTCAGCACGCTGCGCGACGTGATCGCGGTGCTGGAACTGCGCATTGGCGTCGAAACCGAAGCCGCCGCCCTCGCCGCCCAGCGCCGCACCGAGGCCAACATCCACGCCATGCGGGGCGCTCTGAACGCCGTGGCATCCGCTGTGGATGCGGGGCGCGATGCGGTGGCTGCGGATTTTCAGTTCCATCTGGAAATCGCGCGCGCCACGCAGAACAGCCACTTTGCCGAGCTCATGGGCACGCTGGGCACCATGATCATTCCGCGCGCACGGCTGGATGCCACCGATGCGTTGAATGACGAGCGCCGCCAGTACCTGCGGCGGGTCAATGGCGAGCATGAAAGCATCTATGACGCCATCGTGGGTCAAGACCCGGACGCGGCCCGCGCTGCCATGCGCACCCACCTGGCCAACAGCCGCGAGCGCCGCCGCCGCGCGCAGGCAGAGGCAAGCTGAAGCAGCACCGATCCAGACTGCGCGCTGCCCCCTCCGCCAGTGGTTGCCAGCGGTTGCTACGTGCCGCAGTGGTCTGATCAGTAGTAACCCTTGGACGCTTGGCAGGCGCAATGTTGTACGATGACATACAACACATCTGGATGAAAAGGCTTGGTTCATCGCTCTTCATCCGTAGCCTCTGGAGTCCCTCGCAATGTCCCGTCACACATCTCACAGCGCACTGCAGCCAGACCTGCAGCTGACGCGTCCCAAATCCTGCGCCCCACTGGTCGCGCCCTTGGGAGCGCCCCGCCCATGACCACACCCCGCATTACCACTGTGCGCGTGGTGCCGGTGGCCGGACGCGACAGCATGCTGATGAACCTGTCGGGTGCCCACGCGCCGTTTTTCACCCGCAACCTGCTCATCCTGACCGACAGCGCAGGCCGCACCGGTGTGGCTGAGGTGCCCGGTGGCGAGGCCATTCGCCAGACGCTCGAAGATGCACGCCCAATCATCGACAACGCCCGCGTGGGCGACTGGCAGCGCGTGCTGAATTCAGTTCGCTCCACATTCGCCACACGCGATGCAGGGGGGCGCGGCCTGCAGACGTTTGACCTGCGCACCACCATCCATGTGGTAACCGCCGTGGAGACTGCTTTTCTGGACCTGCTGGGACAGCACCTCGAAGTGCCCGTGTGCGCGTTGCTGGGCGAAGGCCAGCAGCGCACCAGCGTGCCCATGCTGGGATACCTGTTCTTCATTGGCGACCGCCGCAAGACCGCCCTGCCCTACGACACAGCGCCCCATGCCGACGACGCCTGGCTGCGCCTGCGCCATGAAGAAGCGATGACGCCCGAGGCCGTGGTGGCGCTGGCCGAGGCAGCCCACGCACGCTATGGATTTCAGGACTTCAAGCTCAAGGGCGGCGTGCTGCCCGGCGAGGCCGAGGTGGAGGCTATCCGCGCTCTGAAGGCCCGCTTTCCCCAGGCGCGCATCACGCTGGACCCGAACGGCGGTTGGCTGCTGAAAGACGCCGTACGCCTGCTGCGCGACCTGCACGGCACCCTGGCCTATGCCGAAGACCCTTGCGGCGCTGAAGGCGGCTTCTCGGGCCGCGAGGTGATGGCCGAGTTTCGCCGCGCCACGGGGCTGCCCACCGCGACCAACATGGTGGCCACCGACTGGCGCCAGATGGTGCATTCGCTGTCGCTGCAGGCGGTGGACATTCCGCTGGCTGACCCACACTTCTGGACCATGCAGGGCGCCGTGCGCGTGGCGCAAACGTGCCGCGACTTTGGCCTGACCTGGGGCTCGCACTCCAACAACCATTTCGACGTATCGCTGGCGATGTTCACCCACGCAGCGGCTGCGGCCCCCGGGCGCATCACCGCCATCGACACGCACTGGATCTGGCAGGACGGCCAGGGCCTGACCCAACAGCCGCTGCAGATCGTCGGTGGCGAGGTGGCAGTACCCGCAGCGCCCGGCCTGGGCGTGGCGCTGGACATGGACGCCGTCGAAGCCGCGCACCAGTTGTACCAACAGCATGGGCTGGGCGCACGCGACGACAGCATCGCCATGCAGTACCTCATACCCGGCTGGGCCTTTGACCCCAAGCGGCCTGCGCTGGTTCGCTGATGGACGTGTCATCGGACCTTACCCACAGTGCTTGCGCCACCTTTCACCCACTGACCTGAACGAATGAGCAACTCACCATGCATGCAAACCTGATTGGCGGCGCCTGGACCGACGGCGTCCGCACCTACCAGAACACCAACCCCTCTGACACCCGTGATGTGATCGGCGACTATGCCGTGGCCAGCCGCGAGCAGGCACTGGAGGCCGTGGCCGCCGCGCACGCTGCTTTCCCGGCCTGGAGCCTGTCCACGCCGCAGCAGCGCTTTGACATCCTGGACGCCGTGGGCAACGAAATCATTGCCCGCAAGGCCGAGCTGGGTGACCTGCTGGCCCGCGAAGAAGGCAAGACCCTGCCCGAGGCCAGTGGCGAAGTGGGCCGCGCTGCTGCCATCTTCAAGTTCTTTGCAGGCGAGGCGCTGCGCCCCGGCGGCGAGCTGGTGCCGTCCGTGCGCCCCGGTGTGGGCATCGAGATCACGCGCGAGCCGCTGGGCACCATCGGCATCATCACGCCGTGGAACTTCCCCATCGCCATCCCGGCCTGGAAGATCGCGCCCGCCCTGGCCTACGGCAACTGCGTGGTGTTCAAGCCCGCCGAAGTGGTGCCGGGCTCTGCCTGGGCGCTGGCCGACATCCTGCACCGCGCAGGGCTGCCTGCCGGTGTGTTCAACCTGGTGATGGGCCGGGGCTCTGAAGTGGGCCAGGTGCTGCTGGAAGACGAGCGTATTGCGGGCGTGAGCTTTACCGGCTCCGTAGGCACGGGCCAGCGCGTGGCCGCCGCCTGCGTGCCACGCGGTGCCAAAGTGCAGCTGGAGATGGGTGGCAAGAACCCGTTTGTGGTGCTGGACGATGCCGACCTGAACGTGGCCGTGGGCGCGGCCATCAACAGCGGGTTCTTTTCGACCGGCCAGCGCTGCACCGCCAGCAGCCGCATCATCGTGACCGAAGGCATCCACGACCGCTTCGTAGCTGCCATGGTCGAGAAGATGAAGACCCTGAAGGTGGATGACGCCCGCAAGGCGGGCACCGACATCGGCCCCGTGGTGGACGACCGCCAGTTGGCGCAAGACCTGGAATACATCTCCATCGGCCAGCAGGAAGGCGCCACGCTCGCCTACGGTGGCGAAGCGCTGGACAAGAACGCCGACGGTGCGCCAGGCTACTACCTGCGCCCTGCGCTGTTCACCGACACCACCGCGCAGATGCGCATCAACCGCGAAGAAATTTTCGGCCCCGTGGTCAGCGTGTTGCGCGTGAAGAACTATGACGAAGCGCTGGCCATGGCCAACGACACGCAGTTTGGCCTGGCCAGTGGCATCGCCACCACCAGCCTCAAACACGCCACGCACTTCAAGCGGCACGCGCAGGCCGGCATGGTGATGGTGAACCTGCCCACGGCGGGCGTGGACTACCACGTGCCGTTTGGCGGCCGCAAGAGCAGCAGCTACGGCCCGCGTGAGCAGGGGCGCTATGCGGCGGAGTTTTACACCACGGTGAAGACGGCCTACACGCAAGCGTGAAGCGGCAGGTCTGCTGCCCCACGCGGTGCCCCCACCCCACTCTCGGGTTACGGTTTTTTAGCAAAAACAGGCTCTAGCGCTTATCTATCAAGCGCTAGCAGCTATCATTTTTGGCATCCTCATCCTACTTTGCTCTCCCGGTCGGTGCTGCCGGGGGCCACGGTATGATGCCGCCCCATGAACGCCACCCGACGAACCTTCTCTGCGCTGCGCCTGTGGGTGCTCGCATGGTTCGTGGCGTCGATGGGCGTGGCCATTGCATCACCGCTGGTACACCCTCAGTCCATTGAGGTGATCTGCTCGGGCGCGGGCACCATCAAGCTGCTCGTACAGACCGACGACGGCACCGTGGAAATGGGCGCGATGGGCATGGACTGCCCGTTGTGCTCCACACCTGGCGCACCGCCGCCCAAACTGGTGGCTGCTGCGCTGCCGCCCCATCCACTGGCCCATGCGCTGCAGCCCGTCGAGGCTGCCCGCATAGCAGTCGCTACTGCGGCCCCGCTGCCCGCGCGCGGGCCGCCATCACGCTCTTGAACTGAAGCCCCTTCGCAGCGCCCGGTTCCTGGTGGGCGGGTGCTGCGCTTTCTTTTTAGGTTGGTTTCGCGACAGTGGCGCCCTGCATGTTCTGCATGCAGGCCCGGCTGCGCTGTCGCTTCAAGAGCGTTTTTATGTCCCGTTTCACTTCGTCTGCTTCGCGCTGCGCCGCAAGCTTTCCGCGTTCGCCTCTTTCTCCTCTGTGCCTTGGGGTGCTCGCAACCTTCGCGCTGACCTCCGTGGCAGCGCACTCACAGACCACCACCGCGCCCACAATGCAGGCCGTGGATGTGGTGGACTCCGCCGCATCGCCCAACGGCAAGCTCAGCCTGGACACGCCCGTAGACACTGGCAGCCGCCTGGGCCTGACGGCGCGCGAGAACCCGGCGTCCGTCACCGTGGTAGACCGTGCCACCATCGACGCGCGCGGCGCACAAGACACGCAGGAAATCCTGCGCGCCGTGCCGGGCGTGGTGGCGCACAACGCGCCGGGTTCGATGTCCGCACACTACCGGGGCTTCACCAGCAACTCGGTGGCACAGCTCTACAACGGCATCAACCTGCAGTACGGCAGCGCCACGCGCGCGGTCGATGCGTGGATTTACGACCGCGTCGAGGCCATCGGCGGAGCGTCGAGTTTTCTGTACGGATCGGGCGGTGTGGGCGGCTCCATCAACTACATCACCAAGACGGCCGAGCGCAGCGACTTTGCCGAAGGCCAACTGCGCCTGGGCTCTTACGACCTGAAGGAAGTGTCCGTGGGCCTGAACCGCCGCATCGCAGGCGGCGATGGCAGTGCAAGCCCTGCACACTACGCGCGCATCGACCTCAACCACCGCAACGCAGGCAGCTGGACCGAAGGCACCAAGACGCAGTCCACCCAACTGGCGACCTCGCTGCTGTCAGACCTGGGCGGTGGCTTCACGCACACGCTGGCCTACGAATACCAGAAGGACCACGTAGACCGCCCCTACTGGGGCACGCCGGTGCTGAACCCCGCCGTGGGAGCGCTGACCATCGACCCGGCCACACGGTTCAAGAACTACAACAGCGCGGACGGCATGTACGTACACCGCGTGCAGTGGCTGCGCTCGGTGGCGCAATGGCGCGTGTCCGATGCGCTGCAATTCAAGAACACGCTGTACGCCTACGACGCGCTGCGCGACTACCGCAACGTCGAAACCTACACATTCAATGCCGCGAATACAGCGGTCACACGCACATCCCCGCTGCTGCAACGCCACGACCAGCAGCTGGTGGGCAACCGCCTCGAAGGGACCTACCAGGGCCAGCTCGCAGGCCAAAAGAGCGACTGGGCCTTTGGCCTGGACGTGAGCGTGAACAAGCAAACGCGCTTCCCGCTCGGCCCCTCGGTCACCGTGAGCACGGTCAATCCGTACAACTTCTCGACAGAGAACTTCTTCGACATTCCCGGTATTTCGCCCGTGTGGAGCCCTGACAAGGACAACAAGATCACCAACACGGCGCTGTACCTGGAGAACCGCACACTGGTCGCGTCCGGCGTGAACCTCATCACCGCACTGCGGCACGAGCGCATCGAGCTGGACCTGGTGAACCGCCGTGCGGTGACGGCCACCAGCCCCGCCACCTTCAGCCGCAGCTACAGCCCCACCACCGGCCGCCTGGGCGTGGTGTGGAGCATTGCACCCGGCGCCAACCTGTATGCGCAGGCCTCCAACGCGGCCGACCCACCATCGGGTTCACTGGCCTCGGCCTCGTTTGCCGATGTGCGCAACAACAGCGAGCTGACCACCGGCCGCCAGGTCGAGGTCGGCAGCAAGTTCGACTTCTGGGACGGCAAGGGCAGCGCCACCGTGGCGGCGTTTGACATCCGCCGCAAGAACATCGCCTCGCAAGACCCGTCCAACCCGAACCTTACGGTGCTGGTGGGCGAGCAGTCGTCCAAGGGCATTGAGCTGTCGGCAGGTATCCGCCCCACGCCACAGTGGCAGCTGCAGGGCAACCTGTCGCTGATCCGCGCGCGGTACGAGAACTTTGTGCAGGGCGGCGTTTCGCGCGCGGGCAACGTGCCGCAACTGGTGCCGCAGCAGGTGGCCAACCTGTGGGCGTCGTATGCGATCACACCCACCGTCACCGCCAGCGCGGGTGTGCGCCATGTGGGCAAGGTGTATGGCAATGCGGCCAATACCAAGTTCTGGCCTTCGTACACGCTGCTGGACCTGGGCCTGGCCTGGAAGGTCAACAAGGCGACGACCCTGACGGGCCGCGTGCGCAACGCGACCGACCGCATCTACGCGGCCGAGACGCGCGACCAGGTGTATCTGGGCGCACCGCGCACGCTGGATGTGACGCTGCACGCCGCTTTCTGACGCAGGCGGAGAACCGGCTATGCCACCCGTCAGACGCTGGCTGTACCTGGTCCACCGCTGGCTGGGCGTGCTGCTTTGCGCCTTCTTCGCCATGTGGTTCCTCTCGGGCGTGGTGATGATGTACGTGGGCTACCCCAAGCTCACGCAGGCCGAGCGCCTGGCCCATCTGCCGCCGCTGCGCAGCGCCATCGCGGGACCCGAGCGCCTGCTCGAACCCGCCGAGGTCCTGCAACGCGCGGGTCTGGCAGGGCCGCTGCAGGACCTGCGACTGGCCATGGCCAGTGGCGGGCGTGCGGTGTATCTGGTGGTGCCTGCTGCATCAACAGGTGATACCGCGCCTCGCCCGCGCAGGCCGCCCGCGCCCGCCGTCATTGACGCCCTCACAGGCGAATGGTTGCAGCGCGTGGACGCAGCACACGCCACAGCGTCGGCACGTGCCTTTGCGCAGCAGCCCGATGCCGCCATCGACTACCAGGGCACGATCGTCGAAGACGCCTTCACCCACTCGCGTGCGCTGGATGTGCACCGCCCGCTGCACCGCCTGCACCTGGGCGACAGAGCGGGCACGGTGGTCTACGTGTCGGGCACTACGGGCGAGGTGGTGCGCGATGCACCGCTGCAGGAGCGCGCCTGGAACTACGCCGGCGCCTGGATCCACTGGCTCTACCCCTTCCGGGGCAATGTCTTCAACAACTACTGGACGGACATCGTCAACTGGCTGTCCATTGCGGGCATCGTGCTCACGCTGACCGGCACCGTGGTGGGCGTGATGCGCTGGCGCTTCAAAGGCCGGTACAAGACCGGGTCGCGCACACCGTACCGGGGCTTCATGATGCGCTGGCACCATGTATTCGGTCTGGTGTTTGCCGTCATCACGTTCACCTGGATCTTCAGCGGCCTCATGTCCATGAACCCGTGGAAGATTTTTGACAGCGGTGCCGCACCACTGCGCCTGCAGGCCATGAACGGCGGCCCGCTGGAGCTGCCCGCGCAGGCCGCCACGGTGCAGGCCTTGCTGTCAGCGGCATCACCCAACACGCGCGAGCTGCGCTGGGTGCACCGCGCGGGCCACACCCTTGTCCTGGCTCAGGCACCCGCAGGCGCTCCGGCGCTGCTCGACGCAACCACTGCCGCCCACCACACCTGGACACCCGACGCGATCGCAGAAGCCGCGACGCGCCTTCTGCCCCACGCGGTAGTGCGCACAGAGACCCTGACCGCCTACGACCTGCACTACTACGACCGCGCCGCTCACACCATGACAGGTGGCAGCGAAAAGCCCCTGCCCGCCCTGCGCGTGATGTTTGACGACCCCCATGCCACCTGGGTACACATCGACCCCCACACCGGCGCGGTACTGGGCCGCACCGACAGCCACCGCCGCATCAGCCGCTGGCTGTTTTCCATGCTGCACAGCTGGGACTGGCTGCCCCTGCTGGAGCGCCGCCCACTTTGGGACGTGGTGCTCATCGTGCTGAGCCTGGGCGGGGCGGTGATGAGCTTGACGGGGATGGTGATTGGGTGGCGCAGGTTGGGGGTGAAGTTGCGTGCGAACGTTTGAACAAAGACACAAGGGTGCGTGCGAAACGCAGAAACTGCGCCTCTCCACCCAGCAAGAGAACAGAACGTGCGCCACCGGGAAGAAAATCAAGGAATGAAACCCTCGCTCGCGGCGGTGACCGTCTTGATTTTCTCTGGTGCTCTGCGCGTTGAGGGCGCCCCTGTCTCGCTTGCGGACACGCGGGTAGAAGTGATTCATCCCGACTTGGCAATAGCCTTGCAGGACGTCAAGAAAACGCTATCGACGCCCAGAACACCCCTGGCATTCGACAACGGCGCCACGGCGAAGAACTGCGCGGAATACTCAAATCTGTTGCCCACCAGCGCCCCTGGTGAATCCGTGCGCAATGCAGAAGTCCGTGCCGAATATCTGGTGTGCGACGCAGTCCGATTGATTTCGAGCGAACCCTTCCTAGCGGTCAAACGCACTTTGCCAGCCCACGCCGCCAAAGCGCTTTTCGAGCAGTTGGATCTTCGCTCCTTCCCATCGTCCCTGCGCAACCGCACCGACGATCAAAAGCACACATTGAAAACGCTCTTGGCCTCAGCCAAGGTGACGATGACCGACAACGCCGTGCAAGTTGAAACCAGTGAGCAATTCTTCAGCCTGCACATCGTGGGAGTGATTCGCCGCTCGGCAGCGAAGGGCAGCACGAAGACCCATCAGAACGAATGGATTGTGTGGGCTGGGGATGAACTGAAGGACGGCAATTACAAGTCATACCGTACCCTGATCGTGCGCCCGCCAAGCAGGGCGTCTGGCGGACAGTACATGGGCGCCATGTATCCGCCACAGTAAGCCCTCAAGAGTGCGCTGGCGGCGGTTTCGATGAAACACAGCAGATACATTTTGAAGCCGCGCTAGTGAATTAACCGCATATAGACTCGCCGCTGCTTTTTAACTGAGACTTTCGATGACAACCAAACGCCCGGCCTTTTCTCAAGCGTGGCAGGCATTCATGACAGTTAGCGTGCCAGTCAAAGAATTGGGTCGAAAAATCGGCGGTATGGTTCAAAAAAATACAGATCTGGATCCGAAGCTTGGTGGATTCGAAAATGCATGCGCCATTCGGATGAGCTACGTGCTTAACATGACAGGCTTTCCGATGAGCAAAGGTAACTCGTACAAGACGGTTAGCGGTGCCGATGGAAGACAGTACATGTACCGCGTGATCGAGATGATGGCTTACCTGGAAAAAACTTTTGGCAAACCGGACAATTCTGTAAGAGCTCCCAAGACTACTGATTTCACTGGAGTTCAAGGAATTATTGTTGTCAAGGGCCAAGGTTGGGCCAACGCCGTTGGGCACATCACGTTGTGGGATGGTTCAAAATGCTCTGACAGATGCCATTTGATGTCTGACCCTGACAACGGGCCTTTTGTGCCTGATATCGGCTCAATCTGGGCGCTGAGATGATCAAGACATTCATGTCCATACTGGTTCTAGTCTCTGGCATGTCGACATCGGAATCTGCTACGGCACAGCCCCTACCGCAGACAAGTCAATATTCCCAAAAGACGCTTCTGAAAAATTGGGCTCTCAGTATCTGTCTGGCTCAAGCTGCCCGAGACGAGCGTACGGCGAAGGACGCTGCGTCGACCGCGGGAGCTTATCTTGAGTTTGGTCGTCAAGACCTTGACGTTTATGACGAGATCAGGGCGTTGGTAGCTAAATTTGGCGCATTGGAATATGGCGGGTCTGTAGCTTCAGAGTTCAACACGATGAAATGTATTGATCTCTTCCACAGCAAAGAACTGGACCGCCTTACAACGAAAGCAACAAGAGCACGTTAGCCGAGAGATGGCGTCATCTGCTCACGGAGAGATACCGAAAAGAGCAGTGAATATGTTTAGACATGCCGCTATGCCAGTGCAGTCTTAGTCCGAGCCTATAAATTAGCGACTGCGCAGCGTGCGGCTCAACAAAATCACCGGCACCAGCCCCACCGCCACCAGCGCCAGTGACGGCAACGCGGCCTCGCCCAGCCGCTCGTCGCGCGCCAGTTGGTAGGCCACCACCGCCAGGGTGTCGCTGTTGAAGGGGCGCAGCACCATGGTGGCGGGCAGCTCCTTCATCACATCCACAAACACAAGCAGCGCCGCTGCAGCGGTGGAGCGTTTGAGCAGTGGCCAATGCACCCGCGCCATCAGCCCCGGGCTTTTGATGCCCAGCATGCGGGCAGAGTCATCCAGGCTGAGCGGGATGCGCGCATAGCCGCTTTGCATGGACTGCAGGGCCACGGCGCAAAACCGGACCAGGTACGCCCACACAATGCCAAATGCGGTGGCCGTGACGAGCGCGCCCACGCCCCACTGCGGCATGGCCGACTGCAACCAGCCCACGGGCAGCAGCAGGCCCACCACGATGACGGCACCCGGCACGGCGTAGCCCACGCTGACCAGCTGCACCACGCCGCGTGTAATGACATCGGGCTGGCGGCGCACGGCAAACGCCAGTGCCAGGGCGATGACCACGGCCAGCGCGGCGGTGATGCCGCCCAGGCGCACGCTGTGCCAGGCCCACTCCATGAAGCGCTCCCACGGCAGCACCGACCAGTCGGCGGCCAGCGGTCGCAACATGAAGAGGACCGGCGCCACAAAACCCATCACTACCGGTACCGAGCACACCACCCAGGCAGCCCAGCGGCGTGCGCCATGCAGCGCCAGGGGCTGCGCCTCGGCCGAACCAGCGCGCCCGCCGCCCGTGGCGAAACGCATGCGCTTTTGCGCACGGTGTTCCAGGTGCAGCAGCGCCATCACCACCACCAGCAGCATGGTGGCCAGCTGCGCAGCAGCGAGGCGGTTGTCCATGGACAGCCAGGCCTTGTAGATGCCGGTGGTGAAGGTCTGGATGCCAAAGTAGCTGGCCACCCCAAAGTCGGCCAGCGTTTCCATCAACACCAGCGCAACGCCAGCAGCGACTGCCGGGCGTGCCAGGGGCAGCGCCACCGCCCGGATGCGGCGCGACAGTGGTGCACCCAACAGGCGCGCGGCCTCCATAAGGTGCGCAGCGCGCTCACCCAGCGCCGTGCGCGCCAGCAGGTAGACATACGGGTACAGCGAAAAGATGAACACCCACACCGCGCCGCCCAGGCTGCGCACCTCGGGCAGCAGGCGGCCTTCGAGGCCAAAGGTGTTGCGCAGGCCCACCTGCAGCGGGCCGCTGAACTGCAGGAAGTCGGTGTATGCGTAGGCTGTGACGTACGCGGGCATGGCCAGGGGCAGCAGCAGCAGCCACTCAAACGTACGGCGGCCGGGGAAGTCAAACAGCGTCACCGCCGCTGCGGTACCCGTGCCCACAATGGCCGCGCCCAGGGCCACCAGCACGCTCAGCCACACAGTGGTCCACACATAGCCTGGTAACACCGTGGCCGCCATCTCGCGCAGGATGGCGCCCGCCTGGGCATCGCCCTGCCCCAGGGGCAACCACGATGCGAGCACCGCCAGCACGGGGAGCGCCAGAAACCCCGCGAACAGGATCAAAGGAAGGGTGCGAAAGGCAGAAAAAGGCGTGCGACGCAAGGCGAGGGGCTCGGCAAAGGGAAGAAGCGCACACCCGCCACCGGCCAATGGCCGGGCAACGATCAGGAATGCAAATGCGAATTTTAAGCATTCGTCCCTGCCCGCCTAGAATCAGGCGATGTTTCTAGAGGTCTCCCAACTCGAAGTGCGCTACGCAGGCCGCCCCCACGCGGCGGTGGAAGGCGTCACGCTGGGCCTGCACGCAGGCGATATCGGTGTGCTGATCGGCCCGTCGGGCTGCGGCAAAACAACGCTGCTGCGCGCGGTGGCGGGGCTGGAGCCCGTGACGGGCGGCGAGATCCGCCTGACCAAGAGTGTGGTCAGCAGCGCCACGCTGAGTGTGCCGCCCGAGCTGCGGCGCATTGGAATGGTGTTTCAGGACTACGCGCTGTTCCCGCACCTGTCGGTAGGCCGCAACGTGGCGTTTGGTATCCACCAGTTGCCGCGCCCCGAGCAGGCCGCACGCGTGGCCGAGGTGCTGCAGCTGGTAGGGCTGGAGGGCAGCGAAAACCGTTTCCCGCACGAGCTTTCTGGCGGCCAGCAGCAGCGTGTGGCGCTGGCGCGGGCCCTGGCGCCGCGCCCGCAGCTCATGCTGCTCGACGAGCCGTTCAGCAATCTGGACGTGGACCTGCGCGAGCGCCTGGCGCACGAGGTGCGCGGCATTCTGAAAGCAGCAGGCGCCACCGCCCTGTTTGTGACGCACGACCAGTTCGAGGCCTTTGCCATTGGCGACGTGATTGGTGTGATGCACGAAGGCCACCTGCACCAATGGGACGACGCGTACACGCTGTACCACCGCCCTGCCACGCGGTTTGTGGCGGACTTCATTGGCCATGGCGTGTTTGCACCGGCCACGCTGGTGCAGCGCGGCAACAACGTCGTGGCGCAGACGCCGCTGGGCGAGCTGACCGATCTGGAAGAATGCCCCCTGCCCAGCAGCTACCCCGGTGGCGAATGTGACGTGCTGCTGCGTGCGGACGACATCGTGCATGACGACCACGCGCCGGTGCAGGCGCAAATCGTTCGCAAGTCGTTCAGGGGTTCGGAGTTTTTGTACACGCTGCGCCTGGCCAGCGGCCACACGGTGCTGGCGCATGTGCCCAGCCACCACGACCATGCGCTGGGCGAGTGGATCGGCATCCGCGCGCAGGTGGACCATGTGGTGACCTTCCCCCGGGCCTGAGTCACAAAAATGTGGTCGAAATGGCCTCTAGCGCTTATCCATAAAGCGCTAGCAGCTATGAAATTTGATTTTCTCCAACCCGTTTTGTAGCGAGTCACAGTCCCGTCACGGAGGCAAACAAGAATCGGTTGCATCTCGTAACAACCGGTTTTTGCATGTCCCACATCGACAGGCTCTACGACACCCTCGCCGCCAGCGCCGCTGACCTGCACATTGCGCACAGCCCGCTGGCCACCCGCGCCGAGCACCTTTCATCCCCCACCGAGGCGGTTTCGCCCGAGCACACCAACGAAGACGTGCGCGACCTGTTCGCGCGCTATGAGTCGCTGGAGACCATGGCCGTGGTCGAGCACGGCCGTCCGATTGGCCTCATCAACCGCAACGCGTTCATGGAGCACTACGCACGCCCGTTCTCGCGCGAGGTGTTTGGCCGCAAGAGCTGCATTGCGTTCATGGACAAATCTCCGGTGGTGGTCGATCAAGCCACCCCCATCGAGCTGCTGGTCAAAACCGCCGTGGACGCGGGCGGCCGGGTGCTCAAGGACGGCTTCATCACCACGGCCCACGGCCAGTACCTGGGGCTGGGCACCGGCTTTGGCCTGATGAAGGCGATGTCGGACATCGAAGCCGAGAAGACGCGCCAGCTGCTGTCCAGCATCAGCTACGCCAGCTTGATCCAGCGCTCGCACCTGGCAGAGTCCGACCGGGTGCTGCAGCAGCACCTGCCCGACCACGGCCTGCTGTGGGAGCCGCGTGACGTGGTGGGCGGCGATGCGTACTTCTTTCGCCACACGCCCGACGGGCTGCTGGGCTGCCTGTTTGACTGCACGGGCCACGGCGTGCCGGGCGCGTTCATGACGCTGATCGCGCTGTCGTTTCTGGAGCAGGCCATTGACCCATCACGCAGCGGCACCGACCCGGGCGCCACGCTGACCGGCATGAACCGCTACATCAAGCGCGTGCTGCAGCAACGCGCACGCGGTGACGAAGGCGACAAAGACAACGCAGTGCGGTCTGACAAGGAGTCCAGCGACGGGCTGGACGCCGCCATCTTTCTGCTGGCACCCGATGGCCGCAGCCTGCGTTTTGCCTCTGCACGCCTGTCGCTGCTGGTGGCGCGCGCGGGCGAAGACTCCATTGCCCAGATCGACGGCGACAAAGCCGGCATTGGCTACGCCGAAACCGCCGACGACCAGGTGTGGACCACGCAGGATGTGCCGCTGGGCGAACGCAGCGTGGTGGTGGTGCCCACCGATGGCGTGATCGACCAGATCGGCGGGCCCAAGCAGATTGCGCACGGGCGGCGCAGGTTGATGCAGTTCATGGCGGACCACCGCGGCGCCCGGGCGCACAGCCTGTGCGCGGCGTTCACCGCCAGCTTTGGCGAATGGCAGGGCACGCAGCGCCGCCGCGACGATGTGTCGCTGCTGGCCTTCAGCACCGAGGCGACGGCATGAACAGCCCGGACTTCGAGCGCTTTCAGGCCAGCGCACAGGGCTGCGGCGTGCTGTTTTATTACGCGGGGGAGTTCACCCCGGCGGTGATTGCGGCAGCGGCCGATTCGCTCAAGGCACGCCTGGCCACCGAAGACGCCACCGGCCCCGCCAAACGCAAGCTGTTTTCCACCTTTGTAGAGATGGCGCAGAACATCCTGCACTACGCAGCGGCGACACCGGCCGCCGACGGCACGCTGCCCACACCCCGCGGCGCCATTGCCGTGGGGCGCGAGGACATGGCAGACATCGCCGAAGCGGCGCAGGGGCACTACTGGATCGTCTGCAGCAACCCGGTGGACGTGGACTTTGTGCCCCGCCTGACCGAGAAGCTCAACGCGGTGCGGGCCATGAGCCTGGAAGAGATCAAACAAAGCTACCGCGAGCAGCTGCGCAACCCCACGCACAGCGCAGACGACCCCATCAGCAAAGGCGCAGGCCTGGGCCTCTTGACCATTGCGCGCGATTCCTGCGCGCCGCTGGAATACAGCTTCGCGTCCACATCCACCGCCTCCTCCACATCAACTGCCACTGACCCGGCCCACCCCGGCGTGCGCACCGCGCTTTTCCACGTCAAGGCACGCATCTGACGCCGCTTTTTTAGTTCACCCACCTTCAGGACCACCCATGCAAGCCATTCAAACCGAACGCACCTCCGTCACGCCTGAGATCACCTTTTTGCCCGCCGAGCATCGTCTGGTGGTGCAAGGCGAGTGCTACCCCGAAAACCCGCTGCCGTTCTTCAGCCCCCTGCTGGCCGCACTGAAGTCGTATTTCGAGACCCAGAAGCCCAGCCAGTTCGAGGCCGAAATGCGGCTGCAATACATCAACAGCGCATCCACCATGGGACTGCGCTCGCTGTTTGCACTGCTCAACGAAGCGGGCCAGCGCGGCACCGATGTGCGTGTCGTGTGGGTATACGACGCCGAGGACGATGCCATTGAAGAACTGGGCACCGACCTGGTGGAGGACTTTCACAACGTGCTGCTGGAGCACCAGCCGTTCAACAACGCCTGATGCGGCGGCGCGGGTCAGGTGCATACGCCCCAGCCCCGCGCAAAATCAATCCAGAAAACGCGCGGCAACCTCGGGCGACGGCACCATGCAGGTGTCTGACCGCCCCCAGATGCGGTAGCGGTTGCGCGCCCCCAGCCGGTACAGCGCATCACGCAGCGGCGCGGGCACCAGCCAACCCACCCACGCCAGCCGCCAGGGCCAGCCCAGCGCGTGCAGCACCCGCAAAATGGCGGCGGTGTGCTGCCAGCTGCGTTCACCGTCGATGACGAGCAGGGTCTGCAGGCCGTCGATTGGCAGACCCGCTTGTGCCAGCAGTTGCTGGCCCGCTGTGCCTTGGATGGATGCAAAGCGGATGCGCTGGGCGCGGTCATGCCGCAGCAGAAATTGCACCCAGCCATTGCACAGCAGACACTGGCTATCAAACACCACAATCATGGCGCGGCTCCTTGCGTTGCGGCATCCGGCGGAACCACCAGATGCCCCTGGTAGCTGACCACACAGCCCACCCACGGCACGGTGGCCTGCACCTTGAAATGTAGGGCCTCGTCGATTCCGGTCTCCTCTGTCATCACCTAGTGTCCCGAGTTGAAAATTCGTTGAATAAATCTACCGACAATCCCCGCCATGCGTCGTTGCAAATACTCGCCATGCCGCCCGGCATGTCTCCGCTTTGCGCCTAGCTTGGCAGCGATTTCGGCAAATTTCCTTCCTCAACGAACTTCCAACTCAGGACACTAGGGCCGCAGCCACACGGGGCATGTAATGCCGCACAAATGCAGCGGCTGCACCTGCATCACCAGGCGCCCATTGGTCTCATGCAATGCAAACGCCAGGCGTGCGGCGCCCAGGTGCTCCACCACCTGGCCTGCTGCATGGCTCACCGCCTGTCCCGCTGCCTCTCGCAACGTGGATTGCATGGTCTGCGTGGGGAACCGGGGAGTCCGACGCTCGGCAGCAGGGCGCGCATGCAGATCGAAGGTGATCTCGTTGGTACAAAAGCAAAGAGTGCATGACGTCGGAAAGATGGGCCAGCCAGCGACAAGCGTGCCGATGCGAAGCAGTCTATCGCCAGCAACACTGCCCCTGTGTGCACATCTCTGAACGCAATAAGGCGAACGTCTGTCGGCTTTTGAGGGTGCGAGGATCGAGCCCGCAAGGGTCAGGACCTGCCCTTGCGCGCGGCTGCCCGAGTGCGATGACCACGGGCCGCAGGACGGGCCTAAAAAATCAACCGCGCGCAGGAGGAAGCATTCCGGGCGCTGGGGCAGCCTCCCCAGGCACCACGGCAGGGGTGTTCACGTACTGCGCCGCAGCGGCCATTGAGCTCAGAACCAACACGGCCCACACACCCATCTGCTGAATGAATTTCATCGCTGCCTCCATCAATGTCGGCTCAGTGTCCTGCGCAGAGCACATCACCAGCGTCGGACAACTTCCCTACGGAGCGGCGGAGAGATGCGCAGCACACATTGGGAATGCGTCGTGAGGCCTCCCGCAGCCAGAGCGATGCGACGGGAAAACAGGGCAGCGGCGGGGCCGCTCAACTGCGGCGCAGCTGGTCAACCGTGGCGTGCAAATCCTGCGTGAAACCCCGGCGGTCTCGGCCTGCAGGCAACTGCGGGTTGCCGTAGTGCACCACGGCTTCGATGGCCGGAGCACTGAGCGTGCGCCAGATGGAACCCACCAGGGTTTCATCACCGATGTAGCTGGGTGCAAAGCTGGTCACACCCGTTTTTTTGTCCACAAAGCGCAGCCCCACAGGCTGGACCGGTGCGTTGGCGGCCACCGCAGCCTGCACCAGGTTGGCATGGAAAGGCAGCATATTGCGCCCGTCTCCCGTGGTGCCTTCCGGGAACACGGCGAGCACCTCACTGCGCTCCAGCGCCTCCTGCATGGACCTCACCATGCGCAGCGCGTCGCGGCGCGAGCTGCGCTCGATGTAAAGCGTGCCCGCAGCCGTGGCCAGGGTGCCGATCAGCGGCCAGCCCTGCACATCCGACTTGGAGACAAAACGGCAGTGACGCGCCGCATGCATCACCGGGATGTCGAGCCACGAGATGTGGTTGGCCACCAGCATCACCGGGCCGGTGCGCGGCGGCTGGCCTTGAATGCGCAGGCTGATGCCCACCCGCGCCAGCAGTTGCAGCGACCACACCTGCACACGCGCATGCTGCTGGTCGGGCGACAGCGTCGGAAACCTCAGCGCCACAATCGCCAGCCCTTTGGCAATGTGGCCCAGCAGCCGCAGCAGGCGCCAAGCTGCGCGCAGGGCTCTCATCACAACGCCAAGGCCCGGCTGCGGCGCGCCGCCTCAGCCACGGTCAAAAGCGATCTGGCCGCCGACCAACGTCATGCGCACACGGCCCGGCAGCTCGTAGCCCGAGAACGGCGTGTGTTTGCCCTGGCTGCGCAGGGCATCGTCCTGTACCGTCCACGCGGCCTGCGGGTCGAAGATGCAGATGTCGCCCACGCCGCCCTCCACGACCTGGCCGATGCTGGCCTGCAGGGTGCCCAGGGCATTGCCCAGCACGCGCGCGGGCTCGCAGGTGACGGTGGCCATGGCGCGCAACAGTGGCACGCCGCTGTCCTGCGACCACTTGAGCGCCAGGCTCAGCAGCAGCTCAAGCCCCGTGGCGCCGGGCTCGGCCTCGGCAAACGGCAAGGTCTTGGCGTCTTCATCGACCGGCGTGTGGTCGGACACCAGCGCATCAATGGTGCCATCGGCCAGCGCGGCGTTGAGCGCATCGCGGTCGCGCTGCTGGCGCAGCGGTGGTGTGAGGCGTGCGCGGCTGTCAAAAAAGCCGATGTCCACGTCGGTGAGGTGCAGCGAGTTGATGCTCACATCGGCCGTCACCTTGAGGCCTTCTGCCTTGGCGCGGCGCAGCAGCTCCACCCCCGCCGCGCTGCTGATGCGGCACAGGTGCACGCGGGCGCCGGTGGTCTTGAGCAGCTCAAAAATGGTGTGCAGCGCAATCGTTTCGGCGGCCACAGGCACGCCCGAGAGGCCCAGCCGCGTGGCCAGCGGGCCGCTGGCGGCCACCCCACGCCCCAAGTGCATCTCCTGCGGGCGCAGCCACACGGTGTAGCCAAAGGTGGCGGCGTATTGCAGCGCGCGCTGCAGCACCTGCGTGCTGGCCAGCGGCACCTCGGCCTGGCCAAAGCCCACGCAGCCCGATTCGGTCAGTTCTGCCATCTCGGTCAGCACCTCGCCAGCCAGGTCGCGCGTGAGTGCACCCAGCGGGAACAGACGCGACTGGTGCAGCTTTTCGGCGCGGAACTTGAGCATCTCCACCAGGCCCGGCTCGTCGAGCACGGGGTCGGTATCGGGCGGGCACACCAGGCTGGTCACGCCACCGGCCACGGCGGCGGCCATTTCAGATTCGAGCATGCCTTCGTGTTCATGACCGGGCTCGCGCAGGCGCGCTGCCAGGTCCACCAGACCGGGCAGCACGATGCAGCCTGCAGCGTCGATGGTGCGGTTGGGCGCAAAGTCCGGCGGCACGCGGTTCACACCGACGATGCGGCCCGCCGCCAGCGCAATGCTGCAGGTCTGGTCGAGGCCCGAAGCGGGGTCGATCACACGGCCGTTCTGGATCAGTATCTTCATGATTTCAAGCCAAATTGGCTGCTAGCGCTTACTGGATAAGCGCTGGCAGCTATGAAAACAGGAGTATTCATTCCGAGGGTCACGCCTCATTACCAGCAACGATGGACATGACAGCCATGCGGACCGCAATACCGAAAGTCACCTGCGGCAAGATCACGCTCTGTTTGCCATCCACCACGGCGGAGTCGATCTCGACACCCCGGTTAATGGGGCCGGGGTGCATCACGATGGCGTCGGGCTTGGCCAGTTGCAGCTTCTCCTGTGTGAGGCCAAAGCTCTTGAAATACTCCTGGCTGGACGGCAGCAGCGCGCCGCTCATGCGTTCGTTCTGCAGGCGCAGTGTGATGATCACGTCTGCGTCCTTGATGCCCTCTTCGAGCGTGTGGCACACGCGCACGCCCATCTGCGCCATGTCGCTGGGCACCAGCGTGCGCGGGCCCACCACGCGCACCTCGGCGCAGCCCAGCGTGGTGAGGCCGTGGATGTCCGAACGCGCCACGCGCGAGTGCAGCACGTCGCCCACGATGGCCACGGTGAGGTTGGAAAAGTCCTTCTTGTAGTGGCGGATGGTGTACATGTCCAGCAGCCCCTGCGTGGGGTGGGCATGCCGGCCATCGCCTGCGTTGATCACGTGCACATGGGGTGCCACGTGCTGGGCAATGAGGTACGGCGCGCCGGATTCGCTGTGCCGCACCACGAACAAGTCTGCCGCCATGGCCGACAGGTTGGCGATGGTGTCGAGCAGCGATTCGCCCTTGCTGGCCGAGCTACGCGCGATGTCGAGGTTGAGCACATCAGCCGACAGGCGCTTGGCCGCGATCTCGAACGTGGTGCGCGTGCGGGTGCTGTTCTCGAAGAACAGGTTGAAAACGCTCTTGCCGCGCAAGAGGGGCACCTTTTTTACTTCGCGGTCGTTCACGCTCACGAAGTTGGCGGCCGTATCGAGGATGTGCGTGACGATGTCGCGCGGCAGTCCCTCGATGGACAGCAGGTGGATGAGTTCGCCGTTGCCGTTGAGTTGGGGGTTGCGCTTGTGCAGCACGGTCAGGCCTCTTTGACTTGGAATTGGAAGGTGCCGCTGTCGTCCCGCGCCAGGGCCAGCGACTGCGTGTCGGGCAAGGCCACGCGCGCAGCGGCGAAGTCGGCCTGCACGGGCAGCTCGCGCCCGCCCCGGTCCACCAGCACCGCCAGGCGTACGCTGGCGGGGCGGCCGTAGTCGAACAGCTCGTTGAGCACGGCGCGGATGGTGCGGCCGGTGTAGAGCACGTCGTCCAGCACCAGCACGTCGGCGCCGTTCACGTCGAATGGCAGAGAGGTCTGCGCGCCGGCCGACAGGCCACGCTGGGCGAAGTCGTCGCGGTGCATGACCGAAGAGAGCACGCCGGCAGGGCCTTCAAGGCCCAGGTCCTTTTGTAGGCGCTCGGCCAGCCAGGCGCCACCGGAGGCAATGCCGGCCAGGCGGGTGGTGGGGGTCAACATGCTGCGCACGCCGCGCAGCAGCTCGCGGTACAGCGCCTCGGCATCTAGCACCAGGCTACCGGAGGCTGCAGGAGAGGGGTTGCTCATGGAAGATTCCTCAAAAACTGTTCCAGGATGATGCAGGCCGATGCGGCGTCTGCATCCTTGGCGCCACCCGAGATGGCTTCGGTCGTGCTGTAGCGCTCGTCAACCTCGAACACCTGAAGGCCAAAACGGCCACGCAGCTGGCGGCCGAACTTGAGCGCGCGTGCAGTGTTCTCGTGGCTCGCGCCGTCGGGGTGGTAAGGCACGCCAATCACCAGGGCGTCGGGCTGCCATTCCTTGATGCGCTCGGCGACCTGGGCAAAGCGGGCGTCGCCTTCGGCCTGGATGGTGCGCTGTGGCGTGGCGCCGCGCAGCATGCGGTTGCCCGTGGCGACCCCCGTGCGCTTGAGGCCAAAGTCGAAAGCAAGAAAGGTCTGGAAATGCGCAGGAACGGCTGGCTGAGCGGGCAAGCCGGTCATGCGTGCCCCGCCTCGGGCGACAGCATCCACGCCTTGAGGCCCAACAGCGCAAGGGCGCGGTCGTAGCGCTCGGGTACCGGCGTGTCAAAGATGACGGAAAGATCGGCCGCCACGGTGAGCCATGCGTTCTCTGCCAGCTCCGATTCGAGCTGCCCCTCGCCCCAAGATGAGTAGCCCAGCGTGATGAGCACCCGGCGAGGGCCCGCACCCGTGGACAGGGCTTCGAGAACGTCCTTGGAAGTGGTCATCTCCAGCCCGCCGGGGATGGTCATGGTGGACGCATACGCCGATTCATCGGTTTCCGACTTGTCCATCAACATGGGTTCATGCAGCACAAACCCGCGCTCAGTCTGCACGGGTCCGCCCTGGAACACGGGCTCTTTGGTGAGGTCTTCGCGCCGCAAGGACAGGTCTACCTTGTCAAAGAGACCTTTGAGGGTGATGTCGGACGGCTTGTTGATGATGAGGCCGAGCGCACCGCGTTCGCTGTGCTCGCACAGGTAGACGACGCTGCGCGAGAAAGACTCATCTTCCAGACCGGGCATCGCGATCAGGAAGTGATGCGTCAGGTTGATGGGCGCAGAATCGAAAGACATCCGGCAATTTTAACGGTGAACATGTCCCCCTCCTCCGAGTCTTCTTACCCCAACGGTCTTGTCTGGTTCCGCCGTGATCTGCGCGCGAACGATCAGGCCGCTCTGTACCGCGCACTCACGCAGTGCCAGCAGGTGCACTGCGCCTTTGTTTTTGACCGCGACATTCTGGATGCCCTGCCCCGGGCTGACCGGCGGGTGGAGTTCATCCGCGAGTCACTGGTAGAACTGGATGAAACGCTGCGCGCACTTTGCGGGCACGAGCAGGGGGGCCTCATCGTGCTGCATGCGGTGGCCAGCGAAGCCATTCCAGAACTGGCCCACGCCCTGGGCGTGCAGGCGGTGTTTGCCAACCACGATGACGAACCCCAGGCACTGCAGCGCGACAGCCTGGTACGCACACGCCTGGCCGCTGCCGGAAGGGCTTTTCACACCTTCAAGGACCACACCATTTTGGAGCGCAGCGAGGTGCTGACGCAGACCGGCAACCCGTACAGCGTGTTCACGCCCTACAAGAACGCCTGGCTCAAGAAGGTGGATGCGTTTCAGCTCTCAAGCTACCCCGTGGAGCGCCATGCCCACCGCTTGGCCCCGCGCCCGCAGGAGCACTGCCGGGGGGTTCCGCCGTTGGCGTCGATGGGTTTTGAGGCCACCACGCTGTCAGAGCTCAAACTGCCCACCGGAGCCAGCGGCGCGCAACAGCTTTTTGACGATTTTCTGGGCCGCATCGAGCGGTATGAGGACACGCGCAACTTCCCAGCCGTCAAAGGCCCCAGCTATCTCAGTGTGCATCTGCGTTTCGGCACCATCTCGCCGCGCCTGCTGGCCCGCACCGCACACGGGCTGATGCTGCAAGGCAACCCGGGCGCCGCCACCTGGCTCAGCGAGCTGATCTGGCGGGACTTTTACTTTCAGATCCTGCACCACCATCCGCACGTGGTCGGCCACAGTTTCAAGCCCGCATACGACGCAATACAGTGGGAATCCGGCCCGGGGGCCAACGCCCTGTTTGCCGCCTGGTGCGAAGGGCGCACGGGCTACCCCCTGGTGGACGCAGCCATGGCGCAGATCAACCAGACGGGCTACATGCACAACCGCTTGCGCATGGTGGTGGCGAGCTTCTTGGTCAAGGATCTCGGCATCGACTGGCGCTGGGGCGAGGCCTACTTTTCCACGCACCTCAATGACTTTGACCTGTCCGCCAACAACGGCGGCTGGCAATGGGCCAGCTCCAGCGGGTGTGATGCCCAGCCGTACTTTCGCATCTTCAACCCCGTGAGCCAAAGCGAGAAGTTTGACCCGGAGGGCAAGTTCATCCGCCGCTACCTTCCACAGCTGGCGGGACTGCCTGCCAAGGCGCTGCACGCACCGTGGCTGGCGCGCCCGCTGGAACTACAGGACGCAAGCGTTCGGCTGGGTGGCAACTACCCTTTGCCTGTGGTGGACCATGACATGGCGAGGAAGCGAACCCTGGAACGCTATGCGGTGGTAAAGGCTGCCGCCGCTACATAGTTCCATAGGCAGCGGCGCACCATTAGATCTCCTCAGCCCCCCATTCATGCGGGGCCGAGAGTCAGCGTCCGTTGGGCGCTACGCCTGCCTGTTGAGCGCTCATGCTCATGCCGTCCACACTCAGCGTGCCACCCGCTGCCAGGCGCAGCTTGAGGGAGAGGTCAGTGCGGTTGTCGGCATGGGCAATTGCCTCGTCGGCAGAGATGGCACCCGCCTCGACGAGTTTGAACAGGGAATGGTCAAAGCTGCACATGCCTTGCTCGGTGCCGCGGTTGATTGCTGTTTTCAGCTCGTCGATCTGCCCCTTCTGAATCAGGTCGGCCACATAGGGGGTGAGCAGCATGATCTCGGTAGCAGGCACCAGTCGGCCCTCAACACCCTTGATCAGGCGCTGTGCCACCACCGCCCGCAGATTGAGCGACAGGTCCATCTGCAATTGTTTGTGCGCATGCTCCGGGAAGAAATTGAGAATGCGTTGCACCGCCTGGTTGGCGTTGTGTGCATGCAAGGTGGACACACACAAATGCCCTGATTCCGCGTAATGCAGCGCGTGCTGCATCGTTGCGCGGTCACGGATCTCACCAATCATGATCACATTGGGCGCCTCGCGCATCGCGCGGCGCAAGGCCTCATCGTAAGACCGCGTGTCGATGCCCACCTCGCGCTGTGTGATCAGCGATTTCTTGTGCGGATGCAGGTATTCAATAGGATCTTCGATGGTGAGAATGTGCCCACTGGCGTTGGAGTTTCGATGGTCCAACAGTGCCGCCAGCGTCGTGGTCTTGCCGGACCCTGCCGACCCTACCGTCAGAATCAGACCGCCTTTGAGAAAGGCGAGGTCCTTCAACACCTGGGGCAATCCCAGTTCGTCCAGGCTCGCAATACATCCCGCCACATGGCGAATGACCATACCTACCTGGCCACGCTGCAGGTGCACGTTCACTCGGAACCGGTCCCCTTCGGCGGTGGCATACGAAAAATCGCACTCCATGGTGGTTTCGAACTCATGGTGCTGCGCCTTGCCCATGATCGAGTACGCCATGGTCCGGATGTCTTGGGCCTTGAGCACCTGCTGGCTGATGGGCAAAAAAGCCCCCTGCCTTTTGACGGTGGGAGGCGCTCCAGCCAGCAAAAAAAGATCGGATGCGCGTTCGCGCGCAACCAATGCCAGACACGCAAGCAATCGGCTGTCTCCGTAGGGAGCTGGGGCCCTGGCTTCGAGCGAAACCCCTGATTGACTCACTGAATCCATAAAAGCTGGCGCAAGTGGTTAACGGTAGGTTTCAGCCAAGGCAGCACGCTCCATCTTTTGAAGATGGAGCGTGTGTTTTGCTCAGACTTCTGCAGCTGCAGCGAGGCGCGCGTAGTGCTGTATGAGGCTCAGCAACTCTTCATCCGAATAAGGCTTGCCGAGGTAGTGGTTCACGCCCAATTCCATCGCATGCTCGCGGTGCTTTTCAGCGATGCGCGAGGTGATCATGATGATGGGCAGGTCACGCAGGGCGCCGTCTGCTCGGATGTTGCGCGCCAGATCGAAACCGTCCATGCGTGGCATTTCGATATCGGACAGCACCACCGTAGGACGCTCTTCCTGCAGACGCTCCAGCGCCTGAAGCCCATCGGCGGCTAGCGCCACCCGGTACCCTTCGCGCTGCAGCAAACGCTGCGTCACACGGCGCACCGTGATGGAGTCGTCCACCACCAACACCAGAGGAACCAAGCTTGGGCCCGCCAACTGGGCCGAGACCACCGACTTGCCTGCACCCGAGCCAGCAGACTCCTGCACTGGCGTCAAGCCCACATTTGCAGCGCGCACCAGATCGCCGTAGACCGTCGCCAAAGCAACGGGGTTATAGATCAGCACCACGGCACCCGAAGCCAGCACGGACATCCCCGCCAGGCCTGGCAGGCGCGACAGCTGGGGCCCCAGGTTTTTCACCACGACTTCCTGGTTACCAAGCACTTCGTCCACGTGCATGGCGATGCGCTGCGAAGCGCTTCGGAAGACCACCACAGGGCGGGTCTTGCCACCAGGCTCGTAGCTGCGTGCGGAGGCCTGCAGCAACGCCCCGGACCAGAAGAACGGCAGTTTTTCCGTGCCGTCATCGAAAGTGCCGGTGCGATACGCCTCGTCGAGGTCGGCCGCAGAGGTGCGGCGCACGATTTCAACCACGCTGGCAGGCACGCCCACGGCGAGGTCCCCAGCACGGAGCATCACCACCTGCGTCACCGCCGTTGTCAATGGCAGAACCATGCGGAACGCAGCACCCTTGCCTGCTTCGGTCGTGGTCTCAATGCGGCCACCCAACGCGTTGATCTCGGCGCGGACCACATCCATACCAATACCGCGCCCCGAGAGCCCGGTCACTTCGGATGCGGTCGAGAAACCAGGCATGAAGATCAGGTTGGCGGCATCCGCATCGCTCAGCTCCACGTCCGCGCTCACGATGCCTTGCGCCAAGGCCTTCTCGCGGATACGAGGAAGGTTCAGACCCGCTCCGTCATCCCGGAACTCCACCGATACGTCGTTGCCTTCATGGTGCAGATCGATGGTGATGGTGCCCGAAGCGGGTTTGCCTGCGGCGGTTCGCACTTGGGGATCTTCAATGCCGTGACCGACGCAGTTGCGCAGCAGATGCTCAAACGCGGGTGTCATGCGGTCCAGGACGCCACGGTCCATTTCAATGGAGCCGCCGGTGATGTCCAGCTTGATCTGCTTGCCGGTTTCCTTGGAGGCCTGCCGCACCACAGCGTACAGCCGCTCGGAGATACCCTCGAACTCCACCATGCGTGTGCGCAGCAGGTCGCGCTGCAGCTCGCGTGCTTGGCGGCCCTGGGCGATCAGATCGTCTTCGGCACCTTCCATGGCACGCTGCAGGTTGCGCTGCACGGTGGCCACGTCGTTGACCGACTCGGCCATCATGCGGGTCAGTTCCTGCACACGGGTGAAACGGTCGAACTCCAGCGGATCAAACCCAGCGGCAGAGTCTTTGGACAGTGCCAAACGCGATTGCATCTGCGACTCGGCCTGCACTTCGATATCCCGCAGCTGCTGGCGTAAACGGTCCAGGTTGCCCGACAGATCGGTCAAAGAACTGCGGAATTGGCCCAAGCGCACATCCAACCGCGAGCGGCTGATCATCACCTCGCCCGCCTGATTCACCAGACGGTCCAGCAGCTGGGCGCGCACACGCACCGACTGGCTGGCTGCAGCCCGCAAAGGAGCCATCTGCGAGGGCGCTGGCAAGCGTACGGCAGGCGTGGATGGCCTTGGCCCTGCCTCTGCTCGCGTTTCCAACCCAGAGGCCGCAGTAGCTGCCGGCACTTGGGATGCAGGATGCACCGACTCCACAGGCATCGAGATCACCGCATCGGCGGGACTTTGGCCAATGGCGCGCAGTGCTTCAAAGTTTGCCTGGAGCCCGTCAAAGCTGCCTTGCAACGGTTCAATCTGATCGGAGGAAACAGTTTCGACATCGAGCTGCTCGATGGCCGATTCCAGTCGGTGGGCCATTTCGCCCAAACGCATGGCACCCGCAAGGCGTGAGCTGCCCTTGAGCGTGTGCAGCGCACGAAGCACTTCGCTGCGGGCACCCAGATTGTCTGGGCGCGAAGCCCATTGACGCAATGCGCCGCCCAGTTGTGGCAGCAGTTCGGCGGCCTCTTCCTCGAAGATTGGGAACAGGTCCGGGTCAATGACGTCGATGGCATCGATGTCGTCGTCCAGATCAGAGCCCATTGCTATGGCGCGGGCTATAGCATTGTCTACGTCCTGATCGTGATCCCTGTCGTGTACGACCGCAGACAGCGCTGGCGCGACGTGGCCTGCCTGCACCACCAAGGGTGCCGATTCGGGCGCAGCTTGATCTCCCGGCTCAGGTTCGGTATGAGTCTCTGAGGACAGTTCCTGGCCAGTCTCGTCGCGCTCCAGCGGCAACTCGTCGTCCTCTTCGGGAGGCGACAGGGTGTTGTCCACCTCGGTTTCCAGAATTTGCCGCAGTTGCTCCAGCACTTCCTGGCTGGGCTCTTTGAGAAAACCGGCAGCAAACTGGTGCAGCAAACGACGGATATCGTCGGCAGCAGCCATGAATGCCTGCGCCTGCTCTTCGGTGCCACCCGACTGCAACTGCACATGCTGGAGCGCATGCTCCAGAACACGGGACAACTCCGACAATGCGGTGAAACCCACCGTCGCGGAACTGCCAGCCAGCGAATGCGCCAGCGCCACCGCTGTATCGGGCAGCGGCTGGTGCAGCTCGAGCGACCATTCCTGCAGGCATGTCACTAACCGGCGTGACCACTCGTCCGCCTCGTTGAGGTAGACGTTGTACAGCGGAATGCCAATTCGCAAGGTTTCAATGACCTTGACTGCGTCGTCATGGCTACTGTCTTCTTGCGGCAGCGCGTCGTGAACATCAGCGACCAGGGGGGGCTGCTCTGCCTCCACCAACTCGGCAACGGGCACTTCTGCAGGCGTTTGCGATTCAACTGGGGCGTCCAGCAGGCTTTCCAGCTCGGCCAGGGCCGCAGCATCGAAGTCCGTCACATCGAAAGCCTCTGTGGCCAGCGCGGGCTCAGTCTCGGCCGTGACTTCTGCGGGCAGTGCAAACGCATCTGCAGGAAGTTCCGCCTCCGGCACCGTCGGAGCGAGTGGCTCCAGGTCAGGCAGTTCGAGATCAAGCACGAAGTCTGCGCTCGATGGATCGACCGCAGCAGGCTCGCCAGGCGTTTCATTCAACGCCGCCGTAAAGACAGAGAAATCAATGTCTTCCGCGACGTCCGACGACGCGCCTGGCACTTCGGCATGCTGCTCGGGCACGTGATCGGAAATCTGTGTGGATTCGAAGTCCGGCATCGCCTGGGCTTCTTCGACCGCTTCGGGCAACCCCTCGGCCACCAGCGCGGGCTCTTCTGCCAGCGGTTGCGACGCCTCCAGCGGCGCTTCTTCCAGCACACCCGCTACGGCGAATGGCTCGTCTACCAGCTCGGCAGATACGCCCGCTTCGGCAGGTGCGGCCAGCGGCAGCAAGGTGCCATCCAGACGCATTGCATCGGCGGATTTGCGGAATGCTTCAGTGCTCCAGCCTGCCGCTTCACCGGCTGCGATGTCATCGGCCCAGCGGCTGAACGCACGCATCGCATCCGACGACAGTTGCAGCAGCTCGGGATGCATCGGCTTTTGTTCAGCGAGCCAAGCATTCAGCAGTTGCTCCATGGACCAGGCGGCTTCACCGAAGTCGTTGAGCCCCACCATCCGCGAGCTCCCCTTGAGGGTGTGGAACGCGCGGCGCAACGTGGTCTGCTCGCTCAGATTACCCGGCTCATCCTTGAGCAAATCAATGGCGCCGAGCCCTGTGACGACCACTTCGCGCGCCTCTTCGAGGAACACTTCCAGGAGTTCGTCTTCAATCTCCAGAGGGCGCGGAACGGGGCCCGCCATGGCTGGCAAAGCCGCAGGTGCAGGCGTTGCAGGTTCGCCAGGAGACGCTGGCGCATCGAAAGAGATCTCTGGCGCCAATGCAGCGGGTTCTGCATGGGCCAATGGCTGTGGTTCGGCTGCAGGAGGGAAATCCGGGAACGGCGCGAAATCGGTGGGTTCGCTGACAGGTTCCGGCGCCGGGAAGCGTGGCACCACATCTGGCAATGGCACGGCCGCACGCTCGTCGAGCTTGGTGGAAGTGTCCTCCGCCGCATCGGCGGCGCGCGAGCGTGTCTTGCCCATCAAGATGCGCAACTCACCCAGCTCTTCGTCGTATACAAACAGCTTGCGCGCCATGGTGCGCTGGTAGCTGAGCATGTCGATCAGGAATCCGAGCGCGCCGAGGCTGTTGCCCAGCTTCTCAAAAGCAGCCTGTCGTTCTTCCTCGGGGATTTCGTTGATCAGCAGGCGCTCCACTGTGTCGCGCATGCGTATCACGGCAAGCGACGCCTGATCAAGCCCCAACACCGACAGCACACCGCGCATTTGGGCCAAGTGCCCCGGCACCGTGGCAAGAACAGCGGTGTCCTGGGGATTGCGGAAAAACTGATCCAGAGACTTTTCTGCTTCACCGAGGGTCGCGCGAAGTTCGTCGACCACGCTGCCCATGGTCTGGTTATCGCTGACGCGACGGTACAGCTCTTCCATCCACTGTTCGAGGGGCTCAGGTTCTGCGCCTGCACCCACCGCGTCCAGACGCTCAGCCAGACGTGCCGCACGGGCCTCCATCTGCTCATCGGCGGCATCCAGCTCTTCAAAAGCAGCCTGCAGGTACAACACCGACGTGGCCACCTCCATGGCCAAGGCGGCGGTCGGAGGCTCACCCGACCGGGTGGTCGCGTCCAGCGCACGGGTCAGCGCCTGCGCAAGACTTTCGCTACCAGGGTGCAACTTGCGCAGGGAGTCGCACACCAGACTGAACTGATCGGCCGCCGGCTTGAGTTTGTTGCGGTCCCCGCCGGCCAAAGCCGACCAGGTTTCAGTTGCCGACGCGATGCGCTTGCGGGCTTGTGTGAGCAATGCGGGGTCGAATCGACCAAAACGGGTCGTTTCATAATCTACGGGCTTGAAGCGATCCAGGGCAAACGCCTGGCGCACCGCGAGCAGCGAAGGCAAAGGCTCGTCTGGCGACTCGGCAGGCTTGGCCTGCGAGCAGAAGAACAACAGATCCTGGACCAGACGGTCGGCAATGGTCGTGTCGCCCTTGGCAAGGGTCGCGTACTGCATCAGAACGCGAGATGCCACGCGCTTAACGTACACATCGGCAGGCAGCAACCCCGCACCGAACGCTTCGAAAAAACCGGCGCAAATCTTCCAGAAGGCGCGCGACTGGCGATCTGGCTGTGCAGCGACAAAACGAAGACAGGTATCGCGCAGGCTGCGGGCGGCCCTCAGGTCGCCGGACTTGACGATCCTCAGGACCGCAGAATCCAGCCGAGCACGGGCCTCTGGCCCATAAGGCAGCGGCGTAGCAGCGATAGTGCCTTCTGGTTCTCGAAAGCGGCGCTCCACCGGCCACAGGTCGGCTGGATGTACGCGCTCGGCGCCAGCCAATGCCTGTGCGTCGCGGTACTGAGGAAACAGCGCCACCGGCGAAATCGCCTTGCCCGCCAGCACGGTCTCCAGATACTCGATCAGCGCAAAACTGGCGCGCTCAATGATCGCGGCAGCTTCATCGCTGCAGGTTTCCGGGCGCTGCACAAACTTTTGAACAGCCGACTCCATGGACCGCAGGACCAGCGCAGGCGGGCCCATGCCTACCATTTCAAGCGCCCCGCAAGCCTGATGGAGCTGCTGGCGAGCGATGCGCAAAGGACCCGCGTCCAGAGAGGCCAGATCGGATTCACGCGCGGCTTCGGCGTCACGCACGAAGCGGCGCATGGCTTTGACAGCGCCGTCCAGCGATTTGCGCAGTTCGTCAAGCACCCAGGCCAATGGGCCCAGGTCGTGATCTCCCTGGGTCCCATCCGCCGCCGGTGCATTGTTGACATCAATAGATGACATGGATTCGTCCCCGGCTGCAATGAGCCAGCTGGTTGATGACTACGTCAGGCGATCTTGAACCGTGCCACCGATTGGCGCAGTTCTTCGGCCATGTGCGAGAGCTCGCGCACCTGCTGCGCTGTGGAACGGGTACCTTCACCCGTCTGCTCGGTCACCGCAAAAATGTGCTGGATGTTGTCGGCCACTTCATTGGCCAACACAGCTTCCCGGGAAGTCGACGAAGAAATCTGCTCAATCAGTTCAGCAAGGCGGCGCGACACACGGTCAATCTCGGACAGTGCGGTACCCGCGCTATCGGACAGTCGTGCCCCTTCCACCACCCCTTGCGTGGATCGCTCCATAGCGGCCACGGCATCCTGGGTGTCGGTCTGAATGGCTTTCACCAGCGCAGAAATCTGGCGCGTCGCATCTGCGGAGCGTTCAGCCAGCCGCTGCACTTCTTCCGCCACCACCGAGAAGCCGCGACCGGCTTCACCGGCGGATGCCGCCTGAATGGCAGCGTTCAGAGCCAAAACGTTCGTCTGTTCGGTAATGTCAGAAATCAGCTCGGTGATTTCACCGATCTCCTGCGACGATTCGCCAAGGCGCTTGATGCGCTTGGAGGTGTCCTGGATCTGGTCGCGGATGGAGTTCATACCGCCGATGGCGTTTTGCACAGCTTGCAGACCGGAGTCAGCAGCTTGCAGCGACTGGCGGGCCACCGTGGCGGACTCTTGCGCTTGGGTAGAGACCTCGTTGATTCGGGTCGCCATGTCGAGAACGGAACGGCCGGTTTCGCGAATTTCGCGCAGCTGTTCGGTCGAAGCCGCGAGCAGCTCGGTCGACGTGCTGTCCACCTGGGCCGTCGTCTGTGCAACGCGTGTGGCCGTGTTCTGCACGCTGCCTACCAGTTGTCGCAACTCTTCCACCGTGTAGTTCACCGAGTCAGCAATAGCACCCGTGATGTCCTCGGTCACCGTGGCTTCTTGCGTCAAGTCACCTTCAGCGACCGATTGCAGTTCGTTCATCAAACGCAAAATGGCGGCCTGGTTGGCGTCGTTCACGCGCTTGGCTTCCTGCTCCTGGCGCTTGGCGTCCTTTTGCTGCATTTCAGCGTTGGCTTGGCGACCCCGGCTGTCAAGCAGCTGGACACGCGAGATACCGATGCCGCACAAGACCACAAACAAACCGGCAAGCGCCAAGGCTGCGACCTGACCACCGCCCAGACCCGTTTGGGCAGACAGCTTGGACTGCAGACCTTCCAGCTGGCGACGCAGCGGTTCGCTGTCGGCAATGATCGCAGATTGCGCTTCGCGGGCGGACACCAAACCCTGGAGGTTGCCCAAAATGGCGCTAGCCTGGGTACGGGTTTGTTCATAGAGCTTCACCAGTGCTTCCAGCTGCTCGCGGGTCTGCGCATCCTTGGTGGCCGTCAGGCGCAACTCGGGGCTGCCATCCAGCAGACCCTGCGCAATTTCCTTGAAAGAGTTCAAGTCCTTGCCCAGCAGGAACACGGCTTCCGGGCTCACGCCTTCCATGGTCTGGAATTCGTTGGCCGACTTACCAATGCGCTGGGTCAACATCACAAGCTGGCCAGCTGCCGAAATTTCTGCGGCCGGGGCGTTCTGCTGCAGCTTGAGCGAGGACACGGTCTCGGCAATTTCGAGCAGGTCAGACGACTGGCGGTTGATCGTGCGCAGAGCGTCGCCCACCTGGGTCAGAATTTTTTGCTGGCCCATCACCACGCTGGCGTTGCGCTCGGCGCGCTCCATCAGCGGGTTCACGGCTTCCAGATCGGGCTTGAAAGGCTCGCCCAGGGACTGCACGCCCAGTTCGTCGTCACCCGCATTGAGCGCACGCACGTTTCGCGCCAGCACGCCGGAACTTTCCACAACGTCGGGGAAAGCCTGCGGGCTACCCACCAGCGCCTGAGACACCGACTTCGCGAGTCGCTGCGACTGCATCAGCGATTGGCCAGTAGCCGCGAGTTGCTGTGCAGAGCGGTCTGCCTGCAGCAGCACCCAATAAGCGATGGCACCCAGCACCAACAGGCCCACGGCCAGCAATCCCAACAAACGCCGCTGATGACCCGCAGCAGTCGCGCTACCCAGAAGCGGCAGCGAAATCAGGTCTTCATCCGAGTCGGGTGATGAGAGTTCGGGCGAGTAACCATCCGGGTCACCCTGCACGCTGTTCATGGCGTCGGCCTGGTAGCCCCCATCGAGCGAACCCGTGGCCAGAAGATCACGCCCGTCATCGGCAGTGCCTACAGTCGCGCCGGCATCCGACGAGCCGGGTTTCCGGTTGAACAGTTTTCCAAATTGATTGACGACGGACATGGTGCAGCCTTACAGAAAAACTCAAGCACTAATGCTCAGGAAAGCGGGATGTTGGGACAGGATCTGCAAGTTCAGCTCCTGCCAGCGGGTGCCGCTGGAATCGATGTAGGTGGTTCCAAAGAACCCGGGCGAGTCTTCAGCGGGCGGCTCGGACGTGACAAACGCATCCGTACCCCGCAGCCCCGCCAGGCGGTCCACCAGCAATGCGGCATTCACTTCCAGCGCCGCATTAAAGGACAGCAGGCTGGTTTCAGCCAGTGCCTGGTCGGTGCGCGTGTTCGCAACGCCCATCAGGCCCGCCAGGTCCACCACACCCACGAGCCCGCCGCGCAGGTTGGCGACGCCCAAGAACCAGCTCTGGGTGTAAGGCACCGCCTGCACAGGCACCCAGGGGAATATTTCCCCCGATTGGCCCAATGGCAGCAAATAGAAAGCCCCGGCAGACTCTACAGCCAGCCAGGACGAAACAGACGTACCTTCGGTTCTAGCAGCCTGCAGGCGGCTGGCAAGTCGGGTCTGGAGCTCTCGAAGGGCTTCGCGGTTGGCCATGAACGCGTCGCAGCCTCAGTTCAGAGCGTCAATTTTGGCCTGCAGCTCAGCGGGATCGACCGGCTTGGTGATGTAGCCGCGAGCACCCTGGCGCATACCCCAGACGCGATCTGTTTCCTGATTCTTGCTGGTGCACATAATGATGGGCACATCGGCATACAGCGGATCACGGGTAATAGCGCGGGTCAGTTGAAAGCCATTTTGGCCCGGCATCACCACGTCCATCAAAATCAGATCGGGCTTTTCTTCGGCAAGGCGGCGAAAAGCTTCATCGGCATTTTCTGCCGTACGCACCTGCATGCCTTTTTTCTGAAGCAGGTCGGTCAAAAACATCAACTCGGTCTTCGAGTCGTCGACGACCAGCACTTTCTGGATGGGCATTACATCGCTCCTTGTTGGGCATTGCCAAACTGCTGCACGGCTTGCAACAGCTGGTCTTTGGTAAACGGTTTGGTGAGATATTCCTGGCAGCCGACCATGCGCCCGCGCGCTTTATCGAACACACCGTCCTTGGAGGACAGCATGACCACCGGAGTATCTGCAAAGCGGGCATTGCGCTTGATGATGGCGCAGGTCTGGTACCCGTCGAGCTTGGGCATGAGGATGTCGCAGAAAATCAGCTGTGGCTGGTAATCATTGACTTTGGCCAAAGCGTCAAAGCCATCGTCGGCCAACAAGACTTCGTGCCCCCCCTGCTTGAGAAAAATCTCGGCGCTTCGACGGATAGTGTTGCTGTCATCCACCACGAGCACTTTGAAAGATGCGCCTGTTGTAGTCAATTGTTACTGCTCCCGATGGAAAAATAAACAACGCAGCAGTCCATGATGCTGGTGCGTCTCAAATCTGAACCATCTCGAAATCTTCCTTGCGGGCGCCACATTCTGGGCAGGTCCAATTCATTGGGACCTGATCCCATGGGGTGTTGGGTGCAATGCCGTGCTCAGGTGAACCCTCGGCCTCGTCATAAATCCAACCGCAAATCAAGCACATCCAAGTTTTAGAGTCGATCACAGCTTAAAGGGCCTTCACATAGAATGCAACGATTGTATCTAGTCATCTCAGCGGCCTGCAGCTTCTGTGCCACCCATCCAGCAGGAACTGGTCCATGACCACCAAAGCCCCCCTCCCCCCTCCAGAAATCACCGACATCGACGATGAAAACGCGGAGGATGCAAGCCCGGCTTGCGTTCTGGTCTTCAACGCCAGCGACCCTAGTGGAGCAGGTGGCCTGACCGCCGACATCACCACCATCGCGTCGGTTGGAGGACACCCGATTGCGGTCGTCACCGGCGCCTACGCCCGCGACACCGCTGAGATTTTTGATCACTTCAGCTTTGACGACGAGGCCGTGGCCGAGCAAGCCCGGGCAGTGCTGGAGGACCTTCCGGTCCAGGCGATCAAGATCGGGTTTGTGGGCAGCCCCGAGAACATCAGCACCATTGCCGAGATAACTACAGACTATGACGAAGTGCCAGTGATAGCCTACATGCCAAACCTGTCCTGGTGGCGTGAAGATCTGATCGACGAGTACCTCGACGCCTTTCGCGAATTGTTGTTACCGCAGACCTCGGTGTTGGTTGGAAACCACAGTACGCTGTGGCGCTGGCTGTTGCCCGACTGGACCAGCGACCGCAGCCCCTCCGCCCGCGACATCGCCCGGGCCGCGTCCGACATGGGTGTGCCCTACACACTGGTCACGGGCATCCCTCTTCCTGAGCAGTTTGTCGAGAACGTGCTCGCGTCACCCCAGACCGTCATTGGCAGCGGCAAGTTTGAACTCTTCGACGCCACGTTTTCTGGCGCGGGCGACACACTGTCGGCTGCGCTCACCGCCTTGGTGGCCAGCGGCAATGACCTGGGCGAAGCCGCCAGTGAAGCCCTGGGTTACCTCGACCGCTGCCTGGACGCCGGTTTTCGCCCCGGAATGGGCCACATCGTGCCCGACCGCATGTTCTGGGCACTGCCCGATGAGGACGAGGCCGACGAAGAAGAACACACGATTGACGAAGCCCAAGCCCTTGAGGGTTTTGTAATGCCACCCCATGACACCAAGCACTGATCTCAACATCCCCCTGTTCGAACGCGCCAAGGCGCTCATACCCGGCGGCGTGAACTCTCCCGTGCGAGCCTTCAAGGCCGTGGGCGGCACGCCGCGTTTTGTGAAGCGTGCAAAAGGCGCTTACTTCTGGGACGCCAACGACCAGCGCTTTATTGACTACATCGGCTCTTGGGGCCCGATGATCCTGGGCCACGGCCACCCTGCCGTGCTCGAAGCGGTGCAAAAGGCAGCACTCGAAGGCTTCAGCTTTGGCGCGCCCACCGAACGCGAGGTAGAGCTGGCCGAAGAAATCCTGAGCCTCGTGCCATCGATGCAGATGATTCGCCTTGTCAGCTCCGGCACCGAAGCGGGCATGAGCGCGATTCGCCTGGCCCGGGGCGCCACCGGACGAGCCAAGTTCATCAAGTTCGAAGGCTGCTACCACGGCCATGCTGATTCGTTGCTGGTCAAGGCGGGCTCCGGCTTGGCCACGTTTGGCAACGCCACCAGTGCAGGCGTGCCGCCCGAAGTGGTGCAGCACACGCTGGTGCTCGAATACAACAACGTCGCCCAGCTGGAAGAAGCCTTCGCACTGCATGGCAAGGAACTGGCCTGCGTGATGATCGAGCCGATTGCGGGCAACATGAACCTGGTGCGCGCCAGCGTTCCGTTCATGAAGCGCTGCCGCGAGCTGTGCACCGAATACGGCGCGCTGCTGGTTTTCGACGAAGTGATGACGGGTTTCCGCGTGGCCTTGGGCAGCGCGCAAAGTGTGTATGCCAAAAGCATCCCGGGCTTCAAGCCCGACATCACGGTGCTGGGCAAGGTGATTGGCGGTGGCATGCCCCTGGCGGCCTTTGGCGGCCCGCGCGCCATCATGGAAAACCTGGCGCCGCTGGGTGCCGTGTACCAGGCCGGGACACTGTCGGGTAACCCCGTGGCCACGGCCTGCGGGCTGGCCACGCTGCGCGAAATCAGGAAACCCGGCTTCTTCGACGCGCTGTCCGCCACCACACGTTCGCTGGTCGATGGGCTGGCCGCTGCGGCCGCCGCCGAAGGCGTGCCCTTCAGCGCCGATTGCGAAGGCGGCATGTTTGGCTTCTTCCTGCTGCCCGAGCTGCCCCGGAACTACGCCCAGGTGCTCAAAACCGACAGCGCGCGTTTTAACCAGCTGTTCCACGGCCTGCTGGACCGCGGTATTTATATAGCGCCTGCGCTGTACGAGGCAGGTTTTGTCAGCGCTGCCCACACCGCCGACGACATTGCCACCACCGTGGCAGCCGCACGCGAAGTGTTCAAAGAACTATCAAAATAATAGCTGACAGCGCTTTACCATCAAGCGCTAGCGACCATTTTGACTGATATTTCAGCGCTCCAGCTCCCCTGTAAACGTCACAGCAGCCCCCGCAACTCGCGGGCGGCTTCCTGCAGCAGCGGCAGCATGTCGCGCTGAAGCGTCTGTGCCAGTACCTGCTGGGGCGACGCCACCACATTGAGCGCAGCGACCGTCTGGCCTTGCAGATTGCGCAGCGGCACCGCCAGCGCGTGCACACCGAGCTCGTGCTCTTCCACTGCCAGACAACAATCGTCGCGCCGGGCCTGGGCCACCACCTTGCGCAGCGCCCCCAGTTGCGTGATGGTGTGCGGCGTCAGCCGTTGCAGCGTGCAGGTCTTGAGCCATGCTGAGAACTGCGCGGCAGGCAGCGCCGCCAGCAGCACCCGGCCCGTGGATGTAGGGTGCGCGGGCAAGCGCGCGCCCAGGTGCAGACCATAGGCCATGGTGCGTGAGGGCGCGCCGTACACCCCGCTGCGCGCCACGATCACCACTTCATCCCCATCCAGCACCACCGCCGAGAAGGACTGCTGCGTCTGCGCGGCCAGCCGGTTCAGCGTGGGCTGCAACACGCGCGGCAGCCGGGCCGACGCGAGGTAGCTGCCTGAAAACCGCAGCACCTTGGGCGCCAGCCAGAAGTAGCTGCCGTCCGTCTCCAGATACCCCAGGTGCGCCAGCGTCAGCAGGTGTCTGCGCGCGGCGGCGCGCGTGAGGCCCGTGCGCTGCGCGGCCAGCGAGGCGTTCAGGCGCTGGCGCTCGGTGTCAAAACTCTCCAGCACGGCCATGCCCTTGGCCATGCCTTCGATGAGATCGGACTTTGCAATCGGGACGGTGGTCATGGGGTTGTTGCGTCTGATGCGGGGCTGCGAACCTGCAGCGCGGCACATGACGCATATCAATAACTGCGCGATGATCGCACAAGCCACTTGTCAATCGCACGCAATCCCCTGCAGCCTCTGGCTTGCGGGCGCCCTGGCACCTACGCTCAGCCTGGTTGTTTTCCCGGTCATCCGACGATCCATAACGAGGTACAGAGACATGCGTACACAGGTTGCCATCATTGGCGCAGGCCCCGCAGGGCTGCTGCTGGGCCAGTTGCTTTACAAATCCGGCGTTGACGCCGTCATCATCGAACAGCGCAGCCCTGACTACGTGCTCGGCCGCATCCGTGCCGGCGTGCTGGAGCAGGTCAGCATGGACTTGCTGGACCAGGCGGGTGTGAGCGCCCGCGCACAGGCTGAAGGCCTGCCACACGATGGGATCGAACTATTGTTCAAGGGCGCGCGCCACCGCATCGACCTGCACGCGCTGACTGGCGGCAGCCGCGTGACGGTGTACGGCCAGACCGAAGTGACCCGCGACCTGATGGAAGCACGCATTGCCGCAGGCCTGACCACGGTGTACGGCGCGCAAAACGTGAGCGTGCACGACTTTGATGGCCAGCAACCCCGCGTGACGTACGAGAAAGATGGACAGACGCACACCCTGACTTGCGACTTCATCGCAGGCTGCGATGGCTACCACGGCGTGTGCCGCGCCAGCGTGCCCGCCGATGCGCTGCAGACCTATGAACGCGTCTACCCGTTTGGCTGGGTGGGCGTGCTGGCCGATGTGCCGCCGGTGTCGCACGAGCTGATTTACGCCAACACCGAGCGCGGCTTTGCGCTGTGCAGCATGCGCAGCCACACGCGCAGCCGCTACTACCTGCAGGTGCCATCGACCGACACGGTGGAGCAATGGAGCCTGGACCGCTTCTGGACCGAGCTGGGTGAACGCCTGGACCCCGAGGCGCGCGCCAACCTGGTGACCGGCCCCGCGCTGGAGATGAGCATCGCCCCGCTGCGCAGCTTTGTGGCCGAGCCCATGCGCTTTGGCCGCCTGTTCCTCGCGGGCGACGCTGCCCACATCGTGCCGCCCACCGGCGCCAAGGGGCTGAACCTGGCCGCCAGCGACGTGGGTTATCTGTGGAACGCGTTTGCCGATTACTACCGCGACAAGTCCAGCGCCGGTATCGACACCTACTCCGACCGCTGCCTGCGCCGCGTGTGGCGCGCAGAGCGCTTCTCGTGGTGGTTCACCTCGCTGATGCACCGCTTCCCCGATACGGGCGAGTTCGGCCAGAAGATGCAGGAGGCGGAACTGGACTACCTTGTGAATTCCCGCGCGGCATCGACCTCGCTGGCGGAAAACTACGTGGGGCTGCCACTGGACTTTGCGGAGGCTGCAACCCGCTGAGGCGAGCAGCCGCTGCAGCCACAGATACATCAAAAACCATAGCTGCTAGCGCTTTATACACAAGCGCTAGCGCCTGAAAACGCTTCAAATCCTCCCAGCGAAGCCCATCTGAAACAGCCTTGCCCGCGCAGTCAATGAGTGGCCACGCGAGCTAACGCGCTGCAGCGCCGTTGGCAGGGCTGTTTTGGGAGTCGCCTGGCGCACCAGACGCAGCAGGCGGCGCAAGCTGCATGATCCAGGCGGCCAGATCACGCGCCGTCGCGTCGGTAATGCCTACCTGGCGCGGCATGATGACGCGACCCCACTCGCCCACGCTCCCATTCACGATCTTGCCTGCCAGATAGGGGTGCGCGTCCGCCCGGTCACGGTAGCGTTCGGCAATGCTGATGAAGGCGGGCCCGACATAAGGACGTTCAACACCATGGCAACGCAAGCAGCTGCTAGCGGTTGCAGGCAACGGCAACGCCGCCGTGGTGGCAGGTGCAGGTGCGCTCGCCGTTTCAGTGGGTGCAGCAGTGTCCTTTTCGACCGTGGGCCCGAGCGCCCCGGCAAGCATGAGCCAGGCCAGGTTCAACATGCCCAACGCGATGCAAACTGCCACCACGCCAATGGCCCACGCCACCCAGCGCGGGCGGCGCGTGTCGGGCTCGTCGTTAAAAGGAGGTGGGGTCATCGCATCGCCTCAACGGGCTGCACTGCAACAGGCGCTGCATGGCCAAGCCCATCGCATCTTGATGATCAATGGCGGAAGTGGCGCACACCGCTGAACACCATGGCCACGCCACGCTCATTCGCTGCGTCAATCACTTCGTTGTCGCGCATCGAGCCGCCGGGTTGAATAACGCAGGTGGCGCCTGCATCGACCACCACATCGAGGCCGTCGCGGAAGGGGAAGAACGCGTCGCTGGCGACCACGGTGCCTTGCAGCGTGAGGCCTGCATGGCCCGCCTTGATGCTGGCAATGCGGGCCGAGTCCAGGCGGCTCATCTGGCCGGCGCCGACGCCCATGGTCATGCCGCCCTTGCAGAAGACGATGGCGTTGCTCTTGACGTATTTGGCGACCTTCCAGGCGAACAGCAGGTCTTCCATTTCTTCCAGCGTCGGCTGCTTCTTGGTCACGACCTTGAGGTCGATGAGCGACAGCTCATGGTTGTCGGCGGTCTGCAGCAGCAGGCCCGAGCCGATGCGCTTGGCGTCCATGGCGTTGCGGCCGCGTTCCCAATCCGTCTTGCCACTATGCGATGGCAAGGCGATCTTGAGCAGGCGCACATTGGCCTTGGCTTTGAAAATCTCCAGCGCCTCGGCCGTGAAGTCGGGGGCCATCAGCACTTCGACAAACTGCTTGCTGACCTGTGCTGCGGCCTGGCCGTCCACCACGCGATTGAAGGCGATGATGCCGCCAAAGGCGCTGGTGGGGTCGGTCTGGAAGGCCTTGCTGTATGAACTCAGCGCGTCCAGGCCCACCGCCACGCCGCAGGGGTTTGCGTGCTTGACGATCACGCAGGCGGCGGCTTCAAAGCTCTTGACACATTCCCATGCCGCATCGGCGTCGGCAATGTTGTTGTAGCTCAGTTCCTTGCCCTGCAGCTGCACGCCCGTGACCAGTGAGCCGGGCGCGGGGTACAGGTCGCGGTACAGCGCGGCCTGCTGGTGGCTGTTTTCGCCGTAGCGCAGGTCCTGCACCTTGGTGAAGATGCCGTTGCTCTGGCCCGCAAACTGCGAGCGCGTGGGCACATAGGTTTCCGACAGTTTTTCTTCTTCGAATGTGACCGACGAAAGATAGTCGCTGATGGCGCCGTCGTACTGCGCGATGCGGTTGAACGCCGCCACCGACAGCGCAAAGCGCAGCTTGTCGGAGAGCTTGCCGCCCGCCTTCAGTTCGGCCAGCACGGCCTCGTACTGGTCGGCCGAGGTGATCACGCCCACGTCCTTCCAGTTCTTGGCGGCGCTGCGCACCATGGCGGGGCCGCCGATGTCGATGTTCTCGATGGCATCGGCCAGCGTGCAGCCGGCCTTGGCCACGGTGGCTTCAAAGGGGTAGAGGTTGACGACGAGCAGGTCGATAGTGTCGATGCTGTGTTCCTTCAAGGCCGCCATGTGTTCGGGCAGCTCGCGGCGCGCCAGCAGGCCGCCGTGCACCTTGGGGTGCAGCGTCTTCACGCGGCCGTCCAGCATTTCGGGGAACTGGGTGACCTCGGCCACTTCGGTGACGGGCAGGCCCTTGTCGGCCAGCAGCTTGGCGGTGCCGCCGGTGGACAAGAGCTTGATGCCCAGCGCATGCAGCGCCTGTGCAAATTCGACGATGCCGGTCTTGTCGGAGACGGAAAGGAGTGCGTTCATGGTGTGGGTGGGGAGAGTTTGAATAAAAACAGGCTCTAGCGCTTATCCATCAAGCGCTAGCAGCTATAAATTTTGTAGCTATATGGGTTTCAGTGCAGTCAGAGGCTGAGAGTTTTTTTGCCGAGCCCGAAAGGCGCGCGAAAACGCTTCGGGTCTAGGCGCAAAGCACAGTCATAGCTCGGGCTATGGCGAGCATTTGCAACGACGAGCCGGAGTGTTTTGGCGTGCATGGCGGGTTCGGACAAAAGACTCTCAGCCTCTTACAGCAGCTTGTGCTCGACCAGCTTCTTGCGCAGCGTGTTGCGGTTCAGGCCCAGCCATTCGGCGGCACGCGACTGGTTGTTGTCGGCCTGGGTCATCACCACTTCGAGCAGCGGCTTTTCGACCACGCGCACCAGCATGTCGTACATGCCGTCAGGCGTCTCGCCGCCCAGGTCGCGAAAGTAGCCTTGCAGGCTCTCGCGCACGCATTCTTCTATGTGTTTCTTGCTCATGCAGCCAATCCCTCTTGTTCTTCTGTGTTTGCGCCCACGTCGGTGGCCACCGGCATCCGGTCCATCTGTTGCCCCAGGGCATCCAGATAGTCGGCCACGGCCTGCCACTGCGTGGTGCAGTCTTCGATCGTGTTGATGTGTGCCCGCAGGGCCTCGCCGCCCGGCAGCGCGCGCAGGTACCACGCAATGTGCTTGCGTGCACTGCGCACCCCGGTCAGCTCGCCGTACAGGCTGTAGTGGTCGTGCAGGTGGTCCAGCAGCAGGCGCCGCACCTCGGCCACCAGCGGTGGCGCCAGGTGTTCGCCCGTGGCCAGATAGTGACCGATCTCGCGAAAGATCCACGGCCGACCCTGGGCGGCGCGGCCGATCATGATCGCGTCGGCACCAGTGGCAGCCAGCACATCGCGCGCCTTTTCGGGCGAAGTGATGTCGCCGTTGGCCACCACGGGCACCTTGACTGCCGCCTTGACGGCGGCGATGGTGTCGTACTCTGCAAAGCCTTTGTAGCCCTGCTCGCGCGTGCGGCCGTGCACCGTGAGCATCTGAATGCCCACAGCCTCGAACTGGCGCGCGAGTTGCACGGCATTCTTGTGCTCCTGGCACCAGCCGGTGCGCATCTTCAGCGTGACGGGCACGTTGAAGGGCGCACAGGCCTGCACCACGGCCTCGGCAATTTCCACCGCCAGGGCCTCGTTCTGCATCAGCGCAGAACCTGCCCACTTGTTGCACACCTTCTTGGCGGGGCAGCCCATGTTGATGTCGATGATCTGCGCGCCGCGTTCCACGTTGTAGACCGCAGCCTCGGCCATCATCGGCGCATCGGTGCCGGCGATTTGCACGGCAATGGGCCCCGGCTCCCCGTCATGGTTGGCCCGGCGCGAGGTCTTGAGGCTGTTCCACAGGTCCTTGCGCGAGGTCACCATCTCGCTGACTGCGTACCCCGCGCCCAGCGCCTTGCACAGCTGGCGAAACGGCCGGTCGGTGACGCCCGCCATCGGGGCGACGAACAGCCGGTTCGCCAAAGGAATGTGGCCGATGTGCATGGGAGGGGGCGGGATGGGGGCAGCAGCGATTGCTGAAAAAGGAGGCAGGATTGTACCTGCTCAAAATTTCAGCAGTTGAAATGAATTGCAGCCGTGTTTTGCGCCATATCGAGCGCGCCAGACAAGCCCGACAACGGCCCTACGCCACCACGCCCGCTGCCCGCCGCTTTAACGGCGGATCAACGCGCGGCCAGATCCGTTTGCGTGTCCCGGGACGCAGCGCCGCGCTGGGCAAAGTGCCACCAGGCATCCGGCAAATTGTCGAAATGGTGGCGCGCCATCAGCGCGTGCAGCCACTGGCGGTTGTGCTGCACGTCAGGCGAAAAGCCCTTGGATGCCGCTGAGGCCCCCGCCAGTGGCACGCCAGCGGGGGTACCCATGTCCACGTCATGCCCGTCAGCCAAAGGGCCGCGCACGACCTGGCTGGCTTTGACGCCATCCATGACGCGCACCTGCACCACCCACCCGCCGCTGCCGGGCTGGCAAGTGGCTTTCATCGCCATGCCCTGGGCCTGCAGCTCCTGGGATATGTTCAGCAAGGCGCTGCGGGCGGCTGGGGTCTCGTGGCACGCAGCTGTACCCACCACCGTGTAGTGCGCAACATCGACATCCGCCGCAGGCACGGCCGCATGCGGGCTGTGTACACACGCGGCCAGCAACAGCGCCACCAATACGGCCCCTCCGCGAGCGGAGAGAGGCGCCCGCACAGCTGCGAGGCGTTCTGCGCGCAGGGCGCGTTCTGGCATGGAACTCTGAGGGGCAATTTGCATGGGGTCCCCCCGTTGGTGACGTGCAGGGCTACTGTTGCTTCACGATACAAACGGCCTTTGCGCCCCACCATGCGTCCATGCCGCAGACCAGCGTAGGACAGTACCCTCTGCACCCGAGGCGCATTCGCGCCCGGCCTAAACTCTGTGCATATGGAAATCTGGGAAATATGGATGCACCAGTTGCTGGCATGGCTGGCGCTGCCGCAATTTGGCCTGAGCACGGTTTTTGTCGTGTCATTCGTCTCGGCCACGCTGCTGCCGCTGGGGTCTGAGCCCGCCGTGTTCGGGCTCATCAAGATCAACCCCGAAATGTTCTGGCCCGCTATCTTGGTGGCCACGGTGGGCAATACCCTGGGTGGTGGCGTGAGCTGGTGGATGGGCCTGGGCGCACACAAGGTGGTGGACAAGGCCCGCGGCTACCACACCGATGTGCGGGCACTGAAATGGCTGGAACGCTTTGGTGCCAAAGCCTGCCTGCTCAGCTGGCTGCCCGTGGTGGGCGACCCGCTGTGCGCCGTCGCTGGCTGGCTGAAGTTGCCGTTTTGGCCCTGCCTGGCCTATATGGCGGTCGGCAAGTTCTTTCGCTACCTCATCATGACCAGTGTGCTGCTGTACTTCATGCCAGGGCATCTGGCGGTGTAGTCGCCGCCGGTCAATTCCAGACCCGCTCCGCAATGGCGGCACACGCAGTGGACACTACAAAAACGCGTGCGCGCTGGGTTCAGAGTGCTGGGAGTCGTCTTTGGAAATCGGCTCTTCCACCACCACCTGGTTGCGCCCACCTTCTTTGGCCATATACATCGCGGTATCCGCACGGCTGAAGAACTCCAGCACGGACTCCCCCAGAACATATTGCGTCACACCAATCGACACGGTGACGCGCCCCTTGAGAAGCCCGGTCCAGGCGTACGTTTCCACCTGGGCCCGAATGCGTTCGCAAGTATTGAGCGCGGGCAGCAGCGAGGTGCCCGGGAAGATCAGCAAAAACTCCTCGCCCCCATACCGCCCAAAAACATCGCCGCCCCGCACACCCTGCTGTGCGATGCGCGAAAAGGTGCGCAGCACCTCGTCGCCACCCAGGTGGCCCAGTTCGTCGTTGATGCGCTTGAAGTGGTCCAGGTCGAGTACGGCCAGGCACAGCGGAATGCCGCTTTCGTCGGCCAGCTGCTTTTGCTCTTCCAGCGCGGCCAGCACATACCGCCGGTTGAAACAGCCCACCAAGGTGTCGCGCTGGGCGTCTTCCTGGATGTTCTTGATCTTGCGGCTGGCCTGATACAGGCTGCGGTACAAGCGCTGGACCTTGCCCATCAGCACAATGAAGGCAGGTAGCGACACCAGCAGGGCCAGCAGGTGCATCAACTCCAGCCGCAGCAAGGCGCCGTTTTGCTGCTGCGCATAGTGCAGCCACACGATGAGGGCATACGCAAACATCACGCCAGTGGCCAACGCCAGGCACGTGCGCCGGGGCACCGTAAAAATGCCGTAGGCGATCGCGACAAACGCAAAAGGTGTCAGCAAAATCTGCGTAACCGGGGCCAGGTAGAAGATCCCCAACATGCAGACCAGTGCCGTTGTCACAATCGCCAGCTTCAGGGTCCGCTGCCTGATCCTTTGCACGGCGCCGGAGTACAACACCAGCCAGAACACTGCGCAGCCCGCCGCGATCATGGCCGCAAGCACGCCCACGGTATCGGCATCCACCATGCCCAGGCCCCAGAAAACCAAAAGCGCGACGGTGTAAAGGCTGATCAGCGCGCCCGCAGCCAGCCACTGCTGGCGCGTGCTGGGATGCGGACGCGCGCCAAACCCATCCAGTGCACGCCGTGCAGGGCGCACCATGGCCGAAGACGAATCATCGAACTCCATGACGGCGTCGGACAAGGGAAAGGCGTCCGTAGCCGAGAAGGGATTCTTGCGTCCGAAGAGCATAGGGAAGCAGGCTGTGGCCTGGGTTGGTGCGGGTGACTGTTTACCGAAACGGACTGCAACAGGTTGCGGTAGCCCCTTACAGACAAACCCGCGCATCTTACGGAGAACTGACGCGATCACTCTCCGTGTTTTCCAGTAGCGCGCAGAAAAGCGTCGTTGCGCGGCGCAGTTAGGTTAGCCGCGCCTGGCCCATGCCACAGCCACAACCTGCGCAGAATCTGCGCAGAACCTGCGACAGATCAAAAAAATCCCTGGTCAACCGGAGGTTGCCAGGGATTGCAATATGTGTGCCCGGCGCCGCCACACCGGATGCACCAACAAGGTCAAACGTTAAAGAGGAAGTTCAGCACGTCGCCGTCTTTCACCACGTATTCCTTGCCTTCGGCGCGCATCTTGCCAGCATCCTTGGCGCCCTGCTCGCCCTTGAGCGTAATGAAATCGTCAAAGGCAATGGTCTGCGCACGGATAAAACCGCGCTCAAAGTCGCCATGAATCACGCCCGCCGCCTGGGGTGCGGTGTCGCCAATGTGGATCGTCCAGGCGCGCACTTCCTTCACACCTGCGGTGAAATAGGTCTGCAGGCCGAGCAGCTTGAACGCCCCACGGATCAGCCGGGCCAGGCCGGGCTCGGTCTGCCCCATCTCAGCCAGAAACATGTCGCGGTCCTCGTCGCTCATCTCGGCCATCTCGGCCTCCATCTTGGCGCAGATGGCCACCACGGGGGCGTTCTGGCTGGCCGCGTATTCCTTGAGACGGTCCAGGAATGGGTTGTTCTCAAAACCGTCTTCACTCACATTGCCCACAAACATCGCAGGCTTGGCGGTGATCAGGCACAGGGACTTGAGCAGGGGCTGCTCCTCCTTGGTGATCTCCACCGAGCGGGCGGGCTTGCCTTCGTTGAGAGCGGCCTGGATGCGGGTGAGCAGCGCCACGAGCTTGGCAGCGTCCTTGTCGTTGCCCGACTTGGCAGCCTTGGTGTAGCGGTTGAGGGCCTTGTCCACGGTGCCCATGTCGGCCAGGCACAGCTCGGTCTGGATGACTTCGATGTCGGAGATCGGGTCGACACGACCGGCCACGTGGATTACGTTGTCGTCTTCAAAGCAGCGCACCACGTTGACGATGGCATCGGTCTCACGGATGTGGGCAAGGAACTGGTTGCCCAGGCCTTCGCCCTGGCTGGCGCCCGCCACCAGGCCGGCAATGTCCACAAACTCGACGATAGCCGGCACGATGCGCTCGGGCGAGATGATGTCGGCCAGTTGCTTGAGGCGGGGGTCGGGCACTTCCACCACGCCCACGTTGGGCTCAATGGTGCAGAACGGATAGTTCTCGGCGGCGATGCCGGCCTTGGTCAGCGCGTTGAAAAGGGTGGACTTGCCGACGTTGGGCAGGCCCACGATGCCGCATTGGAGGCTCATGGCAGGGCTTTCTGGATTTCGGAGACAAACCGCCGATTTTACGGGCCCAGCGGCCACCCCCTTTATCAGCGCCCTAACGGGCATCAATCGAAGCGCAAATCGGCACCGATGCGCTGCCCCACGCGCAGCAACTGGCCGGCTCCCTGCAGAACGATGGCATTCATGCCAAAGGTGATGGCGCCATTGAGTCGCTTGTCCTGGCGGTAGGTGCGCAGCGCATCGCCCACTGCGGGGTCGATCTGAGCCGTTGCGGGGTCGATATTGGGGATGGGACAACGCGCGCAGGGCTTGACAGGCTGCAGGTGCAATTCACCTTCGTCTCCGCCATCAACGCGAACAAGGCCCACCCGGTCTTCGTCGTGCGCATCCACACCGGCCAGCACCACATTCGGTCGAAATCGTTCCATTCCAACCGCCGCGTGCCCTGCGGCCAACAGCCGTCCGTTGAGTTCTTGCAGGGATGCCTCGCTGGCGACCAGGATGGGGAACCCATCCGCAAACTGGTTGGGTGCCTCCACGCCGCCGGTCCACTCCATGCTGGACAAACGCCTGTGCTCAGGGTCAAAACGAACCAGTCGGCAAGGCTGGCCCAGAAAATCGGTAAACCACTGCGCGGCCACAGCGCCCATGTCCCAGGCGGGCACGGTGTCTCGCCACACGGTGACGGTGGAAGGCGCCTCGACCGCATCAATTGCCACATGCAACGCCAGCATGCCGGGAGCACGCAGCACCATTTCATCCGTCTTGAGTTGCGGCCGGATCAAGGCCATGCGCGGCAACGCCCGCTGGGTCAGGAAAACCCCTTGGGCGTCCACAACCATCCAGGCGCGGTCAAGGTCCAGGCCGGTTTCGGTCAACAACGCCTGCTGCACCTCAATCCCAGCACAGGACTTGACGGGGTACACAAACAAACGCGCAATGGTGCCGGACAGATCGCTATCGGGGTTGAAACTCACGCCAGGTGCTCCGCAAAAAGGGCCATACAGGCCGAGGGTGCAATTTTGCCCTGCGCCCAAGGGGGCGAAAGACCACTCCTACAATGCCCTGCATGGCCCAAAACTTTGACATTTGTATCCGCGGCGCAGGCATCGTGGGCAAAACGCTGGCGCTGCTGCTGGCGCGGGAACGTCTGAAGGTGGCCCTGGTACCCGCCGCTTCGCCCCAAAACTCTGCCATTTCCGATGTGCGCGCGTACGCACTGAACACCGCATCACGCCGCCTGCTGGAGTCGTTGCGCAGTTGGCCCGATGCGGAGCACGCCACCGCCGTGAAGCACATGCAGGTGCTGGGGGACCAGGACGCTGTCGTGCGTTTTGACGCCGATGCCCAGTCGGTAGACGCGTTGGCCTGGATCGTCGATGTACCGCCCCTGGAATCACGCCTTGCCGAAGCGGTTCGCTTTCAACCCCAGGTAGAAGTCGTGGAGGCGCCCGTTGAAGCGGCTCTGACGGTGGTATGTGAAGGGCGGGCCAGCAGTACGAGGGCCGAGTTCGGCGTGAATTTTGCGGTGACACCGTACGCGCAGCATGCGATTGCCACGCGCTTGTGCTGCGAGCGCCCACATGGACAAACAGCACGCCAGTGGTTTTCGGCCGACGGGATTCTGGCTTTTTTGCCACTGGAAGGGCCTCTAGGGAACTCCGTGGCGGTTGTCTGGTCCGTCATGGAAGAACAGGCGGAGTTGCTGATGGCGCTTTCGCCAGAAGCATTCGCTGACAAATTGCAGCACGCAAGCCACCAAGCGCTGGGCGCTTTGACCTTGTGCGCGGAGCGCGCCCGCTGGCCGTTGCAGCTGGCAAGAGCAGACCGCTGGTGCGGAGCAGCGCCATCGGGTGGCAAAAGCGCTCGCAGCTGGGTTTTGGCGGGCGATGCGGCCCACAACGTGCATCCCCTGGCAGGCCAAGGGCTGAATCTGGGACTGGGAGATGCGCAGGCGCTGGCGAATGTGCTGCACCAGCGGGACTACTGGCGCAGCCCCGCAGACTTGCGGTTGCTGCGGCGGTATGAGCGCGAGCGCAAAGCCGCCCTGCTGGCCATGGGCGTGGCGACGGACGGCCTGCAGCAACTTTTTATGCGCCAGGAGGGCCCTTTGCAGTCCCTGCGCAATTGGGGAATGAAAGGCTTTGACCGCAGCGGGCCGCTGAAAAATTTTGTAGCGCGCCAAGCCATGGGCATGCAGTGAGTTCACGTAGCGCCAGCATGTCACCGTCCACCCGATAGATTGAACGAGACCACAATGAAACTGATTTCCACCCTGCTGACTGCCGCCTCCCTCGCCTCTTTGAGCCTTGTGGCCACCGCACAGGAATCCGACATCCGCAAGGCGCTGGCCGAGCGCATTCCTCAGATGGACAAAATCGACGAAGTGCGCCCGACACCCATGAAAGGGTTGTATGAGGTGCGAATCGGTACCGATCTTTTCTACACCGATGCCAAAGGCAACTATGTGATCCAGGGGGAGTTGATCGACACCAAGGCGCGGCGCAACCTGACGGAAGACCGCATCGCAAAGCTCACCGCCGTTGATTTTTCGGCCCTGCCCCTCAAGGATGCGTTCACCATAGTGCGGGGCGACGGCAAGCGCAAGGTCGCCGTGTTTGAGGATCCGAACTGCGGCTACTGCAAGCGCTTCGAGCGTGACCTTCAGAACGTCGACAACGTGACGGTCTATCTGTTCCTGTACCCCATCCTGAGCCCCGATTCGGCCGAAAAGTCTCGCAACATCTGGTGTGCCAAGGACAAAACTGCGGCGTGGCAGGACTACATGATCAAAGACAAGGCTCCCGCCCCCGCCAGCTGTGACACCAGCGCGCTGCAGCGCAATCTGGCTTTTGGCAAAAAACACAAAATTACCGGCACGCCCACATTGATCTTTGCCGATGGCGTTCGGGTGCCCGGTGCCATTGGCGCTCAGGAAGTTGAAAAAAGGCTGGCCGAAGTGGCCAAGGAATCGCCCGCCACGAACTGACGCCCGCGCGTCCCCCATGGGCGCATTGTTGTTATCCCGTGCGATGCGCCGAACTCATCGCAACACCAGTACCTGCAAGCGCCCATGCCTTTTGCACGCCCCACCGCACCCACACCCCAGTCCTCCCCCGTTCACTACCGGGTTGAAGCATCAGATCTGAATGCCCATTTGTTCACTGTCACACTGACAGCGGCAAACCCGAACACCTCTCAGGAGGTTTCACTGCCGGTATGGATACCCGGAAGCTACCTGGTGCGTGAGTTCTCCAAGAACCTTCAACAGCTGAAGGCCCGCCAGGGCAAGCGCGATGTCCCGCTGACCCAGCTGGACAAACACCGCTGGCAGGCCAGCTGCACACCCGCTAAGCCCCTGGTTCTGACCTATGTGGTGTGCGCCTACGACAACTCGGTGCGCACTGCCTGGCTTGATGCCACACGTGGTTTTTTCAACGGCACCAGCCTTTGCCTGCGGGTGCATGGAGCGGAGGCACAACGCCACACGCTGGAGATTGCCAGTACGACAGCGACCGCAAAGTGGTCTGTGGCCACGGGGCTGAAAGGGGTTCAGATCGACCCGCAAGGCTTCGGTTTGTATGCCGCAACCGGGTACGACGAACTGGTGGACTGCCCGGTAGAAATGGGGGCGTTCTGGGTGGGCCGCTTTACCGCGGGCGGCGTTGCCCATCGTTTTGTGGTGGCGGGCGCCGCGCCCTCTTTCGATGGCAAGCGGCTGCTGGCCGACACGCAGAAGATTTGCGAGGCAGCCATCCGTTTCTGGCATGGCGAGGGCAAAGCGCCTTTCAAGAACTATCTGTTCATGCTCAATGCGGTGGGGGACGGTTATGGTGGCCTGGAACACCGCAACTCCACGGCCCTGATCTGCGGCCGCCGCGACCTGCCCCGCTTGGGCGAGGCCCGGGCGGGCGATGGCTACAACACGCTGCTGGGGCTGATCAGCCACGAGTACTTTCACACCTGGAACGTGAAGCGCTTGCGCCCTGCTGAGTTCGCGTCGTATGACTACACACAAGAAAACTACACCGAGCTGCTGTGGTTCTTTGAAGGCTTCACCAGCTACTACGACGATCTGCTGCTGCGCCGCGCGGGCTTGATCGATGACACGGCCTATCTGAAGCTCCTCACCAAAACCATCAACCAGGTGCTTCAAACGCCCGGGCGCATGGTGCAAACCGTTGCCCAGGCCAGTTTTGACGCTTGGGTGAAGTACTACAGGCAAGACGAAAACACACCCAACGCCACGGTGAGTTACTACACAAAGGGTTCCTTGGTTGCGCTGTGCCTCGATCTTGCGTTGCGTCGCGAAGGAAAAACCACCCTGGACGACGTGATGCGCGCGCTGTGGACCCGATGCGCCGCAGGCCCCATGCGGGAATCCGATTTGCGCGACGTGCTGCTCGAACTGGCAGGCCGCCCGTTTGATGCCGAAATCCAGCACTGGGTGCACAGCACCGCAGAGTTGCCCCTGGCTGAAATGCTTGCCGCGCATGGCGTCGCACTCAAGCCCGAGCCCCCCCAGTGGGCCCAGCGATTGGGAGTGCGCGTGGCAGAAAACCACAGCGTGCAGATCAAAACGGTCTTGCGAGGTAGCGCTGCGGAAAAGGCAGGCTTTGCCGCCGGGGACGAATGGCTTGGTTTGGGGGTGCTCGGGCAGGAATGGCGTATCTGCAAGCTGGACGATGTGGCCTTCTATGCGGGTGTTGAGCATTCGCTTACTGCCATCGTGTCGCGCGATGGGCGCCTGCTGCGTTTGCCGCTGGAGCTACCCATCGCCGGCAAGACCCGCGAAAACGGCAGCAAAAAATCCAAAATGCCCGAGCCCTCTGCCCCGCCCGACACCATCAGCCTGACGGCCACAGACACCGCTGCTTTGGGCCGCTGGTTGGCATAGGCGGCAGACGATCCAACTCCCCTTCGGTATATTTCTTTGTGTCATCGACAGAACTAACCACAAACCCAGGAGATTTCATGGCCTACGAAACCATCGAGGTCCGCGTCGAAGCGGACAAGGTTGGCGTTATCACGCTCAACCGCCCCAAGCAACTCAATGCGCTGAACGACCAGCTCATGAACGAGCTGGGCGCTGCGCTAAAAGCATTTGACGCCGACGAAAAAATCGGCTGCATGATCATCACGGGCAGTGAAAAGGCCTTTGCGGCTGGGGCTGACATCGGGGCCATGGCCAAGTACAGCTTCGCAGACACCTACAAGGGCGACTACATCACCCGCAACTGGGAGGCCATCCGCTCGGTCCGCAAGCCGGTGATTGCGGCAGTCAGCGGTTTTGCGCTGGGGGGGGGCTGCGAGCTGGCAATGATGTGCGATTTCATCATTGCCTCAGAGACGGCAAAGTTCGGCCAGCCCGAGATAAAGCTGGGCGTAATACCCGGTGCGGGCGGCACACAGCGTTTGCCCCGCGCCGTGGGCAAATCCAAGGCCATGGACATGGCACTCACAGGCCGCATGATGGACGCGGCCGAAGCGGAGCGCGCTGGACTGGTCAGCCGCGTGGTGCCTTTCGACAAGCTGATGGATGAAGCCCTTGGTGCGGCCATCATCGTTGCCGGGTTCTCGCAGATCGCTGTGATGGCGGCCAAGGAATCGGTCAACCGCGCCTTCGAAGGCACATTGAGCGACGGCGTGATGTTTGAACGCCGCCTGTTCCACGCTCTGTTTGCCACGCAGGACCAGAAGGAAGGAATGGACGCTTTCATGAACAAGCGCGCTGCCAACTTTACCCACCAATAAATTTTGTTCTATAATTCGGGGCTTCGGTCGTATAGCTCAGTTGGTTAGAGCGCAGCATTCATAATGCTGATGTCGGTGGTTCAAGTCCACCTACGACCACCAAATTGAAAACCCCCAGCACTCAAGTGCTGGGGGTTTTTCTTTGCGCAGACTATCAAAATTAATAGCTACCAGCGGTCGTCTACATTGGATTTCAATATGAAAGTCGATTCAAATTCAATGTAGGCAGTCCCCAGCAGCTATCCTTTTTACATAGATCGCTGCAGATAAAGGTACTGGCCATCCACCCCGGTGTCCTGGTCCCACCTCAGGGGCGCGCTGTGGGTATGTACGCATCGAAAGCCATGCTGCGCAGCCAGCCCCTGGATGTAGCTCAGCGGATGGGCGTAGCGCAGGGTGGGCAGCAGCTGGGGCTCGTCCAACGGCCCCACCGTTTCTTCGATCGTGAAAGCCAGCCACCCGGCGGGGCGGATGCGCTGCGCCAGCAGCGCAAAAACGTTCTCCAGACGACCCACGTAGATGAACACGTCTGCCGCCAAAACCAGGTCGAACAGGGCGGTTTCGCTGCCCAATGCATTCACAAGGTCCCCTTGGATCAGCCGGTCGTACACACCGCGCGTGCGGGCCTTGTCCAGCATGGCGGCCGACAGGTCCAGGCCCCAGAGCACCTCTGCACGGGGCCTGATGCGCAGGCCGCACAGGCCCGTGCCGCAGCCCAGATCCAGCACCTGCGCGAAGCGGGGCGGGCAGGCGGCGGGTAACTGATCCACCAGCACCCTGTGTCCCTGGTAGCGCAATTGACCGACCAGATGGCCCTCGAATTCGTGGGCGTACTGGTCGAACAGGGTCTGCACGTACTGGCGAGGCGCATGGGCTACGGGCGCCCCGTGCTGCAGGGCTGCGAGATAGTAGCGGTGAAGGTCAGCATCTGCCCCGCGATCCAGCGCATTCTGGTAGCAGCGCGCGGCCTCGGCGGCCTGCTGCATCTCGCGGCGCAGGTGGCCAAGCTGGCTCCACGCTTCCGCCAGGTCCGCATCCTGCTGCACGGCCGTCTCCAACGCGGCTAGCGCCTCCTGCGTGCGCCCTGCCCGCGCCAGGCACAGCCCCAGGCGCATGCGGACCACGGCGGAGACCACGCCGCGCACCAAGGCGTTTTCGTGGCTGAGCAGCGCCGCCTCCCACTGCCCCAGCTCCATCTGCGCCAGCCCGAGCGCCGCCCAGCCGTCGCCCTGGGTGTCGTCGGCGGCCAGGGCGGCCTGCAGCACTGGTTCCGCTTGTTCGAAAAGTTGCCGATGGACCTTGGTCACTCCCAGGTTCAGCAGCACGGACGCCCGCCCCGGCGCCAGCGCCAGTGCCTGGGTGAATGCCTCGTCGGCGGGCTCGTACTGCCCGCCCTCGAACAGCGCTATACCCCGCATAAAAGCCTGGCGGGCCTGCTCCAATGATTCGCTCATGCGCTTTGCCTTGAATGGTTATCTGCCGTGCATCTTAGAATCCCCCTCCAGCCCCTGGATATAAACCAAGCACCGCTGCCCCATGAAACCCACAACATTCCCCTCGCCCACCAAGCTCCTGAACTACGTCCTGGCCGTCGGCCTGGGGTGTGCCGTTCTCTGGGTCCCACTGCCCGCCTCGGCGCAAGTGCAAGGCGCCTTGGGTGTCTCCCGCACTTTCCCCGACGCGGCGCTGCGCGGAACGCTGACGATCACGGCAGCATCAGATGCCACGCTCAATGGCCGCGCCATTCGCATGGCGCCCGGAATGCGCCTGTTCAGCCCGCAGAACTCGCTGGTCATGGCGCACATGGTTTTGGGCCAGACCTTCAAGGTGAACTACCTCATCGAGCCCAGCACGGGCATGCTGCAGTCCGCCTGGATATTGAGCCAGGGCGAGGCGGACCAGTCGCGCAAGGGCAGCGATGCGGTGGACCGCAATTTCCGCTCTGAATTCGACCCGGTCCTGAAGTAATTCCCGGGGCTGAGACGCTCAGTGCGTTCCAGCCATTGCATAGTGCGGCACCGCCCGGGCGCGCCGCTGCATCCTTTTTCCGATTGCGAACCAGCCATGGCCAAAAAAGTCTTTATCAAAACCTTTGGCTGCCAGATGAACGAGTACGACTCGGACAAGATGGCAGATGTATTGAACGCCGCCCAAGGGTACGAACCCACGCAGAACGTCGACGAGGCCGACCTCATCCTCTTCAACACCTGCTCGGTGCGCGAAAAAGCGCAAGAGAAGGTCTTCAGCGACCTGGGGCGCATCAAACACCTCAAAGCCAAAGGCGTGAAGATTGGCGTGGGTGGCTGCGTGGCCAGCCAGGAAGGCGCCGAGATCATCAAGCGCGCACCCTATGTGGATGTAGTGTTTGGCCCCCAGACCCTGCACCGCCTGCCCGAAATGCTGAACCAGCGCGAGCGCCTGGACAAGCCACAGGTGGACATCAGTTTTCCCGAGATTGAAAAATTTGATCACCTGCCGCCAGCGCGTGTGGAGGGTGCATCGGCCTTTGTGTCAATCATGGAAGGTTGCAGTAAATACTGCAGCTACTGCGTGGTGCCCTACACGCGCGGCGAAGAAGTGAGCCGCCCCTTCGACGACGTGCTGGTGGAAGTGGCGGGCTTGGCTGACCAGGGCGTCAAGGAAATCACCCTGCTGGGCCAGAACGTGAACGCTTACCTGGGCAAGATGGGTGGCACCGCCGAGATTGCCGACTTTGCGCTGCTACTCGAATACGTGTCGGACATCCCGGGCATCGAGCGGATTCGCTATACCACCAGCCACCCGAACGAATTCACGCCCCGGCTGATCGATGCCTACGCCAAGCTGCCCAAGCTCGCCAGCCACCTGCACCTGCCCGTGCAGCATGGCAGCGACCGCATCCTCATGGCCATGAAGCGCGGCTACACCGCCATGGAATACAAGAGCACGGTGCGCAAGCTGCGCGCCATCCGCCCCGACCTGGCCATGAGCAGCGACTTCATCGTGGGATTCCCCGGCGAGACGGAAGACGACTTCAACAAGATGATGAAGCTCATCGACGACATCCACTTCGACAACAGCTTCAGCTTCATCTTCAGCCCCCGCCCCGGCACCCCGGCCGCAGGCCTGCATGACGACACGCCCCACGACGTGAAGCTGCGCCGCCTGCAGCACCTGCAGGGCGTTATCAACGCCAACATCAAGTCCATCAGCGAAAGCCGCGTGGGCACGGTGCAGCGTATTCTGGTGGAGGGCGCTTCCAAGCGCGATGCCACCGAGCTGATGGGTCGCACGGAGTGCAATCGCGTGGTCAACTTCGTCGGCCAGCCACGCCTCGTAGGCCAGATGCTGGATGTCACCATCACGGAGGCCAAGGCCTACACCTTGCGCGGGCAAGTGGTCACGCGCGAGCCAGCACTCGCGGCATAAGCGTTTGCACCGCACCGGAATGGCAGCAGACAGCTCCCAGATCGCGCGCCCAAGGCCCGATGGCCCGTTGCACGGCCTTTCGTTTCAGCAGCTTCTGCTGCTGGCGTTTTTGCTGATTGCCGGTCTGCTGGGCGTGAGTTCGCTGCGGGCACTGCACACGCTGGAGCAGTTGATGGTGCAAAGCCGGTTGGGGGCTACCGAGGCTACCGCGCTCAATGCCGCCGCCCAGGCACTCAACCAGAGAGGGCAGGCGCTTGAGCGCGCCGCTCGCCAGTCGCTGGTGCTGCGCGATGCGCCCCTGCGCCGCAGTTTCAACGATATGACGGGGGAAGCGCAGGCACTCCTCGACAAGCTGCAAGACGGCGGCCTTCTACAGGAGCAGACCGCGCAATGGCGCGAGCGGCTGGACACTGTCAAGGCGCTGCTCGATGCCCCGCCGGAGCGCGCGCTGGAGAACGAGCGCCGCGTGGCAGAAGAGTTTGTAGCGCTGGAGGTGTTGCACACGGTGATCTCTCACTCGGTACAGGACATCAATACCCAGCGCGACAAACTCTTGCAGGACCGCGTGGAGGACAGCCGCCGCAACGTGACCCATCAGGTGGTGGGCGTGATTGTGCTGGCGCTCACCCTGGCGCTAGCGCTCGGCATCTGGCTGGCTAGACCCTTCAAACGCCTAGAAAGCGCGATACGCAAGCTCGGCGAAAATCAGCTGGACCAGCCCATCCTCATTTCTGGCCCTGACGACGTGCGCCGCGTGGGGCAGCAACTGGAATGGCTGCGATTGCGCCTGCTGGAACTGGACGCCGACAAAGCGCGCTTTTTGCGCCATGTGTCCCACGAACTCAAGACCCCGTTGGCTGCCTTGCGCGAAGGGGTAGCCCTGCTGCAGGACGGCGTGACCGGCGAGCTCACCAACGGCCAGCGCGAGGTGGCCCAAATTCTGCACCACAACACACTGGTGCTACAGGGTGAAATCGAGGCCCTGCTGCGTTTCAACGCCGCCGCGTTTGAGGCGCGCCAGCTTCAGCGACAAGACACCTCATTGCTTGAATTGCTGGAGGCCCAGGTGGAGTCCCAGCGCCTGCAGTGGCAAGCGCGCGGACTGCGCGTACTGATCGAGGGGCAGGATGTGTCCCTGCCCATTGATGCGGACAAAATCGGCTCGGCCATTAGCAACCTCCTGTCCAACGCCATCCGTTTCTCCCCCAAAGGCGGCACAGTGCGGCTGATACTCTCTCGCCAGTCCGGACGTGTGAGCATCGACGTCACAGACCAGGGCCCCGGCGTGGCCGGTGCCGACCGCGACCGAATTTTTGAACCCTTCTACCGAGGTGTCCGACAGCCTGAGGACGCCGTGCGCGGCACCGGCATCGGGCTTTCCATTGTCAATGAGTATGTGGTCGCCCACGGGGGCCGCGTGCAGCTGATCGACGACGGCATCCACGCCTTTTTCCGTATAGAACTTCCGCATGTCGCTTAGTTGTCCTTCCATTCACACTGCGCCGCCTGGTGCGCGGCAGCCCATCGTGTGGGCCACTTTGCTGGCGAGTGCCCTCCTGATGACAGGCTGCAGCAGCATGGTCTCGCAACCACCGGCACCACCCGAGCCTTCACCTGCTGCCGTGGTGGAGCCCTCAGCGCCGCCAGAACCCGAAGCCAACGAACCCGCCAACAAGCCAAAAAAAATCGCGGCGGAGGACCCCGCCGTGCTCGTTCTGGCACAGGCCGACCGCACGCTGCGCATGTCAGCTCAGGATCTGACCCGGGAAATTGCGCGCCTGACCGAGGTAGAAGAAGCGGCCGTCGAAAACCCGCTGCTCCTGGCCGTGGCACTGGCGCAAACGCGGCAACCCGTGGATACCGCCCGTGCACTGGGCCTGGTGCAACGGGTGCTCGGCAGCAATACGCCTGCAGCGCAAGCATTGCACCCGCTGGCCCGCCTGATGGAGTCGCGCCTGTTGCAGCAGCGTCGGCTCGAGGACCAGGTGGACAGGCAAAGCCAGCAACTGCGTGAGGCCCAACGGCGCAACGATCAGCTCAACGAACGGCTGGAGGCGGTGCGCGCCATTGAGCGCAGCCTGACCACCCGCCCTACGCCAGCACCAGCCAGCCCGGCACCCAGCAACGGCACAACCCCCTCTCGGCCTGTGCCGTAGGTAACGCGCTGCACTCAACTCCCTCCATGGCTACACAGACCTCTCGCCGCGCTTCCCTTGGTGCCCGCATCCTGGTTGTGGACGACGACGCCGACATGCTTCGGCTGCTGTCCCTGCGTCTGAACGGGGCCGGGTACGACGTGGTGGCCGTGACATCCGCCGAAGCCGCATTGGCGCAACTGGACATAGCTCGGCCCCGATTGGTGCTGAGCGATGTGCGCTTACCCGGGCGTGACGGGCTGGCCCTGTTTGACGAGGTGCGTGCGCGCCACCCGTCACTGCCGGTCATCCTGCTCACGGCCCACGGCACTATTCCTGACGCCGTGGAAGCAACCTCGCGCGGGGTGTTCACCTACCTGACCAAGCCCTATGACGGTAAAGAGCTGCTGGAAAAAATTGGCCAGGCACTGGCGCTGAGCGCCCCGGCCGTCACCCACGCCCATGCCAACGAGGCCTGGCGTGCCGAAATTGTCAGCCGATCCAACCTGATGACCGACCTGCTGGCCGAGGCCTACATGGTCGCGCAGTCAGACGCCAGCGTGCTGCTACTGGGTGATAGCGGGTCGGGCAAGGAGCTGCTGGCGCAGGCCATACACCGTGCCAGCCCGCGTGCGGCCCGCCCTTTTATCGCGGTCAACTGCGGCGCCATTCCAGAGGCCTTGCTGGAGTCCGAGCTGTTCGGCCACGTCAAGGGCGCGTTCACCGATGCGGTAAGCAACCACAAAGGCCTTTTCCAGGCGGCAGAAGGCGGCACGCTGCTGCTCGATGAAATCGGAGACATGCCGCCCGCGCTGCAGGTCAAGCTACTGCGGGTACTGCAGGAACGTGCGGTGCGACCCGTTGGCGCCAGTCAGGCCACTCCCATCGACGTACGCATCGTCTCGGCCACCCACCGTGACCTCGAAGCTGCAATGGCCACCGCGCAGTTTCGGGAAGATCTGTACTACCGGCTCAATGTGGTCACGCTGATGCTGCCGACACTGGGCGAGCGACGCGAAGACATCGCGCTGCTCGCCAACCACTTTCTCCACAAGCTGGCCCGCAAGTACGACAAGCGCTTGTCCGGTTTTGCGCCCGAGGCACTCAAGGCGCTGACCACGGCCGCATGGCCTGGCAACGTGCGTCAGCTGTTCAATGTGGTGGAACAGGTGTGCGCCCTGTCGACCACTCCGTTGGTGCCCCTGACGCTGGTGCAACGCGCACTGCGCACCCCGTCGACCCAGGTGCTGAGCTTCACCGAGGCGCGCCAGCGTTTTGAACGCGAATATCTGGTGGGGCTGCTCAAGATGACCGATGGCAACGTGGCGGATGCGGCGCGCCTTGCCCAGCGAAATCGGACGGAGTTCTATCGTCTGCTCCAGAAGCACGCCCTCACCCCCGGAAATTTCAAGAACGACGGTGTGTCTGGCGATGATGTCGCCGAAGAGCGACACGACTAAGTCGTTGATTTATAAAAATTTTATTTTTCCATCGCCCGCAACTGTCGCCATTGAGCGACAAAATTCGACGATTTGCGGGCCGTTCAGACAGCCTCACAAACGCTTACATGCTCAAGTCGCACTAAGCCATTGATTTAACAACGTTTTTTCAGGCTGGCACAGGGTTTGCCCTAGCTGTCGGCATGTACGCTGTTTTTTCCACTTTTTCACACGCTGCCCGCTGCACTGCTGGCCCGGCTTTTGCACTGGCAGCCTCGCTGCTGACCGGTGCAGCATTGGCGCAAGGGTTCGATTTTGAAAGCGTGACACGCCTCGCCCGTGACAGCGCCAATCAGCCCTTTCGCGCTATCAGCGACAAGCTGCCCGCTGATCTTGCCAAGCTCGACTACGACCAGGTGCGCGATATCCGCTGGCGCCCCGACCGCGCTTTGTGGCGTGCCGACAAATTGCCCTTTGAGGCCATGTTCTTTCACCTCGGTCTGTACCAGACCGAGCCGGTGCGCATCAACGAAGTCACCCCGCAGGGCGCACGCCACATCAGCTATAGCCACGCCGATTTTGACTACGGCAAGAACCAGATCAAACCGCAAAGCTGGGGAGACCTGGGCTTTGCGGGATTCCGGCTGCACAACCACCTGAATTCGCCTGACTACAAGGACGAGTTGGTGGTGTTCCAGGGCGCAAGCTACTTCCGAGCCTTGGGCAAGGGCCAGCAATACGGCCTGTCTGCACGGGGGTTGGCGATTGACACCGTCGGAGGCTCGGGCGAAGAGTTTCCACGGTTCAAGGAGTTCTGGCTGGTGAAGCCTGATGCCGGTGCCAAGAAGGTGACGGTGTTTGCGCTGATGGACTCACCCCGCGCGACCGGAGCGTACCAGTTCGACATCACGCCGGGCCCCCAGACCACCACCAGGGTACGCAGCCGGGTCTTCTTACGTGCCAATGCGGGCAAACCCATTGCCACCTTGGGCATCGCGCCGCTGACCAGCATGTTTTTCTTTGGCGAGAACCAGCCGCGCAAGCAGGATTTCAGGCCCGAAGTACATGACTCTGACGGTTTGATGATCGCGACGGGCGAGGGCGAGTGGCTCTGGCGCCCGCTGCAAAACCCCAAGCAGCCGCTGGTCACTTCGTTCAGCACCAAGAATCCCAAGGGCTTTGGTCTGATGCAGCGCGACCGCGAGTGGGCCAGCTACGAAGACGTGGAAGCCCGCTACGAGCGCCGCCCGAGCGCCTGGGTTCGCCCGCTGCACGACTGGGGTGATGGCCGTGTGGAACTGGTGCAGTTGAACACGCCCGACGAAACGCACGACAACATCGTTGCGTACTGGGTGCCAGCCCAGATGCCCCTACCCGGTCAGCCGCTGGAATTTGCCTACGAGCTGAGCTGGCAAGGCGACGACCAGCAACGCCCCCCCAGCGCCTGGGCCACCCAGTCGCGCCGGGGCGTGGGCTACACCAAGCTGAGCGAACAGGCCTTGCGTCAACAAGCGCAGTACGTGGTCGATTTTGACGGCCCCGCTCTCAAAGCCCTTGCGGCAGATACCAAGGTGAAAGCAGTGGTGACCAGCGACTCCAACGGCAAGGTGCTGGAAAACATCGTCTACCGCAACCCCGCAACCAATCAATGGCGCATGACCGTGCGCGTACAGCGCCTGAAGGTCGATCAACCGATCGAGCTGCGCGCTTTTCTTCAACACGACAACCACGCTGTTAGCGAAACATGGACGCACATCATTCTTCCCGAGTAAGTCCCAAGGACGATCGTCCACACGCCATGACAGCCCCCGCTGTTGTCGCACGCCGCGGTGCGACCTACCGCCGACCCATTGTCAGCCAGCGCAGCCCCTTGCGCGAGGAGCGCCACCCGAGCGCGGTGACCGCCCCGCCCCTGAACCGTGGGTCGATGCCGCCCGTGCCTTGGCGCGGGTTCTGGAACAGCCTGGGCACTGCACTGCTCTTGCGCCTGACAGGCCGCAAGGCGGCAGTTGCAGCATCCCCGTCAGACTCCAGCGCGCAGGACCTGGCCTGGCAAGGCGCGGCGCAGCGCCGCCGTTGGACTTTTGCACTGCTTACCCTGCTGACGACTGCACTGGCCAGCACCCTGTTCGCCGGTGTGCAGCCCGAATATGACAACGTGTGGCTGGGTTACGGCCAGATTGCACTGTTTGCATTGCTCTCTGCCTGGGTGGTGACGGGCTTCCTGACGGGCCTGATGGGCTTTTGGGTGATGCTGCGGGGGGACAAACATGCGCTATCGGTGCGCAGCGTGACCGAACACACACTGGCGCCGGACGCCCGCACCGCCATCGTCATGCCGATCTGCAATGAAGATGTGGCCACCGTGTTTGCCGGGCTGCGGGCTACCTGTGAGTCCGTGGCGGCCACTGGGCACGGCACCACGTTCGATGTATTCGTTCTGTCTGACAGCTACGACCCGGCGATTGCCCGCGCTGAGCGTGCTGCCTGGGAGGAGCTGCGCAGCGCACTGGCCCAGCACAGCCAGCAGCCGCAAGTACAGGTGTACTACCGCCTGCGTACGCGTCGCACGCACCGCAAGGCCGGCAACGTGGCCGATTTTTGCCGCCGCTGGGGCAAGGACTACCGCTACATGGTGGTGCTGGACGCCGACAGCGTGATGAGTGGTGACTGCATCGTGTCCATGGCCAAGCTGATGGAAGCCAACCCCAGCGCGGGCATCATCCAGACGGCCACGCAGGCCATCGGCCATGTGACGCTGCACGCCCGCGCGCAGCAGTTCGCCTCGCGTGTCACCGGTCGCCTGTTCACCTTGGGCATGCAGTACTGGCAGCTGGGCGAGTCGCACTACTGGGGCCACAACGCCATCATCCGCGTCGCCCCTTTCATGCAGCACTGTGCGCTGGCGCCTATCAAAGGCACGGGGGGACTGGCGGGCGGCATCATGTCGCACGACTTTGTCGAAGCCGCTCTCATGCGCCGCGCTGGTTGTCACGTCTGGCTGGTGTCGGACCTGGTCGGCAGCTACGAGCAACAACCGCCCGACCTGCTCGCCGAGCTGCAGCGCGACCGTCGCTGGTGCCAGGGCAACCTGCAAAACGCTCGGCTGATGGCTGAGCCCGGCATCCACGCGGTGCACCGCTCCATGTTCGTGACCGGCGCCATGGCCTATCTGTCTGCGCCGCTGTGGCTGGCGTTCCTGACGCTGGGCACGGCGTTGTGGCTGTCGGGTGCGAAGCTGGTGGCCGACTGGCACATCCTGCCGACCGAGTTGCTCGCGCTCTGGGCATGGACACTGTGCATGCTCTTCCTGCCTCGCATCCTGGGCGTGGCCGCGGTGTTCATGCGCCGTGAACAGCTGCAATACGGCGGCGGCTTGAGCCTGCTCAAGAGCGCTGTACTCGAAAGCATTCTGGCCATCCTGCAGGCACCCATCCGCATGCTGGCGCATTCGCTGTTTGTACTCATTGCACTTACCGGCCTGAAGCTGGAATGGAAGTCGCCCCCCCGGGAGGCCCATGCCGTGCCATGGCGCCATGCCGTGCGCCAACTGGCCCCCATGAGTCTCGTGATCGCTTTGCTGGCGGTGGGTGTGGCACTGATCGACAGCAGCGCACTGTTGTGGCTGCTGCCCGTGGGATTGCCGTTGGCCCTGGCCATTCCGCTGGCGGTGTTGACCAGCCAGATCGCCCTGGGCAAAGCCATGCGCGCCCAAAGGCTGCTGTTGATCCCGGAGGAGTCGTGGTCGCCACCGGTACTGCGACGTGCCTGGCTGCATGCCAGCCGCTTGGCGCAGCCCACGCCATTGGCAGCGGCATTGTGACAATCTGAAAGACACCCTACAAATTACAAGCCGGTGCATGCACCGGCTTTTTTGCATCTGCTCATTTTTTGATAGCTTAAAGCTGAATAGCATCAGGCGCTAAGCCACAAAAATAGCCAAAATTCAGCTGCGGTAGGCGTCGTAGCTGCCAATTTGCGCTCACTTACGATACCCGTCCTTCCCACCCAGCTCCCGGTGCCGGAACCTGCGTCATCCCCGGATTTCTGCAGGGTGCGGCCCTGCCATCGATGCCATCGTTCTTGCTTCCTCCCACCGCCCGTCGGCGGCTGCTTTGCGCCAGTGCCCTCACCCTGACTGTCGCACTGACTGGCTGCGCACTGTTGCCAGGGCAGGCGCCCGCACCAGCCCCTGCGCCGGTCGCCGCCGCCCCGGCACCTCCGCCGCCGCCCGCTGAACCGCCAGGGCGCATCATCTTTGCGGGGTTTGCAATGCACTCCCAGTCCAAGGCCTTCCGCAACGATGTTCTGCTGGCCGAAAAGCTGGTCAAAGACATCGACCCCAACGCGCTGATGCTCAAGCTGGCCAACCCCGCGCGCGACCAGAGCACGGAATGGCCCCAGGCAACGGCAGAGAACTTCGCACTGGTGATGTCCAAAACGGCCGAGGTGGCGCGCCCGCAAGACCGCGTTTTGCTGTTTATCTCGACCCACAGCAACCCTGGCTTGTTGAATATCAACGTTGGCGGCAAGCACCTGCTGCCTCTCAACGCCAAAACCCTCAGCGCCGCGCTGGCGCCGCTGGGCAAAGTACCCACACTGGTGGTGCTATCCGCCTGCTACAGCGGCGCATTCGTCGAGCCGTTGAAAGCGCCCAACCGGGTGGTACTCACCGCCACGGATGTGCGCCGCACCACGTTCAATTGCAGGTACACCGGCGAGAACACCCCCTTCGCCGAAGCGCTGTTTGGTCAGGACGGGGCCGAAGCCCGCACGGTGACCGCCTGGATGGAGGAAGCACAAAAGTCCATCACTGCACAGGAAAAGCGCCGCAAGCTCCCCCCATCGCGGCCCCGCATGTTCGTCGGTGATGAGGCCAAGGCCTGGGCGGAACAGCCGCTCAAGAACTGGTTGCAGAAGCCGTGAGCGGCTGATAGTCGATAGCCCCGGCACAGGGCAGTAATACAAAAACCCTGAAGAGAAGCTTTCTCTTCAGGGTTTTTTATTGCCAGCGCGCGGGATGATCAGAAAGGCATCTTGGGCATGCCACCGCCCATGCCCTTCATGCCACCCATTTTTTTCATCATCTTCATCAGGCCGCCGCCCTTCATCTTTTTCATCATGCCCTGCATCTGCTCGAACTCCTTGAGCAGGCGGTTGACTTCCTGCACATGCACGCCTGCGCCGTTGGCGATGCGCTTTTTGCGGGTGGCCTTGATGAGGTCGGGCTTGCGGCGCTCCAGCGGCGTCATGCTCTGGATGATGCCTTCCTTGCGCTTGATGTCCTTCTCGGCCTTGTCCATGTCCAGGGCGCCAGCCTTGGCGGTGAGCTGAGACGGCAGCTTGTCCATCAGGCTGGACAGCCCGCCCATCTGCTTCATCTGCTGAATCTGCGAGAGGAAATCGTTCAGGTCGAACCCATCGCCACTCTTGACCTTGGCAGCCAGCTTTTGCGCGGCCTCCATGTCCACGCCAGCGGTGACCTGCTCTACCAAGGCCACGATGTCGCCCATGCCCAGGATGCGGCCTGCGTGGCGCTCGGCGTCGAACACCTCCAGGCCGTCAAGCTTTTCGGACACGCCCGCAAACTTGATGGGCGCGCCCGTGATCTGGCGCACCGACAGCGCAGCCCCGCCGCGCGAATCGCCGTCCAGCTTGGTCAGCACAATGCCGGTCAGTGGCAGCGCCTCTTTGAAAGCTTTGGCTGTGTTGATGGCGTCCTGGCCCTGCATGGCATCGACAACAAACAGGGTTTCGACAGGGTTCAGTGCAGCGTGCAGGTCCTTGATTTCCTTCATCAAGGCCTCGTCGATGGCCAGACGGCCAGCCGTATCGACCAGCAGCACATCAAAGTAATGCTTCTTGGCATAGTCGAGTGCGGCCAGGGCAATATCCAGCGGTTTCTGGTCCGGCGTGCTGGGAAACCACTCGGCACCCGCCTGCTTCGTCACGGTCTTGAGCTGCTCGATGGCGGCAGGGCGATACACGTCGCCCGACACGGTCAGCACTTTCTTTTTGCGCTTTTCAATCAGGTGCTTGGCCAGCTTGGCCGTGGTGGTGGTTTTGCCAGCGCCTTGCAAGCCAGCCATCAAGATGACTGCCGGGGGCTGGGCAGCCAGGTTGATGTCGGCCACGCCGTCGCCCATGGTGGCCGCCAGCTCGCGGTTGACGATGCTGACCAGTGTCTGGCCGGGTTTGAGCGATCCCAGCACCTCCTGCCCCAGCGCCTTCTCCTTGACGCGGGCAATGAAGTCGCGCACCACGGGCAGGGCCACGTCGGCTTCGAGCAGCGCCATGCGCACCTCGCGCAGCATGTCCTGCACGTTGGATTCGGTGATACGGGCCTGGCCACGCATCTCCTTGACGAGGCGCGTGAGTTTGTCGGTAAGGGCGGATGCCATAGGAGAAGTTCCGGTATTGCCTGCAAACCATCAAGCCAAACGTTGTGTGTGCAGGCCCGCCAAGGCGCTGGCGGTGGGGCAAAAGGCTAAACTGTGACCCATGATTTTAGCGAGTAGCTCACCCGTCAGCTGGCTGCTGGCCCTGGCAGCAGCCATGGCATACGCCGTGCCCGCCGCTGCTGCATCGCGCCTGAGCGCCGTCGCTGCGCGCAACGCACTGCTGGTGGCCTGGGTACTGCACGGTGCCGCGTTGGTGTGGGGCCTCTGGGGCGACGCCCCCCGGTTCGGATTTGCACCCGCCCTGTCGATGACGGCCTGGCTGGTTCTTACGGTCTATGCGGTGGAGCGACAGCTCTTTCCGCAGATGCAGGCGCGCTGGATGCTGGCGGCGCTGGGCGCAGTGGCCATTGTGCTGGCGCTCCTTTTCCCGGGACAGCCCCTGCATGTGACCGCGTCAGCATGGCTGCCGCTGCACCTGGCCCTGGGCATTGCCTGTTATGGCTTGTTTGGCGCGGCGGTGGTGCATGCATGGCTCATGACCCGCGCGGAGCGCCACATCCGGCAAGCCGAAGACCCGGACAGCGGCATTCCATTGCTTACGCTGGAGCGCCTCACCTTCCGCTTTGTGACAGCAGGGTTTGTTCTACTCACTGCCACGCTGCTTGCAGGTTGGCTGTTTGGAGACACGCTGTATGGACGCGCCTGGCGTTGGGACCACAAAGCCATTTTTTCATTGCTGTCGTGGTTGACGTTTGCGGTCTTGCTGATCGGTCGCGCTCGGTTTGGCTGGAGAGGCAGCAATGCGGTGCGCGTGTTGTACGCAGGGGCCGGTTTGCTCCTGCTCGCCTACGTCGGCTCCCGTTTTGTAATGGAAGTTGTTTTGGGCCGCAGCACATGAAATACCTGGTTTTGTTGGTGGTACTCGTGGTGGCGTTCGGCATCTGGCGCAGTCGCCGCGCTCCCGATGCTTCAGATAAAAAACCATCGCCCTCGCCGTTGGCATTGCCCCAGGACATGCTGGCCTGCGCGCACTGCGGCATCCACATTCCGCAGGCGGAAGCCTTGATGCTGGGTAACCAGGCCTATTGCTGCGCCGAACACCGGCGCCTGGGCCCCGCCTGACACCATGCAGACACTGCCTGCAGGCACCTTTCTACCCACCGTGGATGCGCCTTTTGTGCGCCTGTGGCGTGGGTTTCTGACGGGGCGCGTGATGGTGGCCATCGCCCTGCTGATGCTGCAGTGGGTCGGGCAAGCCATCAACCAGACCACGGAGTCTGGCGTTTTGACCGTGTGCGTGGCGTATCTGGCGGCCACCGTGGTGCTGCGCGTTTTAGCCAGACAGGCCCCCCCATCACCCGGTGCAGGCCCGCAATGGTTGCCGTCCATTGGGGTCGACCTGGCTGCGATTACCGCTTTGCAACTGCTGCATGCGGGCGCCATGAACTACACGCCATTGTTCGGCTTGCCCGTGCTGATGGCTGCGGTGCTGGGAACATTGACACTGGCGCTGGGAACCACTGCGGGGGTCACGCTGCTGCTGCTGGGCTGGGCATGGTGGGTAGGCATACGCACCACGGGGGACGACACCCAACGCTACCTGCAAAGTGCACTGACCGGCACGGGCTACTTCATCGTGAGCTATTTGGTTCACCAGCTCGCCACCCGGTTGTCACGCGAACAGGAGCTCGCACAGCAAAGCCAGGTGGCCGCCCGGGTACAGACCCAGGTCAGTGCGCTGGTCATACAGAACCTCACCGATGGCGTGCTGGTGGTAGACGAAAACGATGCGGTACGCATCGCCAACCCTGCGGGGCTCCAGCTGCTGGGCGGGGGGCCCTTGCCAGCGCTGCCCTTTACCCTGGCCTCCGAAGCACCCTGGCACCCGCTGGTCCTGCTGGCACGGCGCACCTTCCGGCAGGAGCAGCCCCAGATGGCCGACGTGGACCTGCTGCACCCCGGGCAAAGCCCCACCGGACTGCATGTACGCACGTGGCTCACCTCCACCCGCGAAGCGGCCCATCAGTCACGTTCCGAGCGGTTGTGCGTGATGTTCCTGCATGATCTGCGCGAAATGGAAGCACGCCTTCGCACCGAAAAGCTCGCGGCCATGGGCCGAATGTCAGCGGCCGTGGCTCACGAAATTCGCAATCCCTTGGCTGCGATCGTTCAGGCCAATGCGCTGCTGGAAGAAGACCTGCACGACCCCGCCCAAAAGCGTCTCGCACGCATGGTTCAACAGAACGCCGACCGCCTGGCGCGCATTGCCGAAGAGGTGCTGGACATCGCCCGCGTGCAGCATCAGATCAGCCATGCCCCCGCCTCCACCGTGGCGCTGGACGAAACGGTTGCACAAATATGGAACGACTGGCAGGCGCAGGACCCCGTCCAGCGCCGCGGGCTGGTGGCGCTTGAAGCGAGCGCCACGCAGGTGGAGTTTGATGCCGAACACCTGCGCCGCGTGCTGGTCAACTTGCTGGACAACGCGCTGCGCTACATGGGCCAAGAGCCCGACTCCCTTTCCGTCGTCACCCGGGCCACGCCATCGGGCCAGGTCATCCTGCAGGTCTGGAGCGACGGCGCTCCCATGGACAAATCGGTGGAGCGCCACCTCTTCGAACCGTTCTTCTCCTCAGAAAGCCGCTCGAGCGGCCTGGGCCTCTATATATGCCGCGAGCTGTGCCAGCGTCATGGCGCTTCCATCAGCTACCAGCGGCTCAACCGCACCACCGCGCGGGGCGAAACCGGGGGAAACGCGTTCACTGTCGGGTTCCGCCGCATCACCCGCCCCGCAGATGCCGCCACGCTGTTTGACACCATCGTGGTCTGACCCCCGCTTTGCCCATGAACGCCCCCATCGCCACCATCCTTGTCGTCGACGACGAACCCGATCTGCGCACCCTGTACGAGCTCACCCTGCTGCGCGAGGGCTACCGCGTCGACACCGCTTCGACCGTGCAGGAGGCCCGAGAACAGCTCAAAGCCCACCGGTTCGATGCGGTGATCACCGACATGCGCCTGCCCGACGGGTTCGGCATGGAGCTGCTGCAGGATCTGCGCGACCAGCAACGCAAGGAGCGCTGCGTGGTCATGACCGCATACGGTTCCGCAGAGAACGCGGTGGAGGCCCTGCGTGCGGGTGCTTTTGACTACCTGACCAAACCCGTTGACCTCAAGCAGTTCCGCTCGGTCGTGGCGTCGGCAGTGCAAGGCACGGGGGGTGTCCCCTCGCCCCGGGCCGCCCGCAGTGGCGGTCACAGCCGCCAATCACATTCAGCGACGGAAACGCTGGGCTCAGGCACCGCCCTGGACCGACTGGTGGGCGAATCCGAAGCCATTCGCAATGTCAAACAGCGCGTGGCCAAGGTCTCGCGGGGCATGGCGCCCGTGCTCATCCATGGCGAATCGGGCACCGGTAAAGAGCTTGTGGCACAAGCGCTGCATGCCAGCAGCCAGCGCGCAGACGGGCCCTGGGTGGCAGTGAACTGCGGTGCGATCCCCGAAAACCTGCTGGAAGCCGAGTTTTTTGGCGCACGCAAAGGCTCCTACACGGGGGCATCGCAAGACCGCGACGGATACTTTCAGGCGGCCCGGGGCGGCACCCTGTTTCTGGACGAAATTGGCGATCTGCCGCTGGCCATGCAGTCCAAGCTCCTGCGGGCCATCCAGGAGCGCAGTGTTCGCCCCCTGGGTTCCACACAAGAGGAAACCGTGGATGTGCGCATAGTCAGCGCCACCCACCGGGACCTGGCCGCCGATGTGCAATCGGGCCGCTTCCGGCAGGATCTGTATTATCGACTCAATGTGATCGAGATCGTGATCCCGCCCCTGCGCGAGAGGCGCGAGGACTTGCCTGCCCTGTGTACAGCCTTGCTTTCACGCATTGCACAGGAATCCGGCATGCCGGTGCCTGCAATGACAGAGCGCGCGCTGAACGCGATTGCGGCACACCCGCTGACGGGCAATGTCCGTGAACTGGAAAACCTGCTGCACCGGGCCGTCGCCCTGAGTGACGGCGATGAGCTCCATGTCGATCCTCCCTCAGGCGCAGGAGCCTCTGTGGCGCCGCGCACAGAGATGGCGACTGCCGAATTCAACGGATCCACATCGTCAGCGTTGCCCACAAACCCCGTGCAGATACAGCCCGCGCCCACGGTGGGCAGCACGGTGCCCCTGCCCAGTGACTTGCAAGCCTGGCTTGACCAACAGGAACGCGACATCTTGATTCGCGCCCTTCGCGAGGCAGGATTCAACCGCACAGCGACAGCGGCCCGCCTGGGCATCAGCCTGCGGCAAATCCGCTACCGCATCGCACGCTTGAACATCACGGCGCCCAATGACATGGACCCGCATGACGACATCGGCTAACGGCGCGGACACGCCTCCTGCTATCTGGGAAGGAGGGTGGCATCGCTCCGCCATTCGGCTGGCCTCACCCAACCAAGGGACGCGCCCGAACACGGGCACACCCATTGACCTCATTGTTGTGCACTCCATCAGCCTACCCCCTGGCGAGTTCGGCACAGGTGCTGTGCAGCAGCTGTTCACCAATACCCTCGATTGGGACACGCACCCGTATTTCCAGAGCATCCGCGGTCTTCAGGTTTCTTCTCATTTTTTTATCGACCGCCAGGGCGCCCTGTGGCAGTTTGTCGACTGCGATGAACGCGCGTGGCACGCAGGCCAATCCAGCTACCGCGGACGCAACCAGTGCAACGACGACTCGATCGGCATAGAACTGGAAGGCCTGGAGGGGCAACCCTTCGAACGGGCGCAGTACCAAACACTAGCGGCCATTTGCCAGGACATTGCACACCGCTACCCCATACAGCACATCGCGGGGCATGAACACATCGCCCCCGGCCGCAAGCAGGACCCCGGCCCAGGGTTCGACTGGCTTAGCCTGCAAAAATCGTTGAATTGGCCCGCAGACCGTTTTCCCGAGCCAGTCAGGAAGGTCTAGCAGCCAACCCACTGACGACTCTGTCGCAGCATGGCCTCACGGCCAAAAATTTCTTTGTGCAAATGCACAAAATTGAATCGCCAGAAATGGCGCGGCCTGGAAAGGGAAACACGCCCGCACCGCTTGCCAATGCGTGATTTTGGGGCGCATTTTCAGCGGGCACAAGGGATGGACACGGTGTCACACCTGCGCTGCAGGGACGCAAAAACAACCCGTTTCATTTTTCAGCCAATCTGGGGCGGTACACTACCGGTAGTGTCTTGAATGCATTCGACACACCATATATAGTGTGCGACAGACTAAAGTCCGGCGCATCACTCACACACTGCGGCGGCACTTCCAGCCGCGCCCCCATCCCCAGACAGCCCACAGTAGAGGACTCCCATGCAAGCTGCTTTGAACACGCCTTCCACCACACACGCCACCCCTTTGACGAACCAGACACAACCGTCTGCGCAGGGCTCTGCGGCCCAGTCACTCACGCACTACCAGATCATTCGCCGCAATGGTGCGGTTGTGCCCTTTGAGCCTCAGAAAATCGCGGTGGCCATGATGAAGGCCTTTCTGGCCGTGCACGGCACCCAGGGCGCGGCGTCGGCCAGCGTCCGTGAAGTGGTGGACACCCTGACCCAGAACGTGGCACGCGCCCTGATGCGCTCACGCCCCGGCGGCGGCACCTTTCATATTGAGGACGTGCAAGACCAGGTCGAGCTGGGCCTGATGCGTGGCGGCCACCACGAAATCGCCCGTGCATATGTCCTCTACCGCGAGCGCCGCACCCAAGAGCGCGCACGGCAATCTGAGCAGCAATCCCCCCCAGCGCCAGCGCCTTCGCTGCACGTGCTGGACGGCGGCGAGCTCGTAGCCTTGGATCTGAACCGTCTGCAATCGCTCATCGAATCTGCCTGTGTGAACCTGGGCGCCGACGTGAAGGCGGACCCCATCGTGGCCGAAACCATGCGCAACCTGTACGACGGCGTGCCTATGGACGAGGTCTACAAGGCCTCCATCCTGGCAGCACGCACGCTGATCGAAAAGGACCCCGACTACACCTACGCCACCGCCCGCCTGCTGCTGCACACCATCGTGCGCGAGGTGCTGGGGCGTGAGGTGACCCAAAGCGATATGGGCCAGGCCTATATCGACTACTTTCCGCAATTCATCAAAAAGGGCGTGGAAAACGAGCTGCTGGATGAACGCCTGCTGCAGCAATACGACCTGCAACGTCTGGGCGCCGCACTCAATGCAGACCGCGACCTGCAGTTTGATTACCTGGGCCTGCAAACCCTGTACGACCGCTACTTCCTGCACGTCAAGAAAACCCGCATCGAGCTGCCCCAGGCGTTCTTCATGCGTGTGGCCATGGGCCTGGCACTCAATGAAGTCGACCGTGAAGCCCGCGCCATTGAGTTTTATGAAGTGCTGTCATCGTTTGACTTCATGTCCTCGACCCCGACGCTTTTCAACAGCGGCACCCTGCGTTCGCAGCTCTCCAGCTGCTACCTGACCACGGTGCCCGACGACTTGGGCGGCATCTACGACGCCATCAAGGAAAACGCACTGCTGTCCAAGTTCGCGGGCGGTCTGGGTAACGACTGGACCCGCGTGCGCGCACTGGGCAGCCACATCAAGGGCACCAACGGCGAATCGCAAGGCGTCGTGCCGTTCCTGAAGGTGGTGAACGACACCGCTGTGGCGGTGAACCAGGGCGGTAAGCGCAAGGGTGCCGTCTGCACCTACCTGGAAACGTGGCACCTCGACATTGAAGAGTTCCTGGAGTTGCGCAAGAACACCGGCGACGACCGCCGCCGCACGCACGACATGAACACGGCCAACTGGATCCCCGACCTGTTCATGCGCCGCGTGATGGAAAAAGGCACCTGGACCCTGTTCTCGCCGTCCAACGTGCCTGACCTGCATGACCTGTTTGGCGCCGACTTCGAAAAGGCCTATGTGGCCTATGAAGAAAAGGCCGCCCGCGGCGAGATCAAGCCCGCCAAGACGGTGCAGGCCACCGACATGTGGCGCAAGATGCTGACCATGCTGTTCGAGACCGGGCACCCCTGGATCACGTTCAAGGATGCCTGCAACGTGCGTTCGCCCCAGCAGCACGCTGGCGTGGTGCATTCGTCCAACCTGTGCACCGAGATCACGCTGAACACCAGCGACACCGAAACCGCCGTGTGCAACCTGGGCTCAGTCAACCTGCTGCAGCACATCAAGGACGGCCAGCTTGACCACGACAAGCTCAAAAAGACCATCAAGGTCGCGATGCGCATGCTCGACAACGTGATCGACATAAACTACTACGCCGTCACGAAGGCTCGCGACTCCAACCTGCGTCATCGGCCTGTGGGCCTGGGCCTGATGGGCTTCCAGGACAGCCTGTATGAACTGCGCATTCCTTACGCTTCGCAAGAAGCCGTGGAATTTGCCGACCGGTCGATGGAAGCCATCTGCTACTACGCCTATTGGGCCTCCACCGAGCTGGCCAAGGAACGCGGCCAGTATGCAAGTTACAAGGGCTCGCTGTGGGACCAGGGCATCCTGCCCCTCGATACGCTGGACATGCTTGCCAAGGCACGTGGTGGCTACGTCGAAGTGGACCGCTCGGTCACGCTGGACTGGGATGCCCTGCGCAAGAAGATCGCCCAGGACGGCATGCGCAATTCCAACTGCGTCGCCATCGCCCCCACAGCCACCATCTCCAACATCATCGGCGTGGACGCGTCGATTGAGCCTTCGTTCGGCAACCTCTCGGTCAAATCCAACCTGTCGGGAGAGTTCACAGTCATCAACGGCGGCTTGGTGCGCGACCTCAAGCGCCTGGGCCTGTGGGACGACGTGATGATCATGGACCTCAAGCACTTCAAGGGTTCGCTGCACCCCATAGACCGCGTGCCGGCCGACATCAAGGCGCTGTACTCCACCGCGTTTGAAGTCGATGCGCAGTGGCTGGTCGAAGCCGCATCGCGCCGCCAGAAGTGGATCGACCAGGCGCAGAGCCTGAACATTTACATGGCGGGCGCGTCGGGCAAGAAGCTCGACGACACCTACAAACTGGCGTGGATCCGCGGTCTCAAGACCACGTACTACCTGCGCACTCAAAGCGCCACGCACGTCGAGATGAGCACGGTGAACACACGCCAGCTCAACTCGGTCTCTTCGGGAAATGACGACGCACCCACCGGTGCATCTGCGCCCACCCAAAGCAAACAACACGCGATGGAAGTTGCCGCAGCAGTGCCCGCCACAGACGTCCAGTTTTCTCCCATCGACGATCCAGGCTGCGAAGCCTGCCAATAAAAACTTCGCGTGCGATGCCTCGCATGCATTTCGAGGCATCGCACATGTGCTGTGAAGCAACAAAACGTTGCTGCACAACGCTTCAGTGCTTTTCTTTTTGCAGCACTGCTTTCATAATCCGAACACTGGAAAATCTATGTTGACCTGGGACGAAGAAGTCAAGCCCTCATCGCAAAATCAACCGGACGGTGGACTGAACAAGAGCCACCCGGCGGGACAGCCGCCTTTGCCTTTCCCGACCCCTTCCCTGCAGAAAGTGCATGCATCGATGACTGCATCCGCAGCACCGCAAGCAGCCCCTGCCGCAGCAACGGCGTACCGCCGTGTGAACGCTGCCGACAAGCGCATCATCAACGGCCAGACCGACGTCAATCAGCTGGTGCCGTTCAAGTACAAGTGGGCGTGGGAAAAGTACCTTGCCACTTGCGCCAACCACTGGATGCCGCAAGAGGTGAACATGACGCGCGACATTGCGTTGTGGAAAGACCCGAACGGCCTGACCGAAGACGAGCGCCGCATCATCAAGCGCAACCTCGGCTTCTTCGTGACCGCCGACTCGCTGGCCGCCAACAACATCGTGCTGGGCACTTACCGCCACATCACGGCGCCCGAATGCCGCCAGTTCCTGCTGCGCCAGGCTTTCGAGGAAGCGATCCACACGCATGCCTACCAATACATCGTGGAGTCGCTCGGCCTGGACGAAGGCGAGATCTTCAACGCCTACCTGGAAGTACCCTCGATCCGCGACAAGGACCAGTTCCTGATCCCCTTCATCGAAGCGATCATGGACCCCAACTTTCATACCGGCACCTTCGAGACCGACCAGACGCTGCTCAAGTCGCTGATCGTTTTCGCCTGCCTGATGGAAGGCCTGTTCTTCTACGTGGGCTTCACGCAGATCCTGGCGCTTGGCCGCCAGAACAAGATGACTGGCGCCGCCGAGCAATACCAGTACATCCTGCGCGACGAGTCTATGCACTGCAACTTCGGCATTGACCTGATCAACCAGCTGAAGCTGGAAAACCCACACCTGTGGACAGCCGAGTTCAAGGCCGAGATCAACGCGCTGTTCATGAAAGCCGTGGAGCTGGAATACCGCTACGCCGAAGACACCATGCCGCGTGGCGTGTTGGGCATGAACGCGTCGATGTTCAAAGGCTACCTGCGCTACATCGCCAATCGCCGCGCCACGCAGATCGGGCTGGAAACCCTCTTCCCCAACGAAGAGAACCCGTTCCCGTGGATGAGCGAGATGATTGACTTGAAGAAGGAACGTAACTTCTTCGAGACCCGCGTTATTGAATACCAGTCCGGTGGTGCGCTGTCCTGGGACTAGCGCCTTTTTTCCGCAGACATCACACCACATGGATATCTACACCACGCCCGTAACAGACAGCGCCGCAGAGCGCCGAATTGAGGGCGTTCCCGTGTTCATGGAGATGGAGTTTTTCTCCATCTCCATGGATCGCTTTCTGTCCACTGCAGACAGAAAGTGCTCTTTGCAAATTGACCCAAGGAGAACATGATGGCAACTGCGAAAAAACCAGCCGCTAAGAAGGCTGCCCCAGCGAAAAAAGCTGCGCCTGCAAAGCCAGTAGCAGCGAAGAAGGCTGCACCTGCCAAGAAGGCAGCAGCACCGGCAAAGAAAGCCGCTCCCGCCAAGAAGGCAGTAGCAGCGAAGAAGGCCGCACCTGCAAAGTCTGCGCCCGCCAAGAAAGCTGCACCGGCCAAGAAGGCCCCCAAGGCGCCTGCCCCTGCGGCCCCTGCAGCACAGACCACGCTGAACCCACAGGCAGCCTGGCCTTTCCCTACCGGCACCAAGCCGTAATTCAAGCGCCCCTGGCGCCCAGCCCGGCATTTCGATGCCGGGCTTTTTTATGGGCGAAAGACCGTCACTTGCTATCTTTTGAGTAGCTGGTATCGCTTTGCCAGATTAGGTTTAAAACATAAAACCATCTCAATGGCAGCAAATACGAGCGCTACCAGCTCCTAAATTCAGAGCAGCCCCCCCCTCAAACGGGTGTGAAATCGAGCGTGTAGTTTTGCGGCCCGCGTTGCGCGATCTTGAGCGCCCCCACCCGATTGCCCAGTTCGGCGCAGCGCACCAGCGGCCAGCCCTTTTCCAGCCCGAACAGCAGCGCGCCGCGCCATGCATCGCCGCATCCTGTGGGGTCGACCACGGCAGCGGGCACGACGGAGGGCACGTGGGTCTTCTCGCCGTCGACCCACACCTCGCACCCTTCAGCGCCCAGCGTCACTACCAGGCCACGCACCTTGCGCGAAATATCCGCCAGGGACCAACCCGTGCGATCACACAGCATCTTGCCTTCGTAGTCGTTGACGGTGACCCACGAGGCCTGCTCGACAAAGGCCGACAACTCTGCGCCGTTGAACATGGGCAGCCCCTGACCGGGGTCGAACACGAAGGGGATGCCTGCGGCCACAAACTGCGCTGCGTGCTGGACCATGGCGTCACGGCCATCGGGCGCGATGATTCCGACACGGACTGCCGCGTCGGGCTCTATGCGGTTGGCATGGGCCTGCATCATCGCCCCGGGGTGAAACGCCGTGATCTGGTTGTTGTCACGGTCGGTCATGATCATCGCTTGCGCGGTGTAGGTGTCCTGCACCTGCCCCACGTGCCGCTGGCTGATGCCCAAATCGTCCAGGCGCTGCAGATAGTCCGCGCCATCGCTGCCCAGCATGGCCATGGGTAGCGGCTCGCCCCCCAGCAGCTTCAGGCTGTAGGCAATGTTGCCCGCGCAGCCCCCGAAATCTCGGCGCAGCGAAGGCACCAGGAACGACACGTTCAGGATGTGCAGCTGGTCGGGCAGAATCTGCTCGGCAAACCGCCCTTCAAAGGTCATGATGGTGTCGAACGCCAGAGAACCGCAAATGATGGCAGCCATATCAAAGAAGTGGGTTGGTCAAAAAATCAGGGATAAAACGCGAGCAGCCGGTAGCCTGCGACACGGGCACCGCCAGTGGTAACGATCACGGCCACCGACGCACTCCATTCGCCACGCGCGGGCAACTCCGCCGGTGCCGCCATGTCAGTCGGCAGCAGCACGCGTCGCAGCACGGGCTGGTCTTGCGTATCGGTCAGCGTCAGTTCTACCGCGGGCATCGCCAGCGGGATGGTCGCCTGGCTCTTCATGGTGAGCGTCAGCTGGTAGCTGTCTCCCCGCGCCTTGTTGAAGGACGAGCTGTCGATCACCACGTCGGCAATCTGGCGCTGCGGGGCGATTTCGCACTGCAGTGGGGCACACAGCTTGACGAGCCAGGGGCGCGCGCGCGCGTCCATGGCCACAATGCGATCGCGTTCCTGCACAGCCACCTGCAGCGCCAATGCCACCAGCGCCGTCAGCGCGAACAAGGACAGAACAAGGCGTACGCTGGGCCGGCGCCAGAACGCCTTGCGGCGAGCTGCACGCACGAAACTGACTTCGTCATGCTCAGGGTCCCGATCCTCGTCCGCATCCGCATCCGCATCCGCCGCAGTGGATGATTGACGCGTGTCGGCGCGCAGCACTGCGGCAACAGAATCGCCCTCCACCAACGCCAGGGCCTCTGCGTCTGGCGCAGGCTGGGGAGCCACAAAATCGACTGGCGGCAGCTCCACCTCAGCCCGAGCCGCGGGCGGCGCCGTGTTGCTTTGGCGCTCTGCGCCAGCGATCGACAACGCCTCGTCGCCAGGCACACCAGCCGCACCAGTCGTCGAGGCCGCAAAAGCGCCCAGCGCAGGAAAGGACAAATCGCCCTCTTCATGCGCTGGCACGACAGAGGACTCAGCGGCCTGCACCAGGTCGGCGGGCCATTCAGAATCGCGCAGCTCGGCAAAAGGAAGTTCGTATCCCCCGGGAACAGACGCAGGCACTTCGTAGCCCGGCATGCCCCCGTCAAAGCCGCCAGCGGGATAGGGAAGCCCCAGCGCATCCAGGGGCGCAGGCACTGTGTCCGCAAAAACTGGCGGGAGCACTTCGTGCTCCGGAGGCGCAGACGAGATCGGAATTGGATTGGGGGCAGCGGGGGGCGATGCAGCGGGTGCGGCCTTGTACGACGGGGCAGCATCGCGCGCCAACTTGACCAGCGCAGCCGCAGATGGCGGCGGCGGAGAAGGGCGCCACGCAAACGGGGTCACCGGCTCCAGACTCAGTTCGCCACCCTGGGCGCCCAGCGCACCGGTGGTGAGAAACGCGGGAACCGCAGGCTTGGGCACGTCCATAACCGGCGGCGATGGCTCCACGTGCAACGGCGCAACTGCCGAAACAGAAGATGCAAAAGGCTCTGGCGCAAGGGATGGCGCGGCGGTCGCAACCGAGGGGTGCGGTCCCGCATCGGCATGCCTGGGCGCAGTCGATCGCGCGCTGCGGAGCGCCGGGCCCAGCCCAGAGGCAGAGGCAGCGGCATCGGCCGGTGCTACTGCAGGCGCTGCAGAAACTGCAGAATCCACTGCAGGCGCCTCGGTCGGTACTTGAACGACGGGTGGCGGCGCACCCCACGCACGACCCGCATCTGTCGCCCGCGCTACGGGGGCTGGGGGCGGCTTGACGTCGGTGAGCGACACACCGGGCAACAACGACGCAGGCGCAGACGGCAGCAAATGCGCCGACGCATCAAACACCTCTTTGCATTGGCCGCAGCGCACCCATCCTTCCGATATGCGCAATTGGTCTGCCACCACCTTGAAAGAGGTGGCACAGGACGGGCAGCGAGTGATCTGGCTCATCAGCGGTGGATTGTAGGGGCCCGGGCTTTGCGGCTGATGGCGGCAAAAACCCGCAGCGTCAGCGCTTGGCGGTCATCAAAATCCAGCCGTCCTCGGCATCGGACACCTGAAGCTGCAACCAGGGGGAATACGCCTCTTTCAACTCATCGGCCTGGCGCTCCAGAATGCCCGCCATTACCAGATGACCACCTGTCGCGACATGCGCACAAAGCAGGGGGGCTAATACCCGCAGCGGCGTGGCCAGGATGTTGGCAAGTACCGTCTGGTACTCGCCGTGGGCCTTGTCGGGCAGGCCAGCGTTCAATTGCACGTCGTTAGCGTCAGCATTCTGTGCGGTGGCCTCCACGGCCGCAGGGTCGATATCGACCGCATCAATGTCGGTGGCGCCAAATTTGGCCGCACCGATGGCCAGAATGCCCGAGCCACAGCCGTAGTCCAGCACGCGCCCGAGCGGATTACCCACACCCGGTTCTGCAGCGCCGTGGCGCGCGATCCAGCGCAGACACATGCGCGTGGTGGGGTGCGTGCCGGTGCCAAAAGCCAGGCCAGGGTCCAGCCGGATACTGCGCACCGCTTGTGCAGGCAACTCATGCCAGGTGGGCACAATCCAGAAGTCGGGCGTGATGTCCACCGGCGCAAACTGGGACTGCGTGAGCCGCACCCAGTCCTGGTCCGGCACGGCCGCCACACCCAGCACCTGGCAGCCTGCAAAAAAATCCTGCACCGCCAGCAACTGCTGCGCCTCGCGTGCCGCCACCTCGGCCGGGAACAGCGCCACCACGCGGCTACGCTGCCAGCCATCCTTGGGTGGGGGCAAGCCGGGTTCGCCAAAAAGGGCTTGCTCGGCGTCGGTCTGGGCATCGGCATCTTCGACCGACACACTGAGCGCATCCAGCGCATCCAGTGCATCGCTGACCGCTTCGATACGGTCTTCCGGACACATCAGACTCAACTCAAACATAGGCGCCTCTCAGAAAAAATGAAATGCTGGCACCCGTTGCCAGGAGCCAGCATGTGAATGACCCGCGCAGTGCAAGCTCAGCGCTTGTGCTGCGACAGCCACTCTTCCAGGTAGTGGATGTTGGTACCACCCGCCGTGAACTTGGCATCCACCATCAACTCGCGGTGCAGCGGTATGTTGGTGTGGATGCCTTCAATCACGGTCTCGGACAGCGCCGTACGCATGCGGGCCAGAGCCTGCTCGCGCGTGTCGCCGTGCACGATGATCTTGCCGATCATCGAGTCGTAGTTGGGGGGCACGAAGTAGTTGGTGTACGCATGCGAATCCACGCGAACGCCTGGCCCGCCCGGCGCATGCCAGGTGGTGATGCGGCCGGGAGACGGGGTGAACTTGTATGCGTCTTCCGCATTGATACGGCACTCGATCGCATGGCCACGAATTTCGATCTGGCGCTGGGTGAAGGGCAGCTTCTCGCCCGCCGCCACCATGATCTGCGTACGCACAATGTCCACACCCGTGATCCATTCGGTCACCGGATGCTCCACCTGCACACGGGTGTTCATTTCAATGAAATAGAACTCGCCGTTTTCGTACAGAAACTCGAACGTACCCGCACCGCGGTAGCCGATTTTCTTGCAGGCTGCCACGCAGCGCTCGCCAATCTTCTCGATCAGCTTGCGGGGAATGCCTGGCGCTGGGGCCTCTTCAATCACCTTCTGGTGGCGCCGCTGCATGGAGCAGTCGCGCTCGCCCAGGTACACGGCGTTGCGGTGCTTGTCCGCCAGCACCTGGATCTCAATGTGGCGCGGGTTCTGCAGGAACTTTTCCATATAGACCGCAGGGTTGCCAAATGCAGCGCCTGCCTCGGCCTTGGTCATCTGAACTGCATTGACCAGCGCCGCCTCGGTATGCACCACACGCATACCCCGGCCACCGCCGCCACCTGCGGCCTTGATGATCACGGGGTAGCCCACGGCTTTGGCGATGCGGCGGATCTGGACCGGGTCGTCGGGCAACTCACCCTCCGAGCCTGGCACGCAGGGCACGCCCGCCTTGATCATGGCCTGCTTGGCCGACACCTTGTCACCCATGGTGCGGATGTTGTCGGGCGTGGGGCCGATGAACTGGAAGCCGCTCTTTTCCACCCGTTCGGCGAAATCTGCGTTCTCAGACAGAAAACCGTAGCCGGGGTGAATAGCCTCGGCATCGGTCACTTCAGCCGCCGAGATAATGGCGGGCATGTTGAGGTAAGACAGCGGGGACGGCGCGGGGCCAATACACACCGCCTCTTCGGCCAGCTTCACATACTTGGCGTCGCGGTCGGCTTCGGAGTAGACCATCACGGCCTTCACGCCCAGCTCGTGACACGCGCGCTGAATGCGAAGGGCGATCTCTCCGCGATTCGCAACAAGAATCTTCTTGAACATGAGCGCCTTATTCGATGACGAACAGCGGTTGTCCGTATTCCACGGCCTGACCGTTTTCACCCAGGATGCGGGTGACCGTGCCCGACTTGTCGGCTTCGATCTCGTTCAAGATCTTCATGGCTTCGATGATGCAGATGGTCTCGCCTTCCTTGACCTGGCTGCCCACTTCTACGAAGGCCTTGGCGCCCGGGCTGGACGAGCGGTAAAAGGTGCCCACCATGGGCGACTTGACGATGTGACCTGCAGGCGCCGCAGCGGGCGGGGCGGGCAGCTCGGCCACGGGAGCAGGTACGGGTGCTGCGGCAGCGGGCGCCTGCATGGGCGCGGGTACATATTGCTGAACCACGTTGCCGCCGCTCTTGACGATGCGGACCTTGCCCTCGGCCTCGGTGATTTCGAGTTCGGAGACGTTCGACTCGGAGACGAGGTCGATCAGGGTTTTGAGTTTTCGCAGATCCATGGAAGCTCCAACGGCTATAAAACTGAATAGGGCGCGAATTTACTCCAATTTCACCCTAACGCAGCCATCCCCGGGTAATTTTCATCAACTTCCACGTGACCTGCAGTGAAACGGTACGGACCACAAGCGGGCAACCTCCCGTGTTCGGCCTCTATTTGCCGTCACATCGGTCAGTGCAGCGCCGACCACAGCTTCAGGTCGTCAGGGGTCACTTGGCCCATTTTACGATGCAGCACCCGTCCATCTGCTCCCAGCACCACCGTGAACGGCAGGCCACCGGTCAGGTTGCCCAGGGATCGGCCCAGATCCGTGCCGCCCAAACCCGCCAACCCCACGGGAAAGTCCAGTGGAATGCGCGCCAGAAACTTGCGCACGGCGGAAGGTTGGTCAATGGCCAATCCCAGCACTTGCCAGCCTTTGGCGGCATGTTCGCGGTGAAAGGTGTTGAGCATGGGCAGCTCTTCCACACAGGGTGGGCACCAGGTCGCCCAGAAGTTCAGCAGCACCGGCTTGCCCGCGAACGACTTCAGGGCAAGTGTTCCACCGTCCGGCGTGTCGAACTCCATGCCCCACAGCGCCTGCTCGGCACCGGGATCCATGGCGTGGGGTTGAAACTTCCACCACGCCAGCCCCGCGCCGCCCAGGGCTGCTGCGCCTGCTACACCGGCATACAAAAAACGTCGACGGGCGGGCTGCAGGGCAGCAGCGCCTGGGTCGGCTTGGCCCGATTGACCGAAGGGAGCAGCGTCAGCCGAGGGAGATTGAGAATGTTCAGCAGGATTCGTCATGGCTCAGGGGTGTCTTGGAGCAGGCGGCGTACGGCGGTCAAATCGCCACGCGGGGGGCGGCCTTTGGAATCAGGCCGCAAGGCGCCTCGCAGGTCATCGAGGTCGTAAATCATGAGGTGCACGCCGATCATCTCACCCAGTTCAGGCGACTTGCTGCTGATGCTCAGCGCCTCGACCGAGTGGCCGTGAAAACCGGATACCGTGCGGGGTTCGTAATCGACATGGTGGTCGATAAGGGCTATTTCTGCGGATTTAGAGTCATCACAAAACAACTGCAGATAAACATCTGAAAGCCGCGTGGCCGTGCCGTGCCACACGGCACCTGCCAAATGAGGCCGAAACGCGGCCATGCGCACCATCCAGACCAGCGCCAACTGCCGAAGGGCGCGCAGCTCACGGGGCTGCGTGTCGGCACAGAATATCTGGATGTACTCTCGCACCGCCTCTTCGACGCGATCGTTGTCGGGCAGCGGTGTTTTGGGCGGCAGGCCCATCTCGCGCAACGCACGGCGTTTGGCCGGGCCCCATTCAAGCCCTTCTTCCACCACCAGCCGGGCCGTGGTGTGCGCGATTTCGTCGCTCAAAGGTGTGTGCATGGTGGTAGACGCGAAGACAGGAGACTGCATTGTGGCTTGGTCGCGCGGCGGGGGCGATGGCTTCACCCCATGCCCCCTGAGGGTGCTAAAGCAAGTGCTCGCCCTACACTACGCTTTTAATAGCTGTTAGCGCTTATCCAATAAGCGCTAGAGGCATATTTGACATCAAATTGAGCGCCCTGCGGGCAGGCTTAGAATCTGCGCCCATGCATATACACATACTGGGCATCTGCGGCACGTTCATGGGCGGCCTTGCCGCGCTGGCACGCGAGGCAGGCCACAAGGTGACGGGCTGCGACGCTGGCGTCTACCCGCCCATGAGCGACCAGCTCAGGGCCTTGGGCATCGACCTGATCGAAGGTTTTGGCGCCGACCAGCTGGCCCTGCAGCCCGACATGTTCGTGGTCGGCAACGTGGTCAGCCGCGCAAGGTTGCCCGACGGGAGCCCCAAGTTTCCGCTGATGGAGGCGATCCTGGACGCTGGGGCACCCTACACCAGCGGGCCGCAGTGGCTGGCCGAGCACGTGCTGCAAGGCCGCCATGTGCTGGCGGTGGCGGGCACCCATGGCAAGACCACCACCACGTCGATGCTGGCGTGGATTCTGGAAAGCGCCGGTCAGCAGCCCGGGTTTCTGATCGGCGGGGTGCCGCTGAACTTTGGCGTATCGGCCCGGCTGGGCGCACCGCAGAGGCCCGTTCCATCGACCGCTCCGCTCGGTGCAGCGCCCTTGTTCGTGATCGAGGCGGATGAATACGACACCGCATTTTTCGATAAACGCAGCAAGTTTGTGCACTACCGGCCCCGCACGGCCGTGCTCAACAACCTGGAGTTTGACCACGCCGATATCTTTGACGACCTGGCGGCGATCGAGCGGCAGTTTCATCACCTGGTACGCACCGTGCCGCCCTCGGGCTGCGTGGTGGCCAACGGGCTGGAGGAAAGCCTGGCGCGCGTGTTGCACACCGGCTGCTGGAGCCAGGTGACCCACTTCGGCGCCACGGTGAGCGACTTTGCCGCGCAGGGCGAGCCCCACGCCTTTGATGTGCTGCACCAGGGCCGCACCGTAGCCCGCGTGGAATGGGCACTGACCGGCGTGCACAACCAGCTCAACGCGCTGGCCGCCATCGCCGCTGCGCACCATGTGGGTGTAACCCCTCAGCAGGCAGCAGCCGCACTGGCAACGTTTCAGAACGTGAAGCGCCGCATGGAGCTGCGCGGCACCGTGGGCGGCATTGCGGTGTACGACGATTTTGCTCACCACCCCACGGCCCTGCGCACTACGCTCGATGGCCTGCGCCGCAGCCTGGGCACCAGCGCGCGCATCCTCGCCGTGTTTGAACCGCGCAGCAACACCATGAAGCTGGGCGCCATGAAGAGCCAGTTGCCGTGGGCACTGGAGCCCGCAGACCTGGCGTTCTGCCACACGGCGGGGCTGGATTGGGACGCAGCGCAAGCCTTGGCACCCATGGGCGTGGGCCCGGGCCAGCGCGCACACACCGCACCCGACATCGACACCCTGGTGGCCCAGGTCACCCAGGCAGCGCGCACTGGGGATCACATCGTGTGCATGAGCAACGGCGGGTTTGGTGGCATCCACACCAAACTGCTGCTATCACTACAGAAATAATAGCTGCCAACGCTTTACAGACAAGCGCCAGCGGCAGTTATCACCTAAATCATCAATAGGTTACGGCCATGCCGGGTATGTCGATGCGCACGACGGGCTTGGCCAGGGCCGCACTGGCGGCGCGTGCAAAGTCGCGGAACCAGGCCGGGTCCGCCATCAGCGACTCCCCCGCAGCGCGTGCCACGGTCAGCACCTTGTCGGCCAGCAGAACCTTGCCACTGGCGCGCAGGGGCTCGCAGTCCAGACTGGTGAACTGGTCGTCCAGCCAGCGCCGCCCCTCCTCATGCCCCATGGGCTCGGCGCCCGCGAGGTCAAACCGAAACTCCTGGTGTCCGGCCAGCCGGACCGATACTTCGCTGTGCATGGAAATTGCCTTTCTTCTGAATACCGAACCCGTGACTGCACTGGTATGTCTGCAGCCCACGGGTCCGAGTTTAGAGCCTGCGAAGACCCCGATACTCAGCGCGCGCGGCGCGCCTTGACCGCATCCGCCAGATCGGCCAGCGCCTGCAACGAATCGTCCCAGCCCAGGCAGGCGTCGGTGATGCTCTTGCCATATTCCAGCGCCGCGGAGTCGTCCTTGCCGGGCGTGAATTTCTGGGCGCCCGCCGTGAGGTGGCTTTCGATCATCAAGCCGAACACGCTGCGCGAGCCGCCCGCCACCTGCCCGGCCACATCGCGCGCCACTTCCAGCTGCTTCTCGTGCTGCTTGCTGCTGTTGGCGTGGCTGCAGTCCACCATCAGCGTGGCGGGCAGCTTGGCGGCTTCGAGGTCCTTGCAGGCCGCAGCCACGCTGGCGGCGTCGTAATTTGGGGCCTTGCCGCCACGCAGGATCACGTGGCAGTCCTTGTTGCCGTTGGTGTTGACAATGGCGACCTGGCCGTTCTTGTGCACCGACAGGAAGTGGTGGCCGCGGCTCGCCGACTGGATGGCGTCGGTGGCGATGCGGATGTTGCCATCGGTGCCGTTCTTGAAGCCGATGGGGGCAGACAGGCCCGAGGCCAACTCGCGGTGCACCTGGCTTTCGGTGGTGCGGGCACCAATGGCGCCCCAGCTGATGAGGTCACCGATGTACTGGGGCGAGATCACGTCGAGGAACTCGCTACCAGCGGGTACGCCCAGGCGGTTGATGTCGATAAGCAACTGGCGCGCAATGCGCAGGCCTTCGTCAATGCGGTAGGTCTCATCAAGATAGGGGTCGTTGATGAGGCCCTTCCAGCCCACCGTGGTGCGGGGCTTTTCGAAGTAAACGCGCATCACGATCTCCAGCGTGTCCTTGTACTGCTCACGGGCCACCTTGAGGCGGCGGGCGTATTCGAGCGCGGCCGCAGGGTCATGGATGGAACAGGGGCCAATCACCACCAGCAGACGGTCATCGGTGCCCGCCATGATGTTGTGGATGTTTTTGCGGGTCTGGGTGATCAGCGTCTCGACCGGCGTGCCGCCAATCGGGAAGAAGCGGATCAGGTGCTCGGGAGGAGGCAACACGGTGATGTCCTTGATACGTTCGTCGTCGGTCTGGCTGGTTTTCTCGACGCTGCGGTACCAGGCATCGCTGGTGGGGTTGGAAAGGGCCGTCATGGTTGCTTCCTCGTGGTGTGAGTTGATTGAAGTGAGGTGGAATGGAAAACGGGAGGGCAGAAAAACAAAAACCGCCGGGCTTTGCAGCGTCGGCGGTTGGTATGGGGAGGTTGTGTGTGCTTGCGCGTTTTCCTCTCATCCGCCGGGGACTGAGATAAAAAACCAAAAATAAAACGCGCTGCGAACTTGCATGGCGGCCAATGTAGCACAGGAGTGCGGCGGTGCAGCAAACTCCCCCTGTTGCGATTGCACGACAAAACGCGGGTTTGAGACTGTTGTCAATGCACGCACTCAGCGCCTCCAGCGGCTCAACCAGTCCCGCATCCACTGCCATGCGGAGAGCTTGCGCGGCGGTGCCGCATCCTGCAGATCGCTTGGGGGATTGCTCTGGTGCTCGTACATGTCGATGAGCAGCAACGCCTCGCCCAGCGTGCGCCAGGCCAGCAGCTCAAACTGGTCAAAGCTCGCGCTTTCTTTAGGGCTGCGTCGCTCCAGCATCTGCTGCCACTCGGCAATGGCGTTGCGCAGTTCGCGCAGCGCGCGCTGGTAGGCTCCAAACTCATACAGGGCATGCCATGCAGAGCCCAGGCCTGTCAAAAACAGTTGATGTTCACACGCGCTATGCGACAAGGTGGTCACGCGACGGGCAATGGCGGTGGTGTCAGTGCTGCTGCGCCGGATGCGAACGGCTTCGTCGATCTGCATGGACAGCGCGCCCAGGCTGTCGCGCAGCTGGCGAGAGTCTTCATCGGCCACCCCTTCGCGCAGAAAGCGGCTGATGTCGCCAAACGACTGAAGGGTCAGCAGCTGACTGGGGCGCGTGGCAGGCATGGTGCTGCTGATTGTGCGCCGCCTCCCGCGCGGTGCAAGCGTTGAAAAGGGGGGTGAAAACGCGAATAGTGATAGCACCCCACACTTGCAGGCCGTGGGGTGCCAGGTTCAAGCCGTGCCGCCCACCGTCAGGCCTTCAATACGCAGCGTGGGCTGGCCCACACCCACAGGTACGCTTTGGCCTTCCTTGCCACAGGTGCCTACGCCACTATCCAGGCGCATGTCGTTGCCGATCATGGTCACCTTCTTGAGCGACTCGGGGCCACTGCCAATGATGGTGGCACCCTTCACGGGATACTGGATCTTGCCGTTCTCGACCCAGTAGGCCTCGCTGGCGGAGAACACGAACTTGCCCGAAGTGATGTCCACCTGCCCGCCACCGAAGTTGCTGGCGTACAGGCCCTTCTTGATGCTGGCGATGATCTCCTGCGGGTCCTTGTCCCCCCCCAGCATGTAGGTGTTGGTCATGCGCGGCATGGGGATGTGCGCATAGCTCTCGCGACGGCCATTGCCCGTGGGCGCCACGCCCATCAGGCGGGCATTGAGCGAATCCTGGATGTAGCCCTTCAAGATGCCGTCTTCAATGAGCACGTTGCGCTGGCTGGCGTGGCCTTCGTCGTCCACGTTGAGCGAGCCACGGCGGTCGGCAATGGTGCCGTCGTCCAGCACCGTCACGCCCTTGGCCGCCACGCGCTGGCCGATGCGGCCGCTGAAGGCGCTGGATCCCTTGCGGTTGAAGTCACCCTCCAGCCCGTGGCCGATGGCCTCGTGCAGCAGGATGCCGGGCCAGCCCGAACCGAGCACCACGGTCATCTCGCCCGCAGGGGCGGGGCGCGATTCGAGGTTGACCAAGGCGGCGTTCACGGCCTCGTCCACGTACTTGCCCATCTGCTCGTCGTCAAAGTAGGCGAGGCCAAAGCGCCCGCCCCCACCGGCGGAGCCCATCTCGCGACGGCCGTTCTGCTCGGCGATCACGGTGACCGACAGGCGCACCAGCGGGCGTACATCGGCCGCCAGGGTGCCGTCGGCACGCGCCACCAGCACCACGTCGTATTCACTGGCCAGGCCGGCCATCACTTGGGCAACGCGCGGGTCCTTGGCGCGGGCACGCTGCTCCAGCTTTTCCAGCAAGGCCACCTTGGCGGTGCTGTCGAGCGAGGCAATCGGGTCCACGCCCGGATACAGGCTGCGGCCAGCCGCTACCTTTTTAGGAGCTACTCGCGCTTTACCAGCTTGCGCTACCGATGAAATAGACCGCACAGTTCGTGCCGCATCCAGCAACGAAGCCTCGGAGATGTCATCCGAATACGCAAAAGCCGTCTTCTCGCCGCTCACCGCGCGCACACCGACGCCCTGGTCGATGCTGAAGGAGCCGGTCTTGACGATGCCCTCTTCCAGGCTCCAGCCTTCACTGCGGGTGTACTGGAAGTACAGATCGGCATCGTCCACCTTGTGGGTGCGAATCTCGGCCAGCGCGCGGGCCAGGTGGCTCTCGTCAAGCCCAAAAGGGGTCAGCAGCAGTTCGCGAGCAACATCAATGCGCTGGCTGGTGGCCGCGCGCTGGGGCGCGGCAGTGGTGGAGCGAAAAGTCATCCGGGCATTTTAGGCGTGCAGCCCTGCCCCGCCGGACAAGGGCGCGCATGCCCCTATGCCGCCCTGCCGCGGCCCGACGCTGCAGGCCGCGGTGTCAGGCCGCCGTCTGGTCGTCCAGGGCGGCTTGCGGTGCGTGGGTTTGCACCGACTCGATACCCGCATCGCGCGCCTTGGCGCCCGAATACATCTGGCTTTGGCCGATGACCTGGCCATTTCCTGCCTTGAGCGTGAAATAGGGCGACCCGTTCTTGGCGCTCAGGCGACCAAAACGGCCATCGTTGGGAGCGTTCTTGCGCACGGACTCGATGCCGGTCAGCGCGCTGGCCTTGGATTCGTACATCTCGCTGGTCAGGACGACCTGGCCGTTGGTGGCCAGCAGGTTGAAGATGAATTTGTCGTTCTTCGACTTCTTCAGCTCGAATTTCGCCGCCATAGGAAATCCCTCCGGGCCAAGGCACAGTTGGCCTGCTGGTTTGTACCTTCTTGCAGCCGCGCACGCAACGCCTGGGCAGAGCCCCTGGAAACGGCTGTCGGTGCGGCTGTCAAAGCGCCGGGCGGGCGTCTTTGGAATCCTGCTTCTGCGCGCGCGCCACCGACATCAAAATGCCCAGCGCCAGCCCCAGGGTCACCATGGCGGTGCCCCCATAACTGATGAAAGGCAGCGGCACGCCCACCACAGGCAGGATGCCGCTGACCATGCCCATGTTTACAAAGGCATAGGTGAAGAAGATCATGGACACGGCTCCCGCCATCAGGCGGCCAAACAGGCTGTTGGCCCCGGCGGCAATCGCCAGCCCCCGCCATACCAGCAAGAGAAAGCAGACCACCAAAAAGAGGTTGCCCACCAGGCCAAACTCTTCGGAAAACGCGGCAAAGATGAAATCGGTGGTGCGCTCGGGGATGAACTCCAGGTGCGTCTGCGTGCCCGCCATGAAACCTTTGCCCCACATACCCCCCGACCCGATGGCGATCATGCCCTGGATGATGTGAAAACCCTTGCCCAGCGGGTCGCGCGTCGGGTCGAGCAGGGTGCAGATGCGCTGCTGCTGGTAGTCGTGCAGCACCGACCAGCGCACGCCGTCTGCGCACAGCCGGTCACCCAGCAGCACCAAGATGGCGATGCCAATACCGCCAATCACCACGGGTGGCAGCACCAGCTTCCAGGACAAGCCCGCAAAAAAAATCACCGACAGGCCTGCGGCCAGTACCAGCAGCGACGTGCCCAGGTCAGGCTGTTTCATGATCAGCCCCACGGGTATCGCCAGCAACAGCCCGGCAGCAGCAAAGTCAAGGGGGCGCAAGGCGCCCTCGCGTTTTTGAAACCACCAGGCCAGCATCAGCGGCATGGCAATTTTCAGGATCTCGCTGGGCTGGATGACGATGCCCAGGTTGATCCAGCGCTGGGCACCCTTTTTGGTGATGCCGAAGAGGGCCACCGCCACCAGCAGCGCCACCCCCGCGATGTACAAGGGCACGGCAAACGCCATGAGCTTCTGGGGCGGCACCTGCGCCACCATGAAAAGAATGGCGCCCGCAATCAGCATGTTGCGCCCGTGGTCGGCAAAACGCGTGCCGTGGTCATAACCCGACGAATACATGGCCACCAGCCCGGCGCACGCCAGCAGCAGCACCACCACGATGAGCGGCAGGTCAAACCCCCGAAACAAGGGGGCAAAACGCTGCGAAAGGGTGGGCTTTTCAAAAACGACGGACATCCCGCAATTATCGGCCCCACCGCAGCGCCCTGCGGTCACCCCGCCTGGCGGAAGGCCATCACGGCCTGGTTGCGCAGGGTGCGCAGCAAGCCCAGCGCCTTGTCATCCACCACAATGCCGCCCGCGCTGGACTGGTCGGCATAGATCAGCGCAAACGTCTGCCCCTTGATCTGCAGGGGCAAAAGCAGAAAAGACGGGGCGTTGAGCCCCGAGCGGTACCACTGTGGCAGCCGGGCCTGCATGCGCGGTTCGGTGGCGTCGTTGATCAGCGTATCGGCACCGCGCAGGCACACGGCAGCAAACAGATCGCCCTGCGCCTTGAGCGGCACCCGCATCGCGCGCACCGCCACCTCGCTGCCCTCGCCCAGGCCAAACCGGCCGGTCAGCACCTCGGTTTTGGCGTCGCGCAGGCAAAACACCATGCGCCGAAAACCCAGCGCCCGGAACATGGTCTCCAGGATCATGCGCAGCACGTCGTTGAGCTGAAAACTCTCCACCATGGCATTGGTGATGTCCTGGATGCCGGCGGCCAGCACTTCGTTGACCTGAGCGACCGAAACCGCTCCGCCCGCCTGGGACTCCAGCACGGCGGGCAGCGGCTGTGTGTCGCTGGCGCGCAGCTCGTGCGGCTTTAGCGCGTCGTCCGGCGTGGACGCAGAACCGTCGGCGGGGGGAAGCGTCAGCAACCTTGCGGCGGGCGTTCCAGGCGCCACGCGCAGGTCCAGAGCCTCGGCGAGCGCCACCAGCTTGCGGCGGGCGCGCAGGGTGGCTTCGGCAATGGACTGGGCCGACAGTGCCAGCGTGCGCGCATAGCGCGCACCAATCTGCCCCAGGTGGGCCTCCAGCTGGGCAGGTTCGCTGAACAACAGGGTGCTGGCCACCTCGTTGGCTGCCATCGCCGCCCAGCGCAGGCGCTCCACACCCTGCTCGGGCGCGCGCTGCATGGGCGATCCCAGGGGCTTGCGCATGCAGCGCTGCAAAGTCTCCGGCAGGGCCCAGACCCGGGCCACGCCCACGCCCAGGTCCTCAAACCCCAGGCCCAGCACCTGCACCGATGCCGATTCCTCCCCGCCTTCCATCCGCCCCGCAGCCACCAGGCTGCGCACTTGCCGGGCCTCTTCAGGGAAATAAAACTCGCACAACATCCGCCCCAGGTTCTGGAACATGGCGCCGATGAACGCCTCCTCGGCCGCCTGGCTGGTGCTGCACAGCTCGGCCGCTACCGATCCGGCCATCATGGCGCGCAAGAATTCTTCGCGCATCTGGCTGGCATGGGCCTTGTCCTGCATGTGGTCCAGCAGCACCAGGCTGAGCGCCATGTTGCGCACCGCGTTGAAACCCACCAGGCTGACCGCCCGCGACACCGTGCTGATGGTGCCGCGGCTGGCATGCGCGTAGTGCACGCTGTTGACCAGGCGCAGCAGCTTGTTGGTCAACGCCACGTCCTTCAAGATTTCGTGCGTCAGGTCGCTGATGCTGTCGTCTTCTGAATTGGCCACCCGCTGGATGCGGGCCACCGAGTCCGACAGCGCCGGAAAATCGCTCTTGTGCCGCATGCGCCGCAGCAGAAAATCCAGCGTGGCATTGCTGGCGGCCGAGGGCGCGCTGGCGGGCGCCGCCCAGGCCCGCAGCGCATCCCTGAACTCGGCGGCCGATGGATACCGCTGGCCCGGGTCGCGCGCCATGGCCCGCTGCAAAATGGCCCGCAAGCCATCGTCCACGCCCTGCCCCAGGTCCTTGGGCAGCACCAGGTCTTCGTTGGCGATGTGGTACAGCGCCTGCCAGGTGTCCTTGCCGTGAATGAGGGGCTGGCCGGTGAGCATCTCGATCAGCACCAGCGCCGCGGAGTACACGTCCATCGACGGCGCCGGGGCCGCGCCGGCCGCAGCCTCGGGTGCCAGGTAGGCGGGCGTGCCGCTGGCCAGCTTTGCATCGGCCAGCGCCTCCACCGGGGCCGCCATGCCAAAGTCCATCACCCGCGCGTGGCGCTGCGCGTCGATCATGATGTTCGACGGCTTGAGGTCGCGGTGCACGATGCCCGCCTGGTGCGCGGCCTGCAGGCCATCGAGCACATCCACCATCAGCGCCACCGCATCGTGCGGCGTGCAGCGCCCCTGCTGGGCCAGGTGCTCGGCCAGCGTCTTGCCCGGCACGTATTCAAAAACGATGTACGGCTGGCGGCCCTGCACGTCGGCCTCGAACACGGGCACGATGAACGGGTGGGCCAGACGACCCACGTGGCGCGCCTCACGCAGCCATTGCTCCAGCACCGAAGGGTCCTGGTCCTGCACGGGGCGCATGAGTTTGATCGCCACCTCGCGCTGCAGGCGCGGGTCCAGCGCCAGCCACACGGTGGCCTGGGCGCCGCGGCCCAGCAGCTTCTTCAGCTCAAACCGGCCGAGCGACGTGGGCGGCTTCTCGCCCGCCCCCAAGGCCCAGCGTTTGGCGGTGGAAAGCGGGGCAAAATCGGTCATGGTGCGGGCAGCAAAACAAGGCACCACACGGCGTGGCGCCCTTGTGGCCCCATCTTATGCCCGCGCTGCGCGGGCCAGGGCAGTGATTCCCCTGACCCGCCTTCCCTCCCCGCCAACCGCCGCTACCCTTTATGCACACATGACCACCACCCACCTCCTGTACCTGCACGGTTTTCGCTCTTCACCCCAGTCGGTCAAGGCCCGGAAGATGGCAGCGTACGTGGCGCAGCACCACCCGGGCGTGACGTTCTGGTGCCCGCAACTGCCGCCGTCGCCACGCGCCGCCATGGCGCTGGTGGCCCAGGGCATCGCGCACTGGCCCCGCAATGCGACGGCGGTAATGGGCTCGTCATTGGGCGGGTTCTATGCCAGCTGGGTGGCGCAGCATGCGGGCTGCCCCAGCGTGATGCTGAACCCCGCCGTGCACCCGGCGCGCGACCTCGCGCGGTACATCGGCGAGCAGACCACCTGGCAAAACCCGTCGGAGCGGTTCTTCTTTCTGCCGGAATACATCGGCGAGCTGCAGGCGCTGGGCACCCACGCCCTGCCCCCCGCTGCGCCCGAGCTGGTGATCATTGCCCAGGGCGACGAAGTGCTGGACTGGCAGGAAATGGCTGGGCGCTACCCGCAGGCGCGACAGGTGGTGCAAGAGGGCGGTGACCACGCGCTCAGCAACTTCAGCGACTACCTGCCGACGGTTGCGGAGTTTCTGGACCTCGCCTGAGCGGCGGCTTCCAACGGCAAACCCCAGCTGCTGCAGCCACCATAAATTTGATTGTTTTTGGCCTCTAGCGCTTATCCATAAAGCGCTGATAGCTACAAAAATAATAGCACTTAAGGTGCCCGCCCTGTCAGCGGGCCTCGGCCGATGCCTTGCCGCCTGCGGGGCCCATCCGCCGCGCGTAGTCCTTGGGGTAGGCGATGCGGTAGCGCTTCATATGAAAGGCGGCTTCGTCGTCCTTGCCCAGCATGACCGCGCTTTCGATGACGATCTGGATCACGCGGGGCTCGGGCGAATAGTGCAGCAGGTCCTTGCCCAGCGCATTCAAGTACGCCGCGTTCTCGCGGGTCAGCGACGTGGTGGTCAGCCGTGCAAAGTTCAGCTGGTCCGTGAACAACACCGACCGCGTCACCTTGGACTGCGCATCGTCCCGGTAAGCTGCCGCCCGGTCGGTGTTGGCCTTGTACAGCTGGCTCACCCGAAAGTAGTCCCACGCGGCCAGGCCGCAAATGCACCAGACCAGCACCGCGCCCCCGCCCAGCACCAGGGCGGCGGTGCGCCGGGGCCACTGGGGCCAAACCAGCAGCACCAGTGCAAACAGCGCCACGATCTGGAACGGCCCATACCACAGCGGGTACTCCAGCATGCTGTGCAGCCCGATGAGGGCCAGCACACCCCAGGCCAGCTGGCGCTCCGGCCGCACCTCTTGCCACGGCCGCGACAGCAGCACCCACAGCACGAAGGCCCCGCACAGCAAGCCCGCTGCGGGCAGCCCCAGCTCTACCGCCAGATGCAGCGGCAGGTTGTGCGCGTTGTCCAGCAGCACACAAAAGCGGTCCCCGGGGAACAGGGTGACGTAATGCGCATAGTCCAGCTCGCCCCATCCCCAGCCCAGCCAGGGCTTTTGTGCGATCAGCGTGAGCATGTTGGACCACAGCGCCAGCCGGCTGGTGCAGGCTGGGGAACCATCGGTGAACCGGTGAAAAAGCGCATCGGTGCGAACGCCCTGCAACCGCCACAGCAGCTCGGGCAGCACCCAGGCCGCCACAAAAAACACCGCAACCCCCACCAGCGCCAGCCGCAGCGCAGGCCCCGCGCCAGTACGCCGCCACACCACCAGCAGCCCCACAACCACCAGCCACTGCACAGCCCCCGTGCGCGACGCCGTTGCCGAGCCCGCCACGGCAACGGCCACCAGAGCCATCACCACGGCGATGGCCACCAGCACCTTGCCCAGCAAGCCGGGCCGCCCCCGCCTGGCCACAGGCCCACCCGCCACAAAACCAGCCGTTGCAGTGCGCATCCACTGCTGCGCCTGTGGCTGACCATGGAGCGTCCACCACAGCAGCGCCCAGGCGCCCAGCGCCAGCAGCGTGGCCTGCTGGTTGCGCTGGCGCAGGTTGCCCGCGGCCTGCCCAGGCTGCGACGCATGAATCCAGGGCCTTAAACCCACATCTCCCGCCCAATACTGGACAAGCCCAATGGCACTGGCCACCACGGCCGCCAGAATCAGCCCGCCCGCCAGCATGCGCGCCCAGCGTTCCGCATCGCTGGCCTGAGAGCACGTCGGAACGCCGCCCCATGCAGCCCAGGCACCCACCGCCAGCAGCACGGCACCACACACCCAGGCGGTGAGAAGCGGCCAGAAGTTGGAGATGGGCGAGTCGGTGTAGCCGAACAGAAAGGGCAGGGCGACCGCAACCACGCTGAGCAAAGCGTGTGAAAAAACGAAAGACATCTTGCGGGAATCCTGTGCCTCAATGGGAGAGGGCACGATGATAGAACTCGCCAAGGTTCATAAAACATATTGATGCAATCCCAGCCTGGAGGCAGCACGGCCCCACCTTTAGACTCTCGCGTCGCTCAGCGCAACCACTTTGCTCCATGCCCCATATGCCGCTACACGCCCACCGTGGGTTCACCCTGATCGAATTGATGCTCGTGGTCGGCATCATCGGCATCCTGGCAGGCATCGCAGTACCGGCCTACAAAGACTATTTGGCGCGCGCGCGGGTCGCCGAAGGTCTGGAACTGATGGCGCCGGTCCAAAAAAGCGTGGCCGACTACTACGACCGGTGGGGGGTGCTGCCCGAAGACAACCAGGCGGCGGGGCTGCCTGCTCCTGAATTCATTCGCGGCAACGGCGTGACAGGCATCAGAGTGATGCATGGCATGGTGGTGGTGCGATTTGCAGACTTGCACAACAAAAAATCATCGCCCCCCCAATACTTGACAGTGCGGCCCGCCGTAAACGCCAGCCAGCCCACAGCCGCTCTCACCTGGATCTGCCAATACGCTCCCATCGCGGATACGGTGCTTGCCCCGCCACCGCCCGAGCTGGGAGACGGCAGCCTCCCCATTGAGGACAAGCTCCTGCCCCACGCCTGCCGAGCCCGCACATGAGCTGTAGTCCTAGTTGGTTGCGCCAGCGGCATGCTGCACTGGAGGTGCTGTTTTTCTTTTTGATTGCGGTCACAACCATCACGCTGTGCGCGCCCTGGATCACCGTGATTCGCGACAAAGCTCGCTTGCTGGAAGTGCTCTCGCTCCTGTCTGGCGCGCGCGGGGAGGTGGTTCTTGACTATGCGCACAACGGTTACTTGACCACACCCGAGTTGGAAAACTCCGGTGACCTACCCGTGGCAGAGACCATCAAGGGAATGGAATACGTCCGGCAACAGAGTCGTCTGATCGCTCGTGGCACCCTCTATCCCGCAAGAGTCAAGCCTTCAGACGCGATCTCGGCGGACGCCTCACCATCACCTCGCCCCATCGCCCTCTCCATGCGCCCTGCGATACCGCAGATGGACCCGGCTTGGTCCGTGCTGTGGTTGTGCGGCACAAAGGCGCCGCCCGCCGGATGGATCAGCCCCGGCGAGGGCGCGGCCGTGGGGTTGACGCATGACCAGACTCCATTCGTATGCAGAAACACGTCCATCGCTCAATGACAAACCGCCACTCGGCCCACAAGCGGGCACTTTCCGCCGGCGCAACCGCCTTTTTGCGAGCCAGGAATCCAGAGGAGCCACTGTATGCGCTTAGCTCCTGACAGGCTCGACACCCTCCTGCTGCAGCATCTCGCGGCAGCCATGCGCGCAGGTGCCCCCTTGGCACAAGTACCCCAAGCTCTGGCACACGACCCAACACTTAAGACCACGCAGCGACTGCGCTACGAAGCGTTGTCTCGCAGATTGACGGAGGGATTGCCTCTGGGCCAGGCATTGCAGACGGGAGTGGCGTCATTCACAGCAGCAGCCGGCGCTTGGCTCGATGGCGTGGCCGATGCCACTGACAAGGTGGCAGTCTTGCAAGCAATCGCCGCTGACCAGGAACTGCAGTCGCGCGGTCGTGCCCGGCTGCGCCTGGCACTGATCTGGCCCACCTTCCTCGCGGCCGCCGCATTCTTTTTGTTTGCCGTTGTCGCCATCTTTGTGGCGCCCGCTTTGCGCGAGGCCTTTGAGGCTCTAGGCACGCCATTGCCTGGAATCACCCAACAGATGTTTTCTGGCGAGCCAAACCAGTGGCTCTTCGTGGGCTGGCAGCCCGGCTTTCTGTTGGGCATCTTGCTTTTGGGCGTCTTGTTGACCTACACCCGTCCCCAGGTCAACCGCCCGCTAGTGCGCGCGGCTTACGCCGTAGGCCTGCTGGGGCGTTCCGAGCGTGCCGCATTCACAGCGCGTGTTCTCGCGCTGGTCAGTCATGTTCCTGCACGTATGGCAGGCCCAGCCATAGCCCACCTGGCCGCAGCAGGCTTGGTCGCGCAACTGCATCCCAAGGCCCTGGCGTTGCGCAACGCCCTCGATTCTGGCCAACCCTGGGGCAAGGCGCTACAGGTATCCAAGGCTGTTCCTTTGCACTACGGTTTGCACTTGGGGCTCGCGGAGCAGACAGAGGACACGGCGGCCATCCTGCAGACGCTGCGCCTACAGGCGCTAGAAGACTGGGATGACGCCCTGGCGCGCTTCGAACGCAACGTGGTCAGCCTCGTGTACCTGGGTATCGCGTCGCTGATCGGCACGTTGACGGTTGCCGTTTACCTTCCCATCTTCAAGATGGGGCAACTGATATGACAAACAACACTTTGCTCATGCGCCGGACGACCATCGGTGGGTTCACGTTGATCGAGCTGATGGTTGTGATCTCCATCATCGGCATCCTGGCGACCATGGCCATGCCGTCTTATCAGGATCGCATCATCCGCACCCAGGTGGCCGAGGGGCATGCCCTGGCGGACTTTGCGCGTCAGGCGGTGGCGGCCTACTACAGCCGCACCAGAACTATGCCCAAGGACAACTCGGCCGCGGGCCTGCCTCCGGCAGACCGCATCGTGGGCAACTATGTGACCCAGCTTTCCGTGGAGTCCGGAGCGCTGCACATCCGCTACGGCAACCTTTCGAATCGCAACCTGGCAGGCAAGACACTCACGTTGCGCCCAGCCGTGGTCGAAGGCTACCCCCAAGTGCCGATTGCTTGGGTCTGCGGTTTGGCCCAGGTGCCAGACAAGATGAAAGCCCAGGGCAACAACGCCACCGATCTGCCCGCCCCCTTTCTCCCACTGGATTGCCGCACGGGCCCACCGCCCGCTGCCTGACCGCGCGGCGACCCTTCCTCCCACCCATGGGACAATCCCCGCCATGCACGCACTGTTTGAAGAAGCCGGCAAGTTCATGGCCGGTCGTATCCTGTCGGAAGCCGACACATCCGCCCAGGTTGAGCTTGACTCTGGCAAACGGGTCAAGGTCAAGGCCGCCAACATCCTCTTGAAGTTTGAAAAACCGGCCCCCGCCGATCTGATCGCCCAGGCCCAGGCCGTGGCCGAGACCATCGAGCTGGACTTGGCCTGGGAGTTCGCGCCCGAGGACGAGTTCGGTTTTGCCGATCTGGCGCGCGACTACTTTTCGGAGAACGCCACGCTGGCCCAGCAGGCCGGCGCGCTGTTTCGCCTATACGACGCACCGCACTATTTCCGCCGGGCAGGCAAGGGCCGGTTCAAGAAGGCATCGGCCGAGATCCTGCAGCAGGCGCTGGCCGCCATCGAGAAGAAAAAGGCCATCCTCGCGCAGATTGACGAATGGGCTGCGCAGCTGGGCCGGGGCGAATGCCCCCAGCCCATCCGCGACCAGCTCTACAAGATCCTGTTCAAGCCTGACAAGAACGCGCCTGAATACAAAGCCGTGGTCGAAGCCAGCCGCGCCACACACACCGCGCCGCTGGATCTGCTGCAAAAGGCCGGTGCCATCGATTCGAGCTACCAGTTCCACTGGAAGCGCTTTTTGTTCGACAACTTCCCCAAGGGAACGGGGTTTCCGGCGCTCACCGCACCCCAGCCCCCGGACGACCTGCCCCTGGCCACCGTCCAGGCTTACTCGATCGACGATTCGCAGACCACCGAAATCGACGATGCGCTGTCCGTTCAGGGCCTGGGCACGGGCACCGTGGTGCTGGGCATTCATATCGCAGCGCCCGGCCTGGCCATCGTGCCGGGCTCTCCGCTGGACCAGTTGGGCCGCAATCGCCTGTCCACCGTTTACATGCCGGGCTACAAGATCACCATGCTGCCCGACGAGGTGGTGCAGATCTACACGCTGGACGAAGGCCGCGCCAACCCGGCCGTGTCGCTGTATGTGACAGTGAACGAAGCCACGCTGGAGATCACCGGCACCGAGACCAAACTCGAACGGGTGCCCGTGGTGGCCAACCTGCGCCACGACCAGCTCGACCACATCGTCACAGAAGCGTGGCTGACCGACCCCGAAGTTCAGGTCGAAAACACCCCTCAGCGCTTGCTGGACCTGCGCGAGCAGCTATCGTTTTTGCACCGCCTGGCCAAAAGCCTCAAGGCGCAGCGCGAAGTGGTGCGTGGCAAGCCCGAGAACTTCAACCGCCCGGACTACAACTTCCGCCTGGTCGGCAACGACCGCTGCGAGCCCGATGGCACCGAGCAGGTGCAGATCACCACCCGCCAGCGCGGCGCCCCGCTGGATTTGATCGTGGCCGAAGCGGCCATCGTGGCCAACAGCACCTGGGGCCTGATGCTGGCCGACCACGGCGTGCCCGGCATCTACCGCAGCCAGGCCAGCATGGCGCCGGGCGTGAAGGTGCGCATGGGCACCAAGGCGTTGCCGCACGCGGGCATCGGTGTCAAAGCCTATTCATGGGCCACATCGCCCCTGCGCCGCTACACCGACCTGGTCAACCAGTGGCAGATCATTGCCTGCGCACGCCACGGCAAGACCGCCGCGCTGGCCGCGCCCTTCAAGCCCAAGGACGCCGACCTGTTCTCCATCATCAGCAGTTTTGACGCCGCCTACAGCGCCTACAACGGCTACCAGGGCGGCATGGAACGCTTCTGGACGCTCAAGTATGTAGAGCAGAACGGCATTACCGAGCTGAACGCCACCGTGTTCAAGGAAGGCCCTGGCGGCAGCTTCCTCGTCCGCGCGGACGATATTCCGCTGGTCTTCCCCGTGCTGGGCGCGCAAAACCTGCCGCGTGGTGCGCGCCTCAAAGTCAAGCTGGGCGAGGTGGACGAGATCACGCTGGATATCCACGGCACCGTGATCGAGCGCCTGGACGACCCGGCCGATGCCAGCGATGACGGCCCGGTGGAAGACGCCGAGGCGGAAGACGACGACACCGTGGCGGGCCCGATCGCCATTGCGGTGGATGTGAACGAGGCGCCTGCAGAATCCCCTGCGACAGCCACTACCCCTTGATGGGCCCTGATCCCCACTGATAATTGCCGGCGATGAAACTGCCCTCCTTCCTTCGCACCTTCAGCACGCTGCAGCTGGCGCTGGGCATCTCGGTGGCCGTGCATGCCGCGCTCATCACCGTGCGGTTTGTCGACCCGGTGAGCTTCAACCGCGTGTTCCAGGACACGCCGCTGGAAGTAATTTTGGTCAACGCCAAGTCCAACGAGCGCCCGGACAAGGCGCAGGCCATTGCCCAGGCCAACCTGGCCGGCGGCGGCGACGCGGACAAGGGCCGGGCCACCAGCCCGCTGCCGTATTCGGCGCTGACGGCCATTGGCGACGACTTTGAAGAAGCGCAGCGCAAGATGGATGCGATGCAAGAGCAGCAGGCGCAGCTGCTGGCCCAGCTGCGAAAACAACTGGCCACCATGCCCGAGCCCGATCCGCGCAAGCCCAGCCAGAGCGCCGACCAAGCCAACGAGCAGGAAAAGCGCCGCCAGCTCGTCAAGCTGCTGGCCGAGATCGAAAAACGCATCAACGAAGAAAACTCGCGCCCCAAGAAGCGCTACATCAGCCCCGCCACACGCGAAGAGGCGTACGCCATCTACTACGACGCCCTGCGCCGCAAGGTGGAAGACAAGGGCACGGAGAACTTCCCGGAACAGGGCGGGCGCAAGCTGTACGGCGAGCTGACCATGATCGTCACCGTCAACCACGACGGCCGCGTGCTGGAGACCGAGGTGGTGCAGGGCTCAGGTAACCCCACGCTGGACCGGCGCGCCGAAGCCATTGCGCGCGCCGCAGGCCCGTTTGGCACGTTCAACGCCGACATGCGCCAGAAGGCCGACCAGATCGCGATGGTGGCGCGCTTCAAGTTCACGCGCGACCAGACGTTGGAAACCGTGGTGCGGTAGCTGCGGCGGCGTCTTCATCGCTGCCAACGGCTCGGCAAAGCCCGCACCGCGCAATCCCCGGCCCGGCGCCCACCCGGCACTGCACCCTATAGCAACCCTATGACATCTTCCCTTGATCTTTATTGCGTGATGGGCAACCCCGTGGCCCACAGCCGCTCGCCCGCCATCCACGCGCGTTTTGCCGAACTGACCGGCGAACCCATTGCGTATGAACGCCGCCTGGTGCCCATGGATGGTTTTGCGCAGGGCGTGCGTGACTTTGTGGCCCAGGGCGGGCGAGGCTGCAACGTGACGGTGCCTTTCAAGACCGACGCGCCCAGCCTGGCCACCGAATGCAGCGAACGCGTGCAGCTGGCAGGCGCAGCCAACACCCTCACCTTCCGCGCCGACGGCAGCATCTACGCCGACAACACCGACGGCCTGGGCCTGGTGGCCGACATCACGCGCAACGCGGGCGTGTCCCTGGCGGGGCGCGACGTGCTGCTGGTGGGCGCCGGTGGTGCGGCTGCCGGGGTGCTGGGCCCGCTGCTGCTGGCCGGCGCCCGCCACATCACCATCGCCAACCGCACGCTGGCCAAGGCACAGGCCCTGGTGCAATCGCACAGCGCCCTCGAATCGCTACAAAAATCAGAGCTACTAGCGCTTACTCCACAAGCGCTAGAGGCCAATTTCGATGTAATTATTAACGCCACCGCCAGCAGCCTGGCAGGTGCCGATGTGCCGGTGCCCGCCCACGTTCTGCGCCCCGGCTGCCTGGCCTACGACATGATGTACGGCCCCGCCGCCCAGGGCTTTCTGGACTGGGCACGCCGCCACGGCGCCGTGCCGCGCGATGGCCTGGGCATGCTGGTAGAACAAGCCGCCGAAGCCTTCTTGCTGTGGCGTGGCGTGCGCCCGCCGTCGGCCCAGGTCCTTGCCGAGATGCAGCAGACTGTCTGATGCGGATTCGCGTTTGATCTACCAGAGCCGTTCGGGCTGAGCTTGTCGAAGCCTGGCGCGGCGCTTCGACAAGCTCAACGTGAAAGGATTTTGAATGCACACCGCCATGAACAGCAACCAAAGCACACAGGGAGACACACCGCAATGAAAGCCTTGGCGCGCTGGCTGGGCCTGATCGTGTTCGCCCTGGTGGCGCTGCAGCTGTTCTTCGTGTTCCGCATTGCGGCCATGGCGGCCATCGACCCGGAATCCACCAGCTTTCAGCGCTCGGAGGCGTGGGCCCAGATTGCCAACACCGGCCGCGTGCGCTGGCGCCAACAATGGGTGCCGTACACCGACATCTCCGACAACCTCAAGCGCGCCGTCATCGCAGCAGAAGACGACAGCTTTGTAAGCCACGACGGCGTGGACTGGAACGCCATCGAAAAAGCCTGGGAGCGCAATGCCAAGGCCGAGGCTCTGGCCAGCAAGGCCCAGGCCCGCGCGCCAGACCGCCTCGTGCGCGCCCCCAAGATCCGCGGCGGCTCCACCATCACGCAGCAGCTCGCCAAGAACCTGCTGCTGTCCGGCGAACGCACCCTGCTGCGTAAGGGGCAGGAATTTGTACTGACACTGCTGCTGGAGCAACTGCTGAGCAAACAGCGCATCCTGGAGATTTACCTCAACAGTGTGGAATGGGGCGAAGGCGTGTTCGGCGCCGAGGCGGCGGCGCAGCATTACTTTCGCAAAAGCGCCTCACGCCTGAGCGCCACGGAAGCCGCGCGGCTGGCGGTGATGCTGCCTGCACCCAAGCGGTTTGAGAAGACACCGGGGTCGGCGTATCTGGCGGGAAGGACGCGGACGATTTTGGGTCGGATGGGGAGTGCGGAGCTGCCTTGAAGTCACGTGCATGCAGCGCCTGCCCAGGCCAATTGGCGTGTGAAAGCTGAGATGCGGGTTATTTCGCATACGAGCGACCGCTGGCGGCAGGAGGGCGCAGTCGCTGAGCGAGCAAGTCAGCGGCTTCCGTAAGCAGTCGGGTGGAACGCAACGTTAGGAGCGGGCGACAAACTCCGCGATCACAACGACGGAATCATGCTACCGGGGCGCCCATCGCCTTCGATCTTTGCCACGATGCCAACACCGGTACCGTTGGGCATATTCGAAATGTAGGGGACAGTCACAAACAGCACGTCGCGCTTCTCAGGAATGGTGAAACGACCACGGTACAGAATGTTTTTGGTATTCGCGGCTGTGGCTATCACTTGATAGTCGCCGGCACGGCGCCGCATAGAGTCCGAACCGCTGGCCGGATTGGACTGCCTGAACAAGATTGAAGGCAGGTCGGGTATACGCGTGTCGATGGTTTCTGCAAGACTGATCACGTAGATGTCGACGTTCGGTGCGTTGAACGAGCCGTTGACTGCACGCACGTATGAATCGTCGTTGACCAAACTCGGAACAGTCGGGTCGTCGACAAGCACCAAAGTGCTAGGCCGCGTACCACTTACGCCCGACTGCGACGAATCGGCCACCGTCAGGATCGTGTACCTATGACCGCGCTTCGCATCAAAGTTGATCGTCTGCGAAAACGCCAAGTCGGGGTTGAAGAGAGGTTGGCCACTCACACGATAGTTGGCAGTGCCGGTATCCGCCGTGAAGTAGTCGGAGAAGAAGACGTTGCTGACATTGGTCGCTTCGGCGCGATTAACGTCGTTTCGCGCCAGTGTCAATGCTGGTGCAGTTGGCGAGACGTTGGCGAAACGTACCTGTGGATCGGACGTGCCGCCAGTTTCCGAAATATCGTTGCCACCACCGCACCCGGTCAACACCGCGATCGGAACGATAGCGATCAAAATTTTGTTGATGAAATTCATACTTGGTTCCTATGCGGGGATGTGAAAAGCGTCCGCTCCTACTGGTCAGCTTGGCGAACACACTGCGCTATCGAAGCCATGGTGCACCCGCGGTGCTGCACACGCGCTCAGCATTGCTTGACTATATCTCGTAGGGCACAGTGCGTGCTGCAAGCCACATTACGTTACGTTACCAGCAAGCTTGCGCGATACACGTACGGGATATCCTAGCTGCTGAATTCGTTGGAAGTGTCTTGCAGCGCGAGCTGGCAAAACGGCGGCTCTTGAATATTCATGTATGGAAACTCTCCGAATTCCAGCAAGCACCAACAAGCAACTATACGTACTTCGCGAGCAAGGAACGGGCCTTCCCGTAGCACGTGTCGGGCTGCGAGGGAGCCGTTAGGTGGATGAATCACCGTCTTGCTGAACTGAGCCCCCTGCCAGCTCACGGTACCGAGGTGCCGATCGACGACGGGACCAATCTGACCACCCCCGCCACGTATCATCCCCGCCATGCTTGCCAAGTTGATGCGTTTGCTTTTGCTGGGGATCGTGCGGTTTCTGACCGTGTCCCAGGCCCTCTGGTAAGGCTGCCCGCCCAAGGCCGAACAGCGCGTTTGTCTCGCCGACCAACAGAGCCACGCCCACATGGTGCTGATCTGGGCGGTGCTGCACAAAGAGCTGCGCAGCATCAACCGGCCCATCGCGACCACAGACTACTGGACAAAGACGCCGTTTCGCCAGTGGATCACCACTGCGATGTTCAACGTCGTGTATGGGGACTGCCAGGCCACGCCTTCGCCGCCGCCCTCGCCAGTGACAGCGGACCCGGTCGGCGTTGTGGGGGCACTGGCCGATACCGCTGCCGCAGCACGACCACAGCAGCGTCATCTCCAGCATCGCAAAGTGCGGCCCAATTCATACACGCGGGCCCAAGACTAGGGAAATCCACGCGTCTCTGCGGATGGCAGGGGTGCCGTCCAGGAAACGGCTTTTTGCGCAGATGCGAATGCGGCGCTGCCTCGAAATACGAACACACGAAAAATCGCGCCTTGGACAGTGCGACCAATGTCGGTAACAGGTCACTCAGCATGGTAGGCACGGGTGCGGTCTGCCTCTGACAGCACTGTTACTGCTATGACAGGCGCCGCCCCTTCCCTGTCAAAGAACGGGGTTTTCCGATAAGCCCCGCTGATTGAACTCATCATGACCCGCGGCATAAAACCGGCGAGCGACACCACCGTGCGCAAACGCATGGGCGGTGGCGCTTGCTTGGCACTGCCCGTATTCACGCGCATTTGCACACGGGGGAACGAGCGCTCGAAGGCGACGGGGTCCGTCTTCATGCAAGTGCCAATCAACCCCACGTAAGGCACTTTCCAGTTTCTTGCGGTATTGCAGATCGGTGTGTTGCAACACTTGGCGTACCAACGCAGCAACCCCTGTTCGGTTAGAGACAGGCAGGCGAGGTGCTCGATGCCCGATGTGAATGACACGTGCTGGGCTTGCGCCGCCACAAATTCAGCCCCGCCCAGAGCATCGTGGGTACAGGACGCTGCGCAGAGATAGTGCGCGTAAGCGCGGCAATCTTTGCAATAGGCCACGCCGCGAAGGGCCCGGTGCGGTTGACTGAGAAGTCCACTCAGCGTGCCGCACCGGCATTGAAAACGATGGTTCATGAGGGTCATTTGCGCCGTGTGGCACTTGTGCGGTTGAAAGATTGAGATCAATGGCGCCATATTGCAGCGCCGCATCCCCACGGTATTGAACGAATTCGACATCGCCCCTGCCCTACACTCGCGCCCCATGGCAACCCTGGCTCCACCTTCCGCACGGCATCCGCAGGGGCTGATCCCCTCCGGCCAGCTGTGGCTGCCGCGCGCCAGCCTGTCGGCCTGCGTGCGCGGCACCATGGTGCGCAGCACGCTGGGCCACACACTTTCTGACGAGCAACGCATCAACCGCTTTCCGGCTACACCCCTGTGCAGCCTGAGCTGGTGGTTTGAGGGCCGCAGTGAATGCCTGGTGCCCGAGCGCCCCGACACCATGCCGGGCCTGCACAGCCCGCGCGAGGCCTACCCCGGCCGCTGGGTGCTGACGGGCCCACACACCCGGCCCAGCACCAGCTATTGCGCCGACCCCACCCACGCCATGATGGTGCTGCTCATGCCCGATGCGCTGCACCAGCTCACCGGCCTGGAACCCGAGGCTCTGACCGACCGCATCGTCGACGCGCAAACCGTGCTTCCGCCCGACTGGATCGCAATGTGCGAAGCGGTGCAGCACCAGCCCGATGATGCCGCCCGCATGGACTGCCTGGAAGCGTTTCTGGAGCCCCGGTGGCAAGCCTGCCGCCCCGTGCAAGCGCTACAGGCGCAGCGCTATGGCGACTGGGCCATGCACCTGGCGCAGCGCGCCGCCGTATCCGCCACCGGCCGCAGCCTGCGCCAGCTGGAGCGCCGCATCAAACGCTGGGCCGGGCTGCCGCTGCGCGAGCTGCGCGGCTTTGGCAAGGCCGAGCAGGCGTTCTTCGACACCCTTGCGGCCGATGCCACCCAGGGCACGGTGAAATGGGCCGATGTGGCGGCAGGCGCAGGGTTTTCAGACCAGTCGCACCTGTGCCGTGTGACGCGCCGCATGACCGGCTATGCCCCGCAGGCGCTCTACGAAGGCATGTACGAGGACGAAGCGTTCTGGGCGTATCGTCTCTGGACATAGGGAACCCCCGCGGCAGGCCAAGCCGCCCGTATCATCGCCGCCATGCTTGCCAAGTTGATGAGTCTTCTCCTGCTGGGAATCGTGCGGTTTCTGACCGGCTCCCAGGCCCGCTGGTATGGCTGCCCGCCCAAGGCCGAGCAGCGCATCTATTTCGCCAACCACCAAAGCCATGCCGACATGGTGCTGATCTGGGCGGCGCTGCCCGAGGAGCTGCGCAGCATCACCCGACCGATTGCCGCCAAGGACTACTGGACCAAAACGCCGTTTCGCCAGTGGATCACCACCGCCGTGTTCAACGCCGTGTATGTGGACCGCCAGGCCACGCCCGCGCGCCCGCCCGCACCCGTGGCGGCGCAGGCGGTGGGTGCCCTGGAGGCCCTGGCCACCGCTGCGGCCGATGCGGACACCGCCATGGCGGGCGGGCCTGACCCATCGCCCGATGCGCCGCTGCGTGCGCCCACCCCTGAAGAGCTGCGCGCAGCGCTGCCCGAGTCCGACCCGCTGGCGCCCCTGGCGCGTGCGCTGGAAAGCGGGGATTCCATCGTGATATTCCCCGAAGGTACGCGTGGCCATGGCGACGAGCCGCAGCCATTCAAGTCGGGCCTGTTCAAGCTGGCGCAGATGTTCCCGCAGGTGGTGCTGGTGCCTGCGTGGATCAACAACGTGCAGCGGGTGATGCCCAAGGGCGAAGTGGTGCCCGTGCCCATTCTGTGCTCGGTGACCTTTGGGGCGCCCATCCAGCTCGAAGCGGGTGAAGAGCGCCGTCCGTTCCTCGACCGAGCGCGCCGCGCGGTCATTGCGCTGCGGGAAATCTGACCATGAACTTCCTTCGCAGCCTGACCGCCACCCAACAGGTCAGTGCCCTGTTCCTGGTGGTGTTCGGCATTCTCTCCCTCGTCACGCTCTGGGCGTTTGCGCGCAACCTGCGCGAGCACGCCAGCGACGACGCCGACAACCAGGCCCAACGCGTCGAGCGTCAGCGATTCGGGAGCCTGCTGAAAACGTCCTGGGGCATGGCCACCGTGTTCTGGATTGGCTGGGTGCTGGGCGACACGGTGGCCACCGTGCTGTTTGCCATCGTGGGCTTTTTTGCGCTGCGCGAGTTCATCACGCTCTCGCCCACGCGCCGTGGCGACCACCGCAGCCTGGTGTTGGCCTTCTTTGTGGTGCTGCCGCTGCAGTTCTGGATCGTGGGCACCAAACACTTCGACCTGTTCACGGTGTTTATCCCCGTGTATGTGTTTCTGGCGCTGCCGGTGGTAAGCGCGCTGGCCAACGACCCGCAGCGTTTTCTGGAGCGCAACGCCAAACTGCAGTGGGGCATCATGGTCTGCGTGTACGGCATGAGCCATGTGCCTGCGCTACTGCTGCTCGACTTCCCGGGGTACCGCGACAAGGGCGCTTTTTTGGTGTTCTTTCTGGTGTTTGTGGTGCAGACCTGCATGGTGGTGCAGCATTTGCTGGGGCGGCGCTTTCCGCACAAACCGGTGGCGCCGCAGGTCAGCCAGAGTTTTCAATGGGCCAGCTGGCTGGCCGGGGTGGCGGCCGGGGGGCTGGCAGGTGTGCTGCTCACATACATCACCCCGTTCAAGCCCGGGCAAGCGCTGGGCATGGCGCTGCTGGCCTGCGTGGCGGGCAGCCTGGGGCACCTGGTGATGAAGGCCCTCAAACGCGACCGCGGCATCACAAGCTGGGGCATGCAAGGCATGTCGGTCACCGGCGCGGGGGGCTTGCTGGACCGCGTGGATGCGCTGTGTTTTGCGGCGCCCGTGTTCTTCCATTCAGTGCGGTGGTACTTCGGCCTGTAATAGATCGACCAGCGATTTTTAAGAAAAATGGGCCTCTAGCGCTTTACCATCAAGCGCTAGCAGCTATCAAATAATGAGCAAATGCGCATCTTAGGCATCGACCCCGGCCTGCAGACCACCGGTTTTGGCGTGGTGGACATGGACGGCCACAAGCTCAGCTACGTGGCCAGCGGCACCATCCGCACAACCACGCTGGCGCTGGGCGACCTGCCGGGGCGCCTGAAGATCTTGTTCGACGGCATCTCCGAGGTCACGGCCCGCTACGAGCCCGATGTGGCAGCGGTAGAGATCGTGTTCGTCAACGTCAACCCCCAGTCCACCCTGCTGCTGGGCCAGGCGCGCGGCGCGTGCATCACCGCCCTGGTGGCCAGCAATTTACCGGTGGCCGAGTACACCGCGCTGCAGATGAAAAAAGCCGTGGTCGGCCACGGCCGCGCGGCCAAAAGCCAGGTGCAGGAGATGGTGCGGCGGCTGCTCAACCTGCCCGGCCTGCCGGGCACCGACGCGGCGGATGGCCTGGGCATGGCAATCACGCACGCGCATGCGGGGGCCGCCATGGCGCGGTTGGGCGAGGCCGCCACGCTGAACCGGCGACAGCATGCGATGTACAAGGGTGGGCGGAGTTATTGACAACAGAGTGAGCCGCCGCCTCCGGCGCGGTGGCGGCACGGTTGTGTACTCCACGAGTCCATCGCATTCAACCTCTCAATCGCAGTACTCAAACTTGGCGATTGGTTTTGAAGCGATGTCTTGCGCCAGCTTCCGCGCCAGCACCACCGATTCGTGGGACGCCTCAAAGTACGCGCCGACTCCACCCCAGTAAAAACCGCGCGGACCTTGGCAGAGCATCACAATCGCGGGCCTTGTAGACGCGGCAAAGCTATCGCCACTGTCAACCACCAGTTCATACCGGACTCGCTTCATGGCGGGGCCGCGCAACGTCTCCAGTACCCGCGCCTCGTAAATGTGACGCTCCTCTGTCGCTACCGGGATTTCTCCGCGCCGACGAAGCTTGGGCAGCGGGCGCCCGCTGGGGATGGGCTCAATGGTGATGCGGGTGTGAACCACCACAAGCGCATAGGGCGTCATCGCCATGGCGCGGGCCAAACCGTCTTGTTCTTCTGCTGTCACAGGCTCGGGAGTGACCTTGGCCTGTTCCATTCCAGATAGCGGCTCAGCAGCCAAGCCTGTGATGTTCACAACTACAGTCAAGGTCAGCGCAACACCGCAACGCATGAGCCAGCGTAAGCAGCCCTTACTCGCGAACTGTCCTAAGGGCGATAGCGAATCACCACCGCAGCTCGCTGCCCACTCGGCACGACGCTATCCATCAACACGCTCGAAGGGTTTGTCATTGATCCTCCAGCCGGCTCCCTAGATTTACTGCGGGGCATGGTTTCTTGTACACCGTCACGTGCTTGCTTGCGACTTCGCATCGCGAATAAGGCAAAGAGGCCGTCTTTGCGGGTCGGCCATCAAGCGCAGTTCAGTCTCATGCAGAGCTAAATGCAATCGCCCGCTTTGCTCAAGAGCACTTCGCATCGCTTGCCAGCCAGGATCGGTTTCGCTGATTGCAGTAGGCGAGCCGTCGGACAGCGTTCCCCACAAGACCCAGGTTTCGCCAACAAACCCGGGGTGAGAAACCAAGTCGAGACGCGCCAACTTATCGATGAGCGCTGGCGACAGGAGCACCAGCGTTGGGCTCGAAGAAGGATTTCCACGCGCACGCCGCTTGGCGATGGCGTCCAAAAAATAGCGATTGATCCGGTCAACCCTGTCCATCAAACACCGTTCCATTCGATGACGTATTTACCCAGTTTCTTTACGACTTATTTCGAAGTATCAAGTACGGAATGACAGACACAATCAACCACACCCACTGGTGGCTATACCATGCCCACCCCCAGCAAACCCAAGCAAAGGGCACGGCCGTGTACTCAAGCAGTTTCTTAAAGTTCATTTATTGAGAACATTCACAGCCAATGGAGTAATACCCCATCGAACATACACCAAATAGGGAATTATTCGAGCAACCCCAGCGGGGGTAGAAATCACTATCGGTGTAAGCGATGTCTTATTAATAAAAAGATTCAATGGACGCCCCACGCTGGCCAAATACACACCAGGCCCAAATAGTGCATTTTTAAACATGTTGAGCGATGGATTAATAGCTGCATCAGCCATGATCCCTCTCGCTCCTGCTGGCGTTGAAAAATGCACTAGATTTCTAGGAATGTTAACAAAAGAAAATCCCGCTGACCCCAACGTGAGAGCAGTCACCGGAGCAACCCCAGGCGTCCATAAAGCAGAGAACCCACCAGCTACATTCGCCAACGGAGCAAGTGGATTTTTTGATTGAACGGCAACATCTGCCCAAAATTGCGTGGCGTCACTCGCAACAGCAGTCGTAGCCTCATAAAGCGTCTTCAACCGCCAAAGCAAACTGCTCGCGTCCGATAATTCAATCGGCTTTCTACATCCCATAGGATGACAGTAAACACTCGTATCTTTTTCCGTTGACATTATATTATTCGCAAAACCAATGATTAGTGCTTGAAAATTCAACGACAAGCAGCGCCAATTTTCCGCGCAGAGGCCGCTTGTTCAACCCAGCTGCGTCTTCATCCGCTCCGCCCGCTCCTTCGGCGATGGATGCGTGGACAAAAAGCTCGTCGAGTCGCTGCCCGACATCGCCGCCAGCTTCTCCAGTGCGCTGACGCAGGCAGCCGGCTGGTAGCGCTTGGCCTTCATGAAACCCATCGCGTAGTCGTCGGCCTCGCGTTCGTTGCTTTGCGAGTGCTGGGCGCGCACCACTTTTTCAAACAGCTCACCCAGTTGCGAGTCGGCAATGGCGCCGGCGCGGCTGTTGCTGGCCGACACGGCGTTGCGCAGTGCGCTGGTGCGCAGGGCGGCCTGGATGCGGGCCTTGCTGTGGCCCTTTTTGACGTGGCCGATTTCGTGGCCGATGACGTAGCGCACTTCGTCGTCGGTGAACTTGTCCATGAGGCCCGAGTACACGCGGATGGTGCCGTTGGCCATGGCAAAGGCGTTGATGTCGGGGGTGAGATATACCTTGAAGTTCATCTTCAGGCCGTCATACGTGCCCAGGCCCGACGTGAGCTTGGTCAGGCGCGATGCGTAGGGGCTGCCTGCGGGGGCGATGCGGTTTTGGCGGTCGCTTTCGGCGGCCATCTGGTCAAAGGCCGACTTCACCTCTTCATCGGTCAGCGACTCTGACTTGGCCAGGTCCTTGCCTGCGTCGAGCATCTTGCCCAGGTCAAACTGGGCCCACACGGGGGATACGGCGCTCACGCCAGAAGCCAGGGTCACGAGCGTCAACAATTTACGGCGGTCCATCGGGGGTTCCCTCTCTCTATCTATCTATCAGCGGTTGGTTTTGTGAATGCTTTGTTTTCTTGAGCAACCGTCTGCAAGCATTGGTTGTCAAGTGCGCCGAAATATAGCCACGCTAATCCCTGTTTCAGGGGGTGGGGCATGTCTGCAGATGTAAGAGCTGTGTGCCGATGCTGGCCGGTGGGTGATGTGCCGAAGGGGCTGCATTGATCTGCACCCGTAGGCCGCACGAAGCGTAGTCGCTGCCCGCTCGGCACAGCTCAGATTTCAAGAAAAAAGTGGCTCTAGCGCTTATCTATCAAGCGCTGATAGCTATCAATAGATGAGTAATGGACTCACAAGCGGCGCGAGGGCGTTTGCAGGCCTTCACACCTTCTGCACAAGCGACGAGTGCAGATGTGACTCCCTCAGCGCCCCAGCCCGCGCTTGAGTTCCTGGAGCAACAGCAACACCTGGTTGGATGCGTGGCGGCAGCTGCTGTTGAGTAGTTGGACGGCCTTTTGCTGCTCGCCCGCCTGGAACAGGGTGACCACCTCGGCCGCCTGTTGGTGAAAGTATTTGTGGCGTGCTACCAGCATGCCAAAAGCAGGGTAGTGCCCCAACCGCAGACGCCCAGTGCCATACAGCCAGCGGCCCAGGTCACAGCGGTCGTCGTCGCAGACGCGCTCGGGCCGCATGACCTCATCCGAGCGGCGGTTGACCATGTCCTGCAGCTGCAGTCGCCACCGTTCGTGGCTGGCAATGGCCGCGTCGATATCGATCTCGGTCATGAGCGTGGCGGCGTATTCGGCGTCCAGCACCAGCTCGCTCCCGTTGTCTTCCATAGCCCAGGTGGTGTCCTGGCTATCAGGATCTTGCTCCTTGATCCTGAACAAACGACTGAAAAAACCCATGCGATATCCCTTTTTTACAGCACGCTGCGCACGGCGCCACTGGGAGCCTGTCGGACTTGGACATCGGCGGCGACGCTCCCAATCCGACACGCTCTTGGGCAGCCGCCGAAATGTCTTGAAACATTTTGTGGGGCCTTGTGGGTTTTGGCTATCAAAAAATTACCAGCTGGTGAAATCTGCTGCGGGCGACCCTGCTGGCTCTGCCAGCTCTGCCTCTCGCAGTGCACAAAACCGGGGGGCGCCGGACAATGCGCCAATGACATCCACTGCCCACCGCCCCGCACTGTCCATGCTCGACCTGGTTGCCGTCCGAGAGGGCGGAACCGTAGCCGATGCGCTGCAGATTGCACTGCGCACTGCGCAACACGCTGAAAAACTGGGCTTCGCCCGCTATTGGCTGGCCGAGCACCACAACATGGCGGGCATTGCCAGCTCCGCAACGGCGGTGCTGGTGGGCCACATTGCTGGGGGCACTTCGCACATCCGTGTCGGGTCGGGGGGGGTGATGCTGCCCAACCACGCGCCGCTGGTGGTGGCCGAGGCTTTTGGCACACTGGCCGAGCTGTATCCGGGTCGCATCGACCTGGGACTGGGCCGCGCACCGGGCACCGACCCCGCCACCATGCGAGCGCTGCGCCGCAGCCGGGTGGAGACGGCCGATGACTTTCCGCAGGATGTGGCCGAGTTGCAGCGTCTGCTGGCACCGGCCGAGCCGAACCAGCGCCTGATTGCCATGCCGGGCGCGGGCACCAATGTGCCCATCTGGCTGCTGGGCTCCAGCCTGTTTTCAGCGCAATTGGCGGCGGAGCGTGGCCTGCCCTACGCGTTTGCCTCGCACTTTGCGCCGCGACTGCTGCACCAGGCCATTGACCTGTACCGCAACTTGTACCGCCCGTCTGCCGCCTGGCCCAAGCCCTATGTGGCGATTGGCGTGCCGCTGATTGCTGCGCCCACGGATGACGAGGCGGACTACCTGGCCAGCAGCACCTACCAGCGGGTGCTGGGCATTTTGACGGGCGACCGCCGCCGCCTGCTGCCGCCCATCGAGAACTACACCGCGCGCCTGCAACCGCAAGAGCGCGCGGCCATTGGCGACTTTCTGGCCGCCGCCGTGATTGGCGGGCCTGACACGGTTCGTGCAGGACTGGCGCACCTGACCGAGGCCACAGGGGCCGACGAGCTGATGCTGGTCAGCGATGTCTACGACCCGGCGCTGCGCCTGCGCTCGATGGACATTGCAGCCCAGGCGCACGCTGCGCTCAGCCAGGCCGCTGTGCCAGCCTGAGCGCCTTTTTGTAACGTCAGCGCGACAGGTAGCCGCCGTCCACCGGGTAATACGCCCCGGTCACAAACGATGCCTTGTCTGAAGAGAGCCATGCGACCAGCTCGGCCACCTCTTCGGGCTGGCCCAGGCGGCCGATGGGGTGTGACCCCACCAGCATTGCGTTGATGCCCGCGTCTTGCTCCAGTCCACTGATCATGGGGGTATGGATGAAGGCAGGCCCCACGGAGTTGATGCGCACGCCGTGCGCGCTGTACTCAATGGCCGCCGCCTTGGTCAGCCCCACCACGCCATGTTTGGCCGCCGTATACGCGGGCGCGGTGGCAAAACCCACCGAGCCCAGGATGGACGCCATGTTGATGATGGAGCCCCCGCCGTTCTTGAGCATGGCGGCAATCTGGTACTTCATGCCGTAGAACACGCCCGACAGGTTGATGTTGATGACCTGCGCCCATCCGTCCAGCGGGTAGTCGGCGGTGGGCGCCTGCGGGCCGCCAATGCCCGCGTTGTTGCAGGCCACATCCAGGCGGCCGTAGTGCGCAACAGTGCGGTTGACCAGCGCGTCGCAGTCCTCGGGCTTGCCAACGTCTGCCGCCACAAATATCGCGTCACCCCCGGCGGCACGCACCAAGGCCGCAGTTTCTTCGCCGCCTGGCACGTTCACATCCGACACCACCACCTTGGCGCCTTCGCGCGCCCACACCAGCGCAATCGCGCGCCCGATGCCCGACGACGCGCCCGTTACCAATGCCACCTTGTTCTTCAGCATGAAAGACTCCTTGTTTGTCCAGACCGCCTGCAACCCGATGCCACAGATCCGTTTTTATTCTGCGCGCCCGGTGCGTCAGCACCTTGACCTGGGTCATGCCTTGGGCAGTGGGACTGGCGCGCGTCACTGGTGCCACGGGTAGCGGCTACCATCACGGTTTGTGGGTGTTGTTGCTCGCCCTGCCGCTACCTCTTTCTCACCGCCCTCGCCCGCATGCCCGCTTTTTCTTTTGAAGCCCTGGACGCCCAGGGCCAGACCCGCAAGGGCCTCATGGAGGCCGACACCGCCAAGTCCGCACGCAGCCTGCTGCGGGCCCAGGCACTGGTGCCGCTGGCAGTGGAGCTGGTGCAGACCGGCCAGTCGCTGGATGGCAGCGCGGCCGGGCTTGGCCAGCGGCTGTTCACCCGCCCCGTGTTCGGCGCCACGGCATTGGCCATCTGGACGCGCCAGATCGCCGGGCTGGTGTCGTCCGGCCTGCCGCTCGAACGCGCGCTGACCGCGCTGTCTGAAGAAGCCGACGACGAGCGCCAGCGCCACCTGGTGGCCGCGCTGCGTGCCGAGGTCAACGCAGGCGCCACCTTTGCGCGCGCGCTGTCGCAGCACCCGCGCGAGTTTTCTGACATCTACTGCGCCGTGATCGGTGCGGGCGAGCACAGCGGCAATCTGGGCCTGGTGCTGGAGCGCCTGGCCGACGACCTGGAAGAGCGCCAGGCGCTCAAAGCCAAGCTGGTAGGCGCGGCGCTGTACCCGGCCATCGTGACCATCGTGGCCATCGTGATCGTGCTGTTTCTGGTGGGCTATGTGGTGCCCCAGGTGGCCAGTGTGTTTGCCGGTACCAAGCGGGCGCTGCCGTTCTTGACCATGGCCATGCTGGGCATCAGCGCCTTTGTGCGCAACTACGGCTGGGTGATGCTGATTGCTACCGTGTTGATTGCGGTGGGGGCTCGGTGGGCGCTGACGTTTGAACATTTCCGCCAGCGGTTTGATGCCGCCTGGCTCAACTTGCCGCTGGTCGGCAAGCTGGCCCGCGGCTATAACGCGGCGCGTTTCGCGGCCACGCTGGCCATGCTGGCGGGCGCGGGTGTGCCCATCCTCAAGGCCTTGCAGGCTGCCGCTGAAACGCTGAACAACCGCGCGCTGCGTGCCGACGCGCTGGACGCGCTGGTGCTGGTGCGCGAGGGCGCGCCGCTTGCGTCTGCGCTGGCGCAGAAAAAGCGCTTCCCGGGGCTGCTGTCGATGTTTGCGCGCCTGGGCGAGCAGACCGGGCAACTGCCAGTGATGCTGCAGCGCGCCGCCAAGCAGTTGTCCGCCGAGGTGCAGCGCCGGGCCATGGCGCTGGCCACCATCCTGGAGCCACTGCTCATCGTAGGCATGGGTCTGATCGTGATGCTGATCGTGCTGGCAGTGCTGCTGCCCATCATCCAGCTCAACCAGTTTGTGAAGTAAAAAACCATGGCCGTAACCTTGGACGACAAGCTGGTGGTGGCGATCTCCTCGCGCGCCCTGTTCAATTTTGAAGAAGAGAACCGCATCTTCGACCCGCTGGACCCGCGCCCCTACATGGAGCTGCAGCAAGAGCGGCTGCACGTGCCCGCCAAGCCGGGCGTGGCCTTCCCGCTCGTGAACAAGTTGCTGGCGTTCAACACGCCCCAGGCCCGGCCGGTGGAGGTGGTGATCCTCTCGCGCAACGACCCGGTGAGTGCGCTGCGCATCTTCCACTCAGCCCACAACGCGGGCCTGCCGCTGGAGCGAGGCGTGTTCACGCAAGGGCGCGACCCGTTCAAGTACCTGCGGCCGCTGGGCGCACACCTGTTCCTGTCGGCCAACGAAAAGGATGTGAGTGAAGCTCTGGCCCTGGGATTTCCGGCAGCGCGGGTGCTGACGGATTCGGCCGCTGCGGGCGTCAACTACCCCAAGGAGCTGCGTATTGCGTTCGACGGCGACGCCGTTCTGTTTTCGGACGAGGCCGAGCGCGTGTACCAGGCCGAAGGCCTGGCCGCGTTCCAGACGCACGAGATCAGCAAGGCGGCGCAGCCCCTGTCCGGCGGGCCGTTCAAACCCCTGCTGGCCGCGCTGCACCAGCTGCAGCAGCAGGCCGACGTGTCGGGCATGCGCCTGCGCACTGCGCTGGTCACCGCCCGCAGCGCGCCCGCACATGAGCGCGCCATCAACACGCTGATGAAGTGGAACCTGGCGGTGGATGAGGCCATGTTTCTGGGTGGGCTCGAAAAAGGCCCGTTCCTGCGCGAATTTGAGCCGGACTTTTTCTTTGACGACCAGACGGGGCATGCCACCTCTGCGGCGCGCCACGTACCAGCCGGGCATGTGAACAGCGGTGTCTCCAACCCGCTTCAGAACACCGGCGAATGAAGGCGGAAACCGGGGCCCGCGCGAAAAGTTCTGCAAAGCCTTGCAACGCTGGGTGAAAGCGTGCAAAGACCCGGTTGCAAACCCCTGTTTGGCGCCCAACTGTGCAACCATCACGGCCCTGCACTCAAGGAGCAAGCGTTTGCGAACACGAATTTCATTGGTGAGTCTGGCCACATGCCTTGCACTGGCTTGCGGCAGCGCGTGGGCCCAGGCCCCCTCTGGCCCTGCCACCCCGGCCGCACCCGCAACCCCAGCCGCGCCGGCCAAACCCGCCAAGCCCACAAAACCCGCGCCCCCCGTCGCGGGCACGCCTGCCGAATCAGCAGCACCCGCCCAGCAGGCCGCACTGACCAAGGGCGAAATCAAGGCCATGCGTGAGTTCAAGATGCTGGACTTCAACGGCGACGGCAAACTGAGCCGGACCGAGGTCAAGCTGTTCCCCCGCCTGGCCGCCGCGTTTGATGATGCGGACACGGACAAGGACGGCTATGTGTCGTACGAAGAGGTGCGCGTTTTTGCCGCCAAATACCGCGCCGAGCGCGACCGCAAGCGGGCTGCCGAGGCCGCAGCAGAAGCGCCTGCGGCAGGTGCGCCCCAGTCCAAGCGCTGAGCGAGGGCAAGAAGCAGACAGCGGCAGCGTGACGCCGCAAAGATTCAGCCGCTAAAAATTGAGTGAAAAGTGGCCTTATCGCTTATCCATCAAGCGATAACAGCTATATTTTCAGGAGCACTTGAGATGCACTGGGTGTGCGTGGTGGCCCTGGCACAAAAACCCCCGCCATGCACCTGGGGCGATCCTGCTTACAAACCGCCTGTGCGCTTGACCTTGGGGTCGGCATAGGTCAGCGGTTCATTCTTGACCTGCTGGGCCATGCGCTCCTGCAGCGTCATCTTGTTCACTTCTTGCGCAATCTCGATGGCGCTGCCACTGGCGCGCCACATGGATTGGATGAACTCCAGCAACTGCTTGTAGATGGGCTCCTTGGGCGGCTCTGGGGGTTCCTCGACGGTTTCCTTTTTCTTGACCTCGGTCCAGTCGCGGTTAGGCGCATCGGGCGCCGACGGTTTGTCGGGCGCTTTCACAATGGCCCCTTCACCTAGCCGGTCCATGGACTCAACAGGGTTGGGCGGGTTGACGGGACGCACCGGAGGAGCACCAGAGGCGCCAGTGGAATACAAATCGGCGCCCTGAGGACGCCAACTCGGCGATCGATCGACAGGTGGCATTTGCATGGCAGTGGCCCAAGGGTTAAAAAAAAGTGCGTCGGAGTGCAGAGGCTTTTTCGCCGTCTTCGTAATTAATAACGGCAAAAAGAAGGGCAAATTTAGGTCTTTTTCGGAGATTGGCTGAAATTTAGGGTTTACACCTATAAAACAACCCCTTTTTGGTCAATACCAGGCCGTAGACGGATGCAAACCGTCCGAGATCAATGGATTGACAGCGTGGCTGAGTACAAACGTGCGGGCCGATGCGGCACGTCGCCGCCATAACCGTCCGTTTTAGACCACGCCGCGCCGCGTGCGTCCTCCCGAGCAGCACGCTGGCGCGGTGCACCGGGCCGCAATCAGCGGCCGCAGGCGCTAGCTTTAGCCGCTACGAAAGTTCGAAACGGGGACAGGGCAAGTTGCCCCGGGGATCAGGTGATCAGAGAAACCGTTCCAGCAGTCTGCGCGAATGCCGGTCAAGCGCGGTGGCGTCACGCACCCGGAACTGCACGCCGTCACCGCCTGCAATCAACAGGTGGGTGCGCCCGCCCAGGCGGCGGATGTCTTCTTCGGCCTTGAGGACGAGGCGGGCCGAGCCTCGGTCGGTTTCCACATCCCAGGTGCTGGGGGTAGAAAAGCTCGACACAGCAACGATCTTTTCGATAGTAGGTACAAACTCGCGCACATCCAGCTCGTCTTCGATCAGCTGGCGAGCAGGCTGAGGCACTTGGTCGAGACGGGCAATCCACAGCAGCTCGTGCCCGTCTGATCCGACCAGCGACAGCCCCTCTGCGGGCGCGGCAATCGGGAACGCACGCACAGGCGTCACGCCTTCATGCACGGTGCCGTCGGGCAGTGTGGCCACCAAGCGGCCGTGGGGGTTGCGCTCCAGACCGAACGCATGCGCTGGTGCAGCAGACAGAGAGGGTGTGTTCATTGTGGACTCGTTCACAACAGCATCTCAGGAGTTACCAGCCGGGTGGGCGGGGTGCAGCAGGCTGCTGTCGATGATGACGCCCGCGGCCTGCGCATCTTCCTCGGCGCGGCGGGCCTGTGCTTCGTACAACCGCCAATAGGCGCCCTGCTTTTCCATCAGCTCGTCGTGCGGGCCCACTTCCACCACCTCGCCCCGGTCCATCACCACGAGGCGGTCGGCCTTGCGCAGGGTGGACAGGCGGTGGGCAATGGCAATCGTCGTACGGCCCTGCACCAGGTTGTCCAGGGCTTTCTGGATTTCCTTCTCCGTCTCGGTGTCGACAGCGGAAGTGGCCTCGTCGAGGATCAGGATACGCGGATCAATCAGCAGCGCGCGGGCAATGCTGATGCGCTGGCGCTCACCGCCCGACAGGCCCTGACCACGCTCGCCCACCAGCGAGTCGTAGCCATGCGGCAGGCGCAGGATGAATTCGTGCGCGTGGGCCGCGCGGGCCGCCGCCACGATCTCCTCGCGCGTGGCCTCGGGTTTGCCGTAGGCAATGTTCTCGGCGATGGTGCCAAAGAACAAGAAGGGCTCTTGCAGCACCAGGCCGATGTGGCGCCGGTAGTCGGCCACGGCAAAGCGGCGAATGTCGATGCCATCGACCTGGATGGAGCCGTCGCTCACGTCGTAAAACCGGCTGATCAGGTTGACCAGCGTGCTCTTGCCCGAGCCGCTGTGGCCCACCAGGCCGATCATCTCGCCGGGGCGGATCTCCAGGTTTAGCCCCTTGATGACCGAGCGACTGCCATACCGAAAACCCACGCCCTGCATGGTGATGGCGCCCTGCACCTTGTCCACCTTCACCGGCTGGGCGGGGTCGGGCACGTTGCTCACGTGGTCCAGGATGTCAAAGATGCGCTTGGCGCCCGCAGCGGCCTTTTGCGTGACCGAGACGATGCGGCTCATCGAATCCAGTCGGCCATAGAACCGGCCGATGTAGGCAATGAACGCGGTGAGCACACCCACCGTGATCTGGTTGCGCGATACCAGCCAGATGCCGAAGCCCCAGACCACCAGCAAACCCATTTCAGTAAGCAGCGACACCGTGGGCGTGAACAGGCTCCAGGTCTTGTTGAGCTTGTCGTTGACTTCCAGGTTGTGCTGGTTGGCATCCCGAAAACGCTGGGCTTCGCGCTTTTCCTGTGCAAAAGCCTTGACCACGCGGATGCCCGGGATGGTGTCGGCCAGCACATTGGTCACTTCGGACCACACGCGGTCGATTTTCTCGAACCCGGTGCGCAGCCGGTCGCGCACGGTGTGGATCATCCAGCCGATGAAGGGCAGCGGCACCAGCGTGACCAGCGCGAGCCACGGGTTGATGGAGAACAGGATGGCTGCCGTCATCATGATCATGAGCACGTCGGTCACAAAGTCGAGCGCGTGCAGCGACAAGAAGACGTTGATGCGGTCCGTTTCGGACCCGATGCGGGCCATCAGGTCCCCCGTGCGCTTGCCCCCAAAGTAGTCCAGCGACAGGCGTAGCAGGTGCTCGTAGGTGGTGGTGCGCAGGTCGGCGCCAATGCGCTCGGACACCAGCGCCAATATATAAGTGCGTGCCCAGCTCAGCCCCCAGGCGGCCAGGGCAGATGCGAGCAGGCCGCTCAGGTACAGCAGTACCAGGCCGGGCTCGATCTGCTGGCCATTCTGAAACGGGATGAGGATGTCATCCATCAGCGGGATGGTGAGGTACGGCGGTACCAGCGTGGCAGCGGTGGACGCCAGCGTCAATGCAAAGCCAGCGGCCAGCTGCTTGCGGTAGGGACGCGCAAACCGCCACAGGCGCAGAAGCACCCAGGTAGACGTCTGCGGCAGCTGGGCGCGCGCGCAGGCGGGGCATTCGTCGGTGTCGGGCGGCAGCGGTGTGTGGCAAACGGGGCAGGCCGGGTCGTCAACCTCGTCGTCCGCGCCGGTATCGCCGCGGGCGCTTAGTTGCTCGAAGCGCTGAACCAGGCGCAGCGCCTGCGGGTGGTGGGCCAGGGTAAAGCGCCACAGGGCCACGCGGGCGGTGCGGCTGTGCAGCTCCAGTGACCCTATGCCGCCATGGTCCTGCAAACGCAGCGCCAAGCCGTCGCTCAGGGGCCAGCCCTGCCATGCGGTGGCGCCGGGGTCGCGGGCCAGCAGGCGCTCGGACGTCACAACCACCCAACCGGCGGCAAACCGCAAGTCGGGGCTCAGGTCAACCTGCAGCGCAGCCAGCACGTTCTCTTGGGGTGCGAGCATGGCCCGCAGATCAGCCCCCACGGGGCCAGAAAAGACACCCGAGGCGTCCACAGAATGGTGATGTTGCATTTTTGGTTGGTATTTCCGCCCCCGGCAGCCTGCGGTGACCGGTCTCGCGGAAGCGGGAATTCTCCCCGATACTGCACGCCACGGTGCGACGGCATCCTCCTGTAACGTTTGCAGCCGTCATTTCGCTGACACTGCATGGGCGCCGGGACAGGCGCAAAATCACCGTCCACAAAAACAATCCCTCTCCCGCAACGCCGGAAACCTACCCGCTGCAATCCATGGCGAAACTCAACGACATCCAACTGCTTCGTATCAACTACCTGCGGGGCCCCAACATCTGGACCTATCGCCCCGTGCTGGAAGTCTGGCTGGACCTGGGAGCGCTGGAGGACCACCCCTCCCACCTGCTGCCCGGCTTCAACGACCGCCTCACCGCCTGGTTGCCCGCCCTGATCGAACACCACTGCGGCGTGGGCGAGCGCGGCGGGTTTTTGCAGCGCCTGCAGGAAGGCACCTGGTGTGGCCACGTGCTGGAGCACATCGTGATCGAGCTGCTCAACCTGGCGGGCATGCCCACCGGCTTTGGCCAGACGCGCTCTACCTCCCAGCGCGGCGTGTACCGCATGGTGTTCCGGGCTCGCGACGAAAGCGTGGCGCGTGTGGCGCTGGCCCAGGGCCATGCGCTGATCATGGCCGCCATCAACGACGAACCGTTTGACGTGCAGGCCGCCGTAGCCCGCGTGCGCACCGAGGTGGACGACCAGTACCTGGGCCCCAGCACTGCCTGCATCGTCACGGCCGCTACCGACCGGGGCATTCCGCACATCCGCCTGAACGATGGCAATCTGGTGCAACTGGGCTACGGCGCCAGCCAGCGCCGCATCTGGACGGCCGAGACCGAGTTCACCAGCGCCATCGCCGAAGGCATCGCCAGCGACAAGGACCTCACTAAAAGCCTGCTCAAATCGTGCGGTGTGCCGATCCCTGAAGGCCAGGTGGTCAACAGCCCCGAAGAAGCCTGGGAAGCCGCCCAAGACATCGGTCTGCCGGTGGTGGTCAAGCCGTCAGACGGCAACCATGGCCGCGGCGTGACGCTGGACCTGCGCAAGGAAGAAGACATCAAGGCGGCCTACCACGTGGCCTACCCTGAAGGCAGCGACGTGATGGTGGAAAGCTTCATCCCTGGGGACGAGCACCGCCTGCTGGTCGTCAATGGCAAGGTGGTGGCTGCGGCGCGCGGAGAGCTGGTCACCATCACCGGCAACGGCCGGTCCACCGTCAAGGAACTCATCGACACCCAGCTCAACTCCGACCCGCGCCGGGGCTACGAAGAAGAGTACCCGCTCGAAATCATCGACCTGGCCACCGACACGAAAGTGCAGCTCGAGCTCAAGCGCCAGGACCTGGATGCCGATTCGGTGCCCGCAGCAAGCCGCCAGGTGGTGGTGCAGCGCAACGGCAACGTGGCCGTGGACTGCACCGATGACGTACACCCGGAGGTCGCGTACATCGCCCAGCTGGCCGCCAAGGTGGTGGGTCTGGACATCGCCGGGATCGACATGGTGGCCAAGGACATTTCCAAGCCCCTGCATGCCCAGGGTGGCGCCATCGTTGAAGTCAACGCAGGCCCCGGCCTGCTGATGCACCTCAAGCCCGCAGTGGGGGCGCCGCGCCCCGTGGGCCAGGCCATCGTCGAGCACCTGTTCCCGGCGGAAGGCGATGACGAAAGCCAGGCGGGCAGGATCCCGGTAGTGGGTGTGGCAGGTACACGCAGCACATCGACCATTGCCCGTTTGGTGGCATGGCTGCTGCACCTGGGCGGCCACCACACGGGCCTGGCCTGTGGCGAAGGCCTGTTCCTGGACCGCCGCTGCATGGACACCACCGACTGCGCCCACTGGGAGGCCGCCCACCGCCTGTTGATGAACAAGATGGTGCAGGCTGCCGTCATTGAAAGCAACGCCCGCACCATCCTGCGCGACGGCCTGGCCTACGACCGCTGCCAGGTAGGCGTAGTCACTGATATGGACGGTGTGGAAACGCTGGCCGAGTTTGATGTGCACGAACAGGACCAGATGACCAAGGTGATGCGCACCCAGGTCGATGTGGTTTTGTCCGAAGGCGCTGCGGTGCTCAATGCCGCCATCCCGCAGGTGGCCGATCTGGCGCCGCTGTCGGATGGCGCTGTGGTGCTGTATGCGCAGGACGCCACGCTGCCCGCCATCGTGGAGCACCGCGCCAACGACAACGGCCGCGCCGTGGTCGTGAAAAACGGCCGCGTGGTGCTGGCCACAGGCACTGCCGAACATGTGCTGGGCTCGCTGACGGACCTGACCTTTGGCCGCAACGCTGTGGTGCCCGACACCGATGCCCTGCTGGCAGCGATTGGCGCGGCCTGGGCGCTGGACATTGCCCCTGACCTGATTGGCGCGGGCATAAAGACCTTTGAACCCGACCTGCCCGCCCCGGCCGGCCTGCGAGCTTGAAGCCCCTGCCCCACACCGACCACCGCATTTCCACCGCACACCCAACATCGGGCACACGTGCCTTGACGGACCACTGAAAGAGACATTTCCATGGATGTATCCCGCACCCGGGCCCTGCGTGGCCCCAACCTCTGGAGCCGCCACATGGCCATCGAGGCCGTGGTGGCCTGCGCTGAATCCGAGCGCGCCATGGCGCAGATCGACGGCTTCGAAGCCCGGCTGCGGGCCCTGTTCCCTGCCATCGGCGTGCTGCACCCCGAAGGCGGCGACACCGACATCTCGCTGGCCCACGTGCTGCAGACCGCCGCACTGGCCCTGCAGGCCCAGGCGGGTTGCCCGGTGACCTTTGCGCGCACCACCGCCACCACCGACGCCGGTGTGTACCAGGTGGTTGTTGAGTACAGCGAAGAAGCTGTGGGCCGCCAGGCCTTTGAAGACGCGCAGCAGCTCATCCAGGCGGCGCTGGGCCATGGCAGCTTTGACGCCGACGCAGTAATCGCCAAGCTGCGCGAGCTGGACGAGGACGAGCGCCTGGGCCCCAGCACCGGCTCCATCGTGGATGCCGCCGTGGCCCGCGGCATTCCGTACCGCCGCCTCACGCGCGGCAGCCTGGTGCAATTTGGCTGGGGTTCCAAGCAGCGCCGCATTCAGGCGGCCGAGGTCGACTCGACCAGCGCCGTGGCCGAATCCATCGGCCAGGACAAAGACCTGACCAAACGCCTGCTGCACGCTGCCGGTGTGCCGGTGCCCCTGGGCAAACCGGTTGAGTCGGTCGACGAAGCCTGGGAGGTCGCCCTGAAGGTCGGCCTGCCCGTGGTGGTCAAGCCCCAGGACGGCAACCAGGGCAAGGGCGTGACGGTCAACATCACCGACCGCGCTCAGCTGGAAGAAGCCTACAAGAATGCCGCCGAGCATGGCACCGTGATGGTCGAGCGTTTTTTGCCCGGCCATGACTTTCGCCTGCTGGTGGTGGGCGACCAACTGGTCGCCGCCGCGCGCCGCGAACCGCCCCAGGTGCTGGGCGACGGCCAGCACACCGTGCGCGAGCTGGTGGACCTGGTCAACCTCGACCCGCGCCGCGGCGAGGGCCACGCCACATCGCTCACCAAGATCCGGCTGGACGACATTGCCCTGGCACGCCTGGCGATGCAGGACCTGACCGCCGACTCGGTGCCACCCAAAGGGCAGCGCGTCATCCTGCGCAACAACGCCAACCTGTCCACCGGCGGCACCGCTACCGACGTGACCGACGACGTACACCCCGAAGTCGCCGCGCGCGCCATTGCGGCTGCGCAGATGGTGGGCCTGCACATCTGCGGCGTGGACATGGTGGCCGAAACCGTGCTGCGCCCGCTTGAAGAACAAGGCGGCGGGTTTGTGGAAGTGAACGCTGCCCCCGGCCTGCGCATGCACCTGGCGCCCAGCTACGGCAAGCCCCGCAACGTGGGCCAGGCCATGGTCGACAAGCTGTATGCCCACGGGGACGATGGCCGCATCCCCACCGTGGCCGTCACCGGCACCAACGGCAAGACCACCACAGCACGCCTGATCGCCCACCTGTTCACCGCCCACGGCCTGCGCGTGGGCATGACGAACACCGACGGCGTGTACGTGAACGGCCGCCAGATCGACAGCGGCGACTGCAGCGGCCCCAAGAGCGCCCGCAACGTGCTGCTGCACCCCGAGGTGGACGCCGCCGTGTTTGAAACCGCACGCGGCGGCATCCTGCGCGAAGGCCTGGGCTTTGACCGCTGCCAGGTGGCCGTGGTCACCAATATCGGAGCGGGCGACCACCTGGGCCTGAACTACATCACCACGGTGGAAGACCTGGCGGTCTTGAAGCGCGTGATCGTGCAGAACGTGGCCACCACCGGCTACGGCGTGCTCAACGCCGCCGACCCCATCGTGGCCGCGATGGCGCCTGCGTGCCCCGGCAAGATCATCTTCTTTGCCAGTGACCGCCACCACCCCGTGATGGCCACACACCGCGCGCAAGGGCACCGCACCGTGTATGTCGATGGCGACTCCATCGTGGCGTCGGAAGGCTCCTGGCGCGAAACGATTCACCTGCGCGACGTGCCCATCACGCGCAACGGCAAGATCGGTTTCCAGGTCGAGAACGTCATGGCGTCCGTCGCCGCCGTGTGGGGCGCAGGCCTGCCATGGCAGACCATTCGGCGCGGCCTGTCGGGCTTTGTGAACGACAGCGACAACGCACCTGGCCGCTTCAACATCATGGACTACCGCGGCGCCACGGTGATCGCCGACTACGGCCACAACCCTGACGCCATGCGCGCCCTGGTGGCTGCCGTGGACGCACTGCCAGGCAAACGCCGCAGCGTGGTCATCAGCGGCGCAGGCGACCGCCGCGACGAGGACATTCGCGACCAGACCGTCATCCTGGGCGCCGCATTTGACGACGTGATCCTGTACCAGGACGCCGCCCAGCGCGGCCGTGCCGATGGCGAGGTGATGGCGCTGCTGCGCGAGGGTCTGAAGGGTGCTGCACGCACCACCCATGTCGAAGAAATTCGCGGCGAGTTCATTGCCATCGATACGGCCCTGGCCCGCCTGCAACCCGGCGACCTGTGCCTGGTGCTGGTGGACCAGGTGGAAGAAGCCCTGGCGCACCTGACCCAGCGCTGCACCGAAACCGGAGCCACTGCATGAACATGCTCAGCACATTGACACGCGCGGCACTCATCACCGCAGCCGCCCTCACGCTGGCCGGAGCGGTCAACGCCGCCAGCGAAAAGATCGGCACCGTGGACACCGCTTTCAAATGGATCGGCCGCGACCACGACATCATTGTGGAAGCGTATGACGACCCCGGTGTGCTGGGTGTGACCTGCTACGTCTCACGCGCACGCACGGGCGGCATCAAAGGCACCCTGGGCTTGGCAGAAGACCGTGCCGAAGCCTCGATCGCCTGCCGCCAAGTGGGCCCCATCAGCTTTCCCGAGCCGCTCAAAAAACAGGAAGAAGTGTTCAGCGAACGCATGTCCATCCTGTTCAAGCGCCTGCGCATCGTGCGCATGGTGGACCCGGCCCGCAACACGCTGGTGTACCTGACCTACTCAGAAAAGCTCATCGACGGATCACCCCAGAACAGCGTGACTGCCGTGCCCGTGGACCGGGCGACGGCAATTCCGCTGCGCAAGTGAGGCCAACGGCTGCGGCTGCGATTGCGGCAACGACAACAACTGCGACCCAGTCGTAGAAGACAAGAAAAGGGGCTGTATGCAGCCCCTTTTTATTGGTAAAAACAGCCTCTATCGCTTATCCATCAAGCGCTAGTAGCTATCAAATTCATACTATTTGAGGCGACATCCTTCAACTCGAACCAACCATTCGGGCTGAGTTTGCCGAAGCCTTGCGCAGCGCTTGCACCAACTCAGCGTGGACGGTTCGAGGTGATTGAAGCCGAATCCATAGTCATTCAGCCCTGCGCCGCAATCTGCCGCAGCGCCTGCTCAAACACCTCCACCGGCTGGCCACCCTGAATCAGGTGGCGCTCGTTGATGATGATGGCGGGCACCGAGTGGATGCCGTTTTGCAAATACAACTGCTCACGCTCGCGCACCTCTTCGGTAAACCGATCAGACGCCAACAGTTCACGCGCCTCATCCGCATTCAGGCCCACCTCACCAGCCACGCGCACCAGCACCTCGTGGTTGCTCGGGTCTTGCCCATCGGTGAAATAGGCCTTGAACAGCGCATGCTTGAGCTGCGGCTGCAGCCCTTTTTCTGCGGCCCAGTGCAGCAGACGGTGCGCGTCGAAGGTGTTGTACACCCGGCTGCGTTTGCCTTTGCCAAAGGTGAACCCCAGGTCTGCCCCCCGCTCCGCAATGGCTTCGCGGTTGCGTTCCAGCTGCTCGGGCGTGGAGCCATACTTTTCCTGCAGATGCTCAGTGATGTCCTGCCCCTCGGGGCCCATCTGCGGGTTCAGCTCGAAAGGCTGAAAGTGCATATCCAGAGCCACTTCGCCCTTCAGGCGGTCGGCCGCCTGCTCCAACGCCTTGAGGCCGATGACGCACCAGGGGCAGGAGACATCGGAGACGAAATCGATTTTGAGGGTGGCGGGCATGGGCAGAGCTCCAGCAAGTAAAGATGAAGGATGGTAGGCGGGGGGAGATAACCGTGGAGGCAACGGGGTCCTGGCGGACGGTGGGTGATTTGCGCCCAAGCGGTGCTGCTTTCGACGGAGGTCGGTGCGTCAACTGGAAATGCCGCTACACAGACAACAACTCTTCAACGCTTGTTATCGCCGTTGGCGCGGTACGTTATCCAGCCAGCAGTGATCGCCCCACCACCCGGGCGGTCTTTGGGGTGATTCCTTCCTTCCAAAACAGCAACCGCATCAAAGTCGAACGGGCTAAGGCCGTCAATGCAGGCTACGTTCACTCCGTACTCGGTAGGGACAGAGCGCCGGGAGTGAAAGGTATAGATCCCGCATACAGAGCAGAAATAGTGTCTGGCTTGTCCGGTGTTGAACTGGTAGAGCGTCAGTTTGTCCTCGCCTTGGTGCACGTGGACGTCATTCAGGTTGGCAGACACTGCCACGGCGCCCCGCATGCTGCAGTATGAGCAGTTGCATCGCCGCGCACTGCGCAGGCCATCAGCCAACACCAAGGTGAACCGCACTGTGCCGCAATGGCATTGGGCTTGCAGATCGCGGCGACCGTCAAAATCAGAGGGGGTCAAATTTGCCTCCACTGGTCAACGCTCAACCAGATAAAAATAGGCATGCCGAATTGGCATGCGCAATTTTAGGATGGCCCGGTCGGGAGACGCAGTCCGAGCAGGACGCCGTTAACTCAATACCCGCAATTCCGTCTTCAACACCTTCCCATAACTGTTCTTCGGCAGCGCCTGCACCCACCGGTATTCCTTGGGGCGCTTGAACCGCGCAGTGTGTTCCAGACACAGCGCATCCCGCACCGCATCCGCCACCGCCCTCGCCCGCGACGAGGAAGGCGACTACCACTTCACCCCATTCCGCATCACGCTGCCCCACTACCGCCACCTCGCGCCCCTGGGGGTGTTGCAGCAGCACCTCTTCCACCTCTCGCGGGTAGATGTTGCTGCCGCCCGAGATGATCACGTCCTTGGACCGGTCCTTGAGCGTGAGAAAGCCGTCTGCATCCAGCGCACCCATGTCGCCGGTGTAGCGCCAGACGTCGCGCAGCGTCTGCGCCGTGCCCTCGGGGTTGTTCCAGTAGCCGGGCATCACGGTCTCGCCGCGCACCACCACTTCGCCGGTTTCGCCTGTGGGTAGTGGGCGGCCTGCAGTACATACCACGCGCACTTCCACCAGTGACTGCGCCACGCCGACGGACACCATGCGCTCGACCCAGCGGGGGTGGTCGCGGTCGGCCAATTGCGCGCGCTGCAGGGCCGTGATCGTCATGGGGCTTTCACCCTGGCCGTAGATCTGCACAAAGCGGTTACCCATGGTGGCCAGCGCGTGGCGCAGGTCGTCGGCATACATGGGGCCGCCACCGTAGACGATGGTCTTGAAGCCCGTCACATCCGCACCCGTCGCCTGCACATGGTCCACCAGGCGGTGCTCCATGGTGGGCGCAGCAAACAGGGTGAGCTGGCCCACGCTGGCCGCCAGCTGCACCAGTTCGGCAGGCTCAAAGCCACCCGACAGTGGCACCACATGCCGCCCGCCGCGCAGCACCTGGGCATAGTTGTACAGGCCCGCCCCGTGCGACATAGGCGCGGCGTAGACCATGGCGTCGCCGGGCAGGATGTCGTCCACGTCGGTGAAGTAGCAGGCCGTCATGGCCAGCAGGTTGCGGTGGGTCTGCATCACGCCCTTGGGGCGGCCGGTGGTGCCGGATGTGTAGAACAGCGAGGCGATGTCATCGGGTGCGCGGTCGCACACGTCCATCGGCGTGAGCCGCGCAACCCAGGGGCACTTTTGTTACCTGCCGCACCAATTCCCTACAACCCGCGGCATTGAAAGCCGGTTGCCTAGACTGCATATGCCCCCCCATCACATCAACACACGCCCTTGCGGGCCGTACGCCATGACCCTCGACCAGCAAAAGTCCATCCTCACCATCGCACTTTTGGCCGCGTTTGCGGACGGCAACAAGGACGACGCCGAGCGCGAGGAGATCCGCCGCATTGCGCAGTCTTTAGCAAGCGACGCGGGCATGGCGGACCTGCCGCGCGTCTACCAGGATGTCCTGCTCAAGCGCACCACGGTGCAGGCGGCTGTAGAGGGGCTGACTGACCCCATGCACCGCCAGCTGGCCTACGAGATGGCCGTGTGCGTGTGCGATGTGGACGGCCGCCAGACGGCGGCGGAGCGCGAGTTTTTGGCCCGCCTCAAGACGGCCCTGCAGTTGGGCGCATCGCAGACCGACGCGTTTGACCACGAGGCGGATGCGCTGTTGGACGTGGCCGAAAAGGCTGTGCCCATGACCGTTCCGGTAGGCGTCCCGCTGGCTGCCGCCGCTGCAACGGCCAGGGCCGCAGTTCCCGCCAGTGTTTCGGATGCCGAGCTGGACAAATCCATCCTGAACTACGCCCTGCTCAACGGTGCGCTGGAGGTGCTGCCGCAATCCTGGGCGTCGATGGCCATCATCCCGATGCAGGTGAAGATGGTCTACGCCATCGGCAAAGCGCACGGCGTGGAGCTGGACCAGGGCCATATCAAGGAGTTCATCGCCGCGGCGGGCGTGGGCATGACCTCGCAGTACCTGGAGCAGTTTGGCCGCAAGCTGCTGGGGGGCCTGCTGGGCAAGGTGGCGGGCCGCACCATTGGCGGGCTGGGCGGCGCGGCCACGGGCATGGCGCTTTCGTTTGCCACCACCTACGCGCTGGGGCAGGTGGCCAAGCGCTACTACGCGGGCGGCCGGGTGATGAGCACGGCCATGCTGCGCGACACCTTCCAGAACTTGCTGGGGCCCGCCAAGCAAATGCAGTCGCAATACCTGCCGCAGATCCAGCAGAAGGCCGCCACGCTGGACGCGGGCAAGATCATGGCGATGGTGCGTGGGGCCTGATTTACCGAGCCTTTCAAAAATGCTACGTAATTAATAGCTATTAGCGCTTACCAGATAAGCGCTAGCGGCCATTTTTATCCAAATTCTGTGCTTGATTCATGTCGGACCGGTGTGCACCTTCGCGGCTCGCTTGTGGGGTAGCAAAGCGGCGTTGCACCCGCGCAGTGCCCGCGCGCAAACCATGTGGCGCAAACATCGGCCCATGACAGAATCGGCCCATGCTCGACCACACGGATCCTGTTGCCTCCATCATCCCGGCCATGTCGCTTGATTCACCGTCCGACAACGCCATGACGGCGCTGTCCCGGCTGGCACTGGGGCCCGTGAACACGGCGTACTACCTGGCCGTCTTCGAGCGCTTTGACAACACCGGCCGCACGACCACCACCTGGAACTGGGCCGCGTGCCTTGCCACCCTCAACTGGATGCTGTTCCGGCAGCTGTGGACCCCCGCGCTGGTCTACCTGGCCGCGGCCGAGGGGCTGGCGCTCATCGTCTACGGCATTGGACGGACCTTCCTGCAATGGCCGCCAGGCGTGGAGCTGGGGGTGCTGGGCTCTTTTGCGCTGCTGGCTTTTGTGGTGCCGGGCCTGTATGGCAATGCCATCCTGTACGCAGACATCCGCAAGCGCGTGGCACGCGCGCTGGCTGCCTCTCGCACGCTGCCCGAAGCCTCTGCGCTGCTGGAGAAGCAGGCCAGCTCGCGCAAGCGGCTGCGGGCGGTGGTGCTGGGCAATCTGGGGCTGGCAGCTGCCGCAGTGATAGCGTATTTGGTGTGGGTGCCGTCGGACACCAAGCCCCTGGCCCTGGAGCCAGCAGTGACGGTGGCGCAAGCCACTATCGCTGCGGCTTCGCGGCCTGCATCGGCGGCTTTACCGGCATCGGCGGCGTCTGAGCCAGCGGCTTCCATTGCATCGGAAGTAGCCCCTGCCCCCGCACCAGAGCAGCCGTCCACGCCAGCCGCCGCCGCATCGGCACCAGTGACATCACCCACTCGCGCGACCACTTCAGCCACGTCCGCCGCAACCCGAACCCCACCCGCGCCGATGCAAACCGCCAGTGCTGCACAGCCCCCAGCGGCTGCACCCCGCGCTGCCGTGACGCCCGCCACGCCCGCGACACCCGCAGCTTCCAAAAAGCCACCCGCAGCGGCCACTGCGGCGGCGTCCAAACCCGCCCCTCAAACAGCCGCTGCCTCCGAGCCAGCAAGCCGCACCACTCCCGCAGCCAAAACCAGGGCCGCCAAAACAGCAGCCTCCGCTGCCGATCCCACGGCCTCTGCACCGCTGCCCACCGTGGGCACTGCGGCGGGCTACTACATCAATGTGGGGCTGTTTGCGGATGAGGCCAATGCACGCAAAGCACAGGCACGGCTGCTAAACGAAGGGCTGCCCGCGTTTCGCCAGGAGCTGAATGCCAGCAGCGGCAGCGGCCGACGCATCCGCGTGCGCGTGGGTCCCTACCCGGGCCGAACCGAGGCGGATGCGGCAGCGGCGTCCATCCGGTCCATGGGGCTGGAAGCCGTGGTGTTCCGGCAGGCGCGCTGAAGGACCTGAGGACGGAACGGCACGCTCCACCCTTCGCCCACGTCCTACGCCCAGCGGCATACGCCACTGACGCGGCATCTGAGGGCACGCCGCTACGCTGCATACAAGCTCTCTACCGCCTCAGCGCGTCCGCCCCGCCATGCCTCATACGCCCAAACCCCGTTCCAACACCTCCACGCGCCGCCTCGTGACCCTGACAGCAGTGGCTGCCGGGGCACTGCTGCTAACGGCCTGCGCGCCCTGGCGCATGTGGACCGCCGCAGACCTGGCGCGGGACGCCCAGGCCTACACAGCCCAACCCACCCAGCCCACCCGGCGCGTGCTGGTGGTGGGCGACAGCACGGCCGTGGGCACGGGCGCTGCAACGCCCGCCCAGAGCCTGCCAGGCCTGATCGGTCAGCAGCACCCCCGGTGGCATATCGACAACCTGGCTGCCAACGGCGCCAAGTTTGAAGACGTGGTGCAGCAGCTGCAGCGCGCTTCAAACGGCTATGACCTGGTGCTGGTGCTGGCTGGCGGCAACGACGTGATCCGATTCACGTCCGAAGACACGCTTCGCCCCCAGCTGCAGCAAGCGGTGGAGCTGGCCAGCCAGAAGGCCCCGCGTGTGGTGGTGATGCCCTGCGGCAACGTAGGGCATGCGCCCTTCTTTTTTCCGCCCCTGTCATGGGCCATGTCGCGCCGGTCAGGGACGCTGCACACGCTGGTGCAAGAAGCGTCTGCCACCCAGCCACAGGTGCGCTACGTGCGCCTGCTCAAGCCGCGCGACCAGGACCCGTTTGTGACGCGCAGCAAAGAGCTGAACGCAGCCGACGGCCTGCACCCCAGCAGCGCCGGATACCAGGAGTGGTACCGCGAACTGGTGGCCCAAGGCGGTCTCGCTGGCATGGGGAAATAGCCCAGGGCATCGGTCACCGAGGCTCTGCCACCCACCGCAGTACCTCGTCAATCACCCACTGCGGGTCATCCAGCGGCAGGTCATGCCCTGCAAACGGGTGCATGCGCAGCGGTCGGCCCCACGCCTTGGCAATGGCCTGCGAACACCGGCTGGACACCAGCTGGTCTTGCTGGCTACCCAGCAGCAATGTCGGCGCGGCAGGCGCCACCATCGACGCGCGGTAGCGCGCTGCTGCCAGCAACTGGCGCAGCGCATTGGGTGCCGACACCGGCCGTTGCCTGCGCACGGCAGCCCACTGTGCAATCACTGCGCTGCGCTCTTGTGCCCGGTTGCTGGTGATGCGCAGAACGATCCGCTCTGCCGCATCCGCCGAGCGCCACTGCAGCGCCAACTGCAACAGCGGCGCCAGGTTTTGCCACTGCAAGCGGTGATAAAACGGGCTGAAGGGGCGCATGCTGGTGTTGATAAGCACACCGCCCGCTACCTCACCAGGCGCTATGCGCGCCCACTCGGCGGCCACCATGGCGCCCAGCGACATCGCCAGCAGGTGGTACGGCGGAGCGGTGGCATGCGCCACCAGCGCTTGGCGGCAGGCCTGCACCATGTCGTGTACCGACAAAGGCGATTGCGCCTTGTGCAGCTGGCCGTTGCCTGGCAAGTCCAGCGCCAGCACCTTGTCGCCGGGCAGCGCTTGCTGAAAGCGATCAGCGAATTCGCCCCAGTGCTCAGACTCGCGGGTCAGGCCGCGCAGCAGAATCCATTGGCGCGCGGGCTGTTGCACGGGTTGGTACACCGGTTGCTGCATGGTTGTCTGGGCCTTCAGTACCAGATCGCCAGCGCGTCTGCACGCCGCTGCGCGCGCTGCTCAGGGGCAGGTGCCCAGCGCGCACGGCTGCACGCCGCGCGCGACAGGAAGTCCAGCAGCGACAGGTGCCGCCGCAGCACACGCTGCTGGCGGTGGTTGATGAGCGGGTTGAAGATGCCGTTGCGCGAGAACAGCTGGCGCGGGTTTTTCTTGATCCACAGCCACGAGCCCATCTCCAGCGTGAGCGGCAAAAAAGTGTGCGCCGGTACGGTCTGGCAGGCCTGCAGATAGAGGTGGTCCCACAGGTCGCCGTGCGCCAGGTACTGTGCGCTCTGCGGCTCAAAAATGTACTGGTGGTTGCTGTAGGCCTGCAGGTAAATGTCGTGCAGCGCATGCAGCTCGGCCAGGTGCGCAATGGGTTTGCGGGTGTGTGCGTACGGAAACCACAGGCGGTCCTTCACGCCAAAGCCCGAGTGGCAGTCGAGCGCAATGCTGAACGGTCGTGCCATCAATTGCGCTGACACCACCTCGCACAGCGCCTGGCTTTCCAACTCCATCGCATCGCCCAAGCGCCCTCGGTACCAGGGCAGTCGGTCGCTCACCCGCTGCCCGCCAATACCGAGCGGCACCTGGTCCACGGCGTCCACCGGCGCATTGCGCATCAGGTCCACGCCGCGGGGGTTGGCGCGCGTGGCGGACCACATGCCGCCAGGGTTGACGATGGGCATGAAGACCAGGCGCACACGTTCGAGCTGCTGGTGCAGCGTGGTGTCCCACTGCAGCCGCATGACCACGTTCTGCAGGTAGGCAATGACCACCTCGGCCCCAATGCGCTCCAGGCCATGCACCCCCCCAAAAAAACCTACCGCAGGCACATCCAGCCCGGGGTTGCCCACCCCAATCGCATAGACAGGGAAACGCTGGCCCGACGCCATGGTCACCTCACGAACCACCTGCACCTGCAGATGGGGGCCACCCAGCTCGATGATTTTCTCCAGCGCCAGGAGCTCGGGAAGGGTGTTCAAGTGGGGGGTGGTCAAGGCGAAGCGGCGGGTCAATGGGGCCAACCGCACAAGGATATCCCCCGGATGGGTGCACCGATAGCACCATGACGCGATTGTGTGGATTCAGCGAAACGACGCAAAACCGTCACACAACGGCGCTACCTTGCCAGCAGTCACACCCTTTGAACCTAGGTTGAAAAGAGGCACACCATGCTCTGGAAATTGCTCGGATTGCAGCGGCTGCTGGATGAGTTGTTCGATGAACGGGGCTGGTTGAGCTTTGACCTGCCCCGCAGCCATGACTGGACCTGCGACGATGCGCCGGCCGCTGCGCAGGACTGAGGCCTACCGCAGGGCCATGTGGCTGGGCACGCTGGCATGCGCCGCAGCCTGGGGCGTGGTGGAGCTGGTGGCGCTGCAGCGCTCGCGCTACCAGCTGTGGCGCGAGCGGAACCAGCATCCTGCACACCGCTGACCCCCCCCCCGCGTGCACCACACGCACCTCCCACCCCTTACGGGCTGCTGGACATGACCGACCACGCACCCGACACGCGCGAAGAAATCGCCAACAGCAGCTGCCACGGCATCGCCCTGCTGGCGGCCTGCCTGGCCACACCCAAGCTGCTCGAATCTGCACTGCATGCGGGCGAGCGGGCCTACGCCGGTGTCATGGTCTTTGCCGTGACGATGGTGCTGCTGTATGGCGCATCCACCGCATACCACGCGCTGCCGCCGGGCAGGTCCAAGCAATGGCTGCTGAAACTGGACCATGCAGCGATCTACCTCTTCATCGCGGGCAGCTACACACCCTTTGCACTCAGCCAACCGCCATCGGCACAAAGCTCGGTGATCTTGACGCTGGTGTGGGCCGCAGCGGCGGCGGGCTTTGTGGCGAAGGCGCTGGAGAGGTCCACATCCGCAATCTGGTCCACCGGCCTGTATGTGACCATGGGCTGGCTGGTGCTGATTGCGGCCCTGCCACTGATCAAACCCATGCCCGCACTGGGCACCGCATGGCTGGTGATTGGCGGCGCAGCCTACACGGTGGGCGTGGTCTTCTATGCGCTGGACTCGGCGGTGCGCTACGCGCATGCGGTGTGGCATGCGTGTGTGGCCGCGGGCACCACATGCCACGTGTTTGCCGTGCTGAGCGTGATGGCGCACGCCGCAGCGTGATGCTGCGCATGCGCGGTCGGATTCAGGAACAACAGGCCGCAGGCGCCGCAGCTTGCCCGCCAGTCGCCGACGCACCACCACAGCCACAACCACTGCGCCCCTGGTTCTTGGCCGCTTCATCTAGTGCGCAGCAGGCGGCCTTGGCATCCACCTTGGCGGGCCCGCCGCAGCATGCGCTCACAGCACTGACCGAAGCACCGGAGCCCGCGCCAGAGAGGTCCACCGAGCAAACGCCCGTTTCGGGTAACTCCAGCTGCACCTGGTCTGCCGCCTCCAGGTCGCCCGCCAAGGCTGCCACCACCGACCGCGCCTGTTCGTACCCCGTGGCCATCAAGAAATTGGGCGCACGGCCATAGCTCTTGGCCCCAATGGCATAAAAGTTCGGTTCGTCCGGATGCCCCAGCTCGCGATGCCCGTGCGGACGCACGGTGCCGCAGCTGTGCACGTTGGGGTCTATCAGTGGTGCCAGCGCCTCGGTGCTCTCCAGCCATGGATCGAACCGTGTGCGCAATTCGCGCAGCAGGGTCAGATCGGGCCGCGACCCGGTGGCTACCACCAGTTCATCCACGCTGTCGATGGCAGGCTGGTTACCGTCCATGGCATGAACACTAATGGATTGCCCCTGCAGCTGTAGCGAGTGAATAGCGAAGCCCAGGCGCAGCTGCAGGCGGCCTTGCTGCACCAGGGCCTGCAGGCGCTGCCCCAACGCGCCGCGCGCAGGTAATCCATCTTTGTCACCGCCACCAAACAAACGCCGCAGATCGATTCCGCGCACGGCCCACACCAGCTGTGTGCCGGGCTCTGCCTCCGCCAGGGTCGCCAGCGCGAGCAGGCTACCGGCGGCCGAATGCCCAGCGCCCACCACCAGCACCTTGCGCCCGGCAAATCGATGCCGCTCCACGCCCAGGATGTCGGGCATACCGTAGCTGATGTGCGCACGGGCGCTGTTCTCGCCCGGCGCTGCGAGCCCATGGGCCCCCATGGGGTTGGGGTGGCCCCAGGTTCCGCTCGCATCAATCACTGCATGGGCGCGCTGCTCCACCACGCCATGGGGCGTCTCCACCACCACCACAAAATCAGCCTCCGACCGCCCTGCGGTTTTGGCCTTGTCGACACCCCAGCGCGACACACCCACCACGCGCGCGCCGTACTGGATGTGCGGCTGCAGCGCCGCAGATTGCGCCAGCGGCTCCAGATAGTCTGCGACCAACTGGCCCGCCGTCGGCAACACGTCGTCCGGCGGCGGTTTCCAGCCTTCGTGTTGCAGCAGCGCACGCGCCGCGCGGTCGATGTTGTAGCGCCACGAAGAGAACAGCCGAACATGCCCATAGCCCGCCACATGTGCGGCCACTGAGTCGCCCGCTTCAAACACCCGCAGCGGCATGCCCCGCTGCGCGAGCTGTGCTGCTGCAGCCAGGCCAACGGGGCCTGCGCCAATAACCACCACCGGGGCGTCGCGCGAGATGGCGGCAGGTGAGCGACGGGTAGAAAGGGGAACAGTAAACATTGCAAGCTCCTTCGGCATTCGTAGATCAACGAATTAATGAACAAAAAAAGGAGACCCTCTGCTTTTCAGAGAGCCCCCACCAAGCGCTTGAGCTCCGCCAGGCGGTCGGGGTTGACGCAATAGCAAGTGCGCTGCTCTTCAGCGGCCCCCAGCAGCAGGCCCGCCTCCTTGAGCACCTTCACATGCTGTGACGTGGTGGAGGGGGCAAGCCCCACGATGTCGGCCAGACTGCCGAAGTAGCAGGTGCCCACGCTGGCCAGATGGCGCAGCAGCTGCACGCGGGCCGGATGCGCGAGTGCCTTGCACAGCAGTGCCAAATCTTCTTCGTCCAGTGGTTCATCCAACGGTGCAAGGGTGCATGACGCTGGTGCGCATTTGCGTGGGGGCATGGCTCGTCTGGCTTTTAATTCGTAATATGACGAATATATAGATTCATGCAATTTTGGTCAAGCACCGGGCGTGCACCACACGGCGAACACTGCGCTTCCTTGTGCAAAAAAGAGCTGCGTCCGCGCGCTTCAATGGGCCACGCTGGACGCGCAATTCCGTCGGCACCGCGTGTACCCAACTCAGACCGATGCGCTCTTTTTCACACCACAAGGCATGCGCTTGTGAAAGAGTCCGCAGCGCGTAGGACTTCGGCTATAGGTTGTTCGCGGCATCGCCCCTAAAATCGGGCGCCCCTCCCGGAAACCCGGGCGGGCACCCAGCAACTCTGAACAACGAAGAAATATCAACGTCATGGCAACTGCAAAGAAAACCCCTGCACCCGCAAAGAATGTCGTCAAGGCCGCCGCACCTGCAGCCAAGAAGGCTGCACCCGTCGCCAAGAAGGCCGCTGCACCCGCAAAGAAGGCCGCGGCTCCTGCCGCCAAGCCCGTGGCTACCGCTGCCGCACTGAAGCCGATCAAGACGGCTTTCAACAAGACCACGCTGGTGGCCCATCTGGCCGAACAGTCGGGCGTGGAACCCAAGGCCACCAAGGCCGTGCTGGCCGCCCTGGAAGCCGCCATCCTGGGCTCCGTGCACAAAAAGGGCTCCGGCGAGTTCACCCTGCCAGGCCTGATGAAGATTGGTCTGCAGCAGATCCCCGCCAAGAAGAAGCGCTTTGGCAAGGACCCTTTCACCGGTGAAGAGCGCTGGTTCCCCGCCAAGCCCGCAGCGGTCAAGATCAAGACCCGCGCGCTGAAGAAGCTCAAGGACGCAACGGCCTAAGCAACGCGCTAATCACCCCGGCGCGCGCCGCAGGGGAATGACAGCCAAAGACCAGATGCCTTAGCGGCACTGGTCTTTTTTGTTTCATGCGCTGCGCGGAGGCAACCGATCACCCCCACAGCGGACGCGGCCGCTGTTGTTGTTGTTGTTGTTGTTGTTGTTGTTGTTGTTGTTGTTGTGCAGCAGCCATGAAAGCAACGGTCTCGGCGATAACCGTTTGCGGTTGGTCGCGGTGGGGAGAATGCGCGCAGTCGGGCAGTTCCAGCAGGCGGGTGCGCGGCACGCGCTTCGCAATGCCACGGATCTGCGCCAGGGTGCCGTACTCGTCATCAAGCCCCTGAATGGCCAGAACCGGGACGTCGATGGGGCCCATCTCTTCTTCAATGCTCCAGGTGCGAAATGCAGGGTCTAGCCAGATGCGGTTCCAGCCCCAGAAGGCAGAGTCTGCGTCGTCGTGGTAGCGGCCCAGCTTCTGGGGCAGGTCGGTGATCAGGTAGGCCTGGCGCGCATGTTCGATGTTTTTGACCGTGACGTCTTCCACCATGATGTGCGGCGCCAACAGCACCAGGCCGCTCAGCCGCTGCGCAAACCGCGCCGCGAACAACAGCGCGATGGAGGCGCCGTCGCTGTGGCCAAAGAGCCAGGGCGCGTCGGCAATGCCCAGCGCATCCAGCAGCGCGGGCAGTACCTCATGCGCTTGCTGGTGCATGAAGTCCACCTCCCAAGCCTCGTCCGGCGCGCGCGGGGTGGACCTGCCGTAGCCCGGCCGGGAGAAAACCAGGCCCCGGAATCCCCCGGCGTCGCACAGCTGCTGCGGGAAGTCCTTCCACATCGCCACCGACCCCAGCCCCTCGTGCAAGAACACCACCAGCGGTGCCGACACCCGCTGCGGTGCAATCCACAGCGTCTCGACCTGTACCGTGCGATCACGCCAGACGACGGGGGTGAGGACGGGGGTGAGGACGGGCGTGAGGACGTGTGTGAGGTGGGCCGCGTCGTTCATGCCGAAAGTCCCCGCTCGCGCAGGCGAAAACGCTGGATCTTGCCCGTGGCCGTTTTGGGAAGCTCGGGGAGAAACTCGATGAGCCGCGGGTACTTGTAAGGCGCAAGGCGCTCTTTCACAAATCCCTTGAGTTCGTCCGCCGATGCCGCATGGCCCTGCTTGAGCACCACAAAGGCCTTTGTCTTGGTCAGCCCGTCTGCATCTTGCGCACCAATCACCGCGGCCTCCAGCACCGCGCTGTGCTGCATCAGGGTGGCCTCCACTTCGAACGGTGATACATAGATGCCGCTGACCTTGAGCATGTCGTCGCTGCGGCCTGCGTAGGTGTAGTAGCCCTCGGCGTCTCGCACGTACTTGTCGCCACTCTTGGTCCATCCGCCCTGAAAGGTGTCGCGCGTTTTTTCGCGGTTGTTCCAGTACATCAGCGCTGCGCTCGGCCCGCGAATGTAGAGGTCGCCGATTTCGCCATCGGCCACCACGCGGCCATCCTCGCCCCGCAGTTCCACGTCGTATCCCGGCACGGGCTTGCCGGTGCTGCCGTAGCGTACATCGCCCGGGCGGTTGGACAAAAAAATGTGCAGCATCTCTGTAGACCCGATGCCGTCGATGATGTCGCACCCAAAATGGGCCTTGAAACGCTGCGCGATCTCTGCAGGCAAAGCCTCGCCCGCCGACGAACACATGCGCAAGGCCACAGCGCTTTGCGCCGGCAACCGGGGCGACGCCAGAATGCCTGCAAAACCGGTGGGTGCGCCGAAGAACACCGTGGGCTGGTGGCGGGTCCAGCGTTCAAAGGTGGCGTCGGGCGTGGGGCGCTCGGCCATCAGAACCACGGTGGCACCTACCGACAGCGGAAAGGTCAGCGCGTTGCCCAGGCCATACGCAAAGTAGAGCTTGGCGGCTGAAAGGCAGATGTCTTGCTCGGTCAGCCCCAGCACCGGTTTGCCATACAGCTCGGCGGTCCACCACAGATTGCCGTGGGTGTGTACGGTGCCTTTGGGTTTGCCGGTGGAGCCCGAGGAATACAGCCAGAAACCCGGGTCGTCCTGCGCAGTGGCTGCGGGGGCCTGGGCAACGGGCGCTGACATCAGCGCCTCTGCCATGTCGGCCGCGCCTGAAGGCAACTTATCGGCCGGTTGCGACACCCACAGCACGCCCACTTCATGCGGCGCCTGGGCCATGGTCTCGCGCAACACTGGCAGCAGCGCACCAGACACCAGCACCGCCTGGGCCCGGCTGTGGGACAACATGTAGGCGTAGTCGTCGGCCGTGAGCAGGGTGTTGACCGCCACGGGCACCGCCCCGGCGTATAGGCAGCCCAAAAAGGCCACCGGCCAATCGTTGGTGTCGAGCATGAGCAGCAGCACGCGCTCTTCTCGGCGGATGCCAGCGGCAGACAACACCGAGGCCATCCGCCGCGCCCGGTCCTCCAGGCCGCCATAGCTCAGGGGGCCACGGTCGTCGATATAGGCTGTCTTGTTGGGCCGCGCGCGGTTCAGTTGAAACAGGTGCTCGGCAAAATTGAACCGCTCTGGAAGTGTTGTCATGGGGTCGTCTCCTTGTAGTTGTGTCGTCGCCCTGGTGTTCGGTCAGAGCCCCAGCGCTGCCAACACGGCTGGGCTGGGCCGGCCTACACTGCGCTGCGCTGGTGTTGATAATCCAGCGTGCGCAAGCCACCCAACTCGGCACCACCGCCCGCGTGCTGGCCACCATGTTGCGCATGTCCACCCCATCCACCGAAAAACGGTCCAGCGCGTCGTCAGCCTCCAACACGCATCTGACAAAGTCTTGATGCATGCGCTTGCTCGAACTCATGATGTGAAGTATTTTGCATTTATATCAACCATATGGTGCAAAGACCAACAAGTCAAGCACTATAGTGCATACACCGTGGTTTCCCAAGAAAGAGATCAAGCATTGGGGCGTCAGGTTTTTGGTCAGCGAATACCGCTAAAGAAAAGACGCGCACGATAGTTCCAGCACTTGGGCCAGCAATGGAAAATGGCAGCCCAGTCAATGAGGATGGACATGAATGAACAGCAAGAGCACGGGGCGCTTGTGACCACCAGCACGCCGGAGGACGCGGCAGCGCCCGCAGAAGACTCCAAAAACCCTTTCCTGGTGGCACTTGGCGACCGCGTGCGCAACCTGCGCGCGCAGCGCGGCCTCACACGCAAGGCGGTGGCCATGGCCGCGGATGTGTCCGAGCGCCATCTGGCCAACCTTGAATACGGCACCGGCAACGCGTCCATCCTGGTGCTGCAGCAGGTGGCTGCAGCCTTGCACTGCCCCCTGGCCGAGCTGCTGGGCGACTTCACCACCCGGTCGCCCGAATGGCTGCTGATTCGCGAGTTGCTGGAGCACCGCAGCGAACCCGAGTTGCACCGCGTGCGCCTGGCGCTGCACGAGCTGCTCAGCGGTGGCAGCAAAGACACCGCGCGCCACCGGCGCATTGCCCTGGTGGGATTGCGCGGGGCGGGCAAGTCCACGCTGGGCCCGCTGCTGGCGCGGCAACTGGACGTGCCGTTCATTGAACTGAGCCGCGAGATTGAATCCCTGGCGGGATGCAGCGTGCGGGAGATTCATGACCTGTATGGCACCACCGCCTACCGGCGCTACGAGCGCCGTGCACTGGAAGAAGCCGTGCAGATCCACAGCGAAGCGGTGATTGCGACCCCCGGGGGCATCGTGTCTGACCCGGCCACCTTCAACGAACTGCTGGCGCACTGCACCACCGTGTGGCTGCGCGCGGCGCCAGAAGAACACATGGGCCGCGTGCTGGCCCAGGGCGACATGCGCCCCATGGCCGCAAGCAAAGAGGCCATGGAAGACCTCAAGCGCATTCTGGACGGGCGCGCGGCCTTCTACTCCAAGGCCGACATCACCATCGATACCTCGGGCCAGACGCCGGACCAAAGCCTGCAGGCACTGCAAGCGGGCGTGCGCAAGGTGATGGCGCAGGCCGCCTGAACCAGCACCGCCGCCATGCGAATAGCGGCGGGATTCACGGGCATCGCACATCGGGCACCCGGCTTCACGGGTCGCCACGCGCGCCCAGTACGCCCGGCTTCAGGCGCTTCGCACACCCTCCAACAGATTGACATAAATCTGCGACATGCATTGACTTGCCCGAAAATAGGCATGATGATGCACGTCAATGGCAAATACATGCATTATTGTTCCTGCCAACAATCTGACGGAGACACCATGACCGAACCCACGCCAGCCCCTGCCCGCGTTGACTACCGCACCGACCCCACGCAGTACCGCCACTGGACGCTGGCGGTCGAGGGCGCCGTCGCGCGTCTGTCGCTCGACATCGCCGAGGACGGCGGCATTCGCCCGGGCTACAAGCTCAAGCTCAACAGTTATGACCTGGGTGTGGACATTGAACTGGCCGACGCGCTCAACCGCGTTCGTTTTGAGCACCCCGCAGTGCGCTCGGTCATCGTCACCAGTGCCAAAGACCGCATCTTTTGCTCAGGCGCCAACATCTTCATGCTGGGTGTGTCCAGCCATGCGTGGAAGGTGAACTTCTGCAAGTTCACCAACGAAACGCGCAACGGCATTGAGGATTCGTCCAAACACTCGGGCCTCAAGTTCGTGGCGGCGGTGAACGGGGCTTGCGCAGGCGGTGGCTATGAACTGGCGCTGGCCTGCGACGAAATTGTGCTGGTGGACGACCGGTCGTCGTCCGTGTCCTTGCCCGAAGTGCCCCTGCTGGGCGTGTTGCCCGGCACGGGCGGCCTGACCCGCGTGACCGACAAGCGCCATGTGCGCCATGACCTGGCCGACATCTTCTGCACCAGCGTCGAAGGCGTGCGCGGACAGCGCGCCGTGGACTGGCGTCTGGTGGATGCCATTGCCAAACCCGCGCAGTTCGCCGCCACCGTGCAAGCGCGCGCCGACAAGCTGGCTGAAGGCAGCCAGCGCCCCGCAGGCGCCAAGGGCGTGACGCTTACCCGTCTGGAGCGCGAAGACAGCGCCGACAGCCTGCGCTACACCCATGTCACCGTCGATATCGACCGCACGCGCCGCACCGCCACACTGACCGTTAAGGCGCCCACCGGCCCGCAACCTACCAACATCGCAGCCATCGAGGTCGCAGGCGCCGACTGGTGGCCGCTGGCCATGGCGCGTCAGCTGGACGACGCCATCCTGAACCTGCGCACCAACGAACTCGACATCGGCACCTGGCTGATCAAGACCGAAGGTGATGCACAAGCGGTGCTGGCCAGCGATGCTGTGCTGCTGGCGCACCAGGGCCACTGGCTGGTGAGCGAAACCATCGGCGCGCTGCGCCGTACGTTTGCGCGCCTGGATGTGTCGTCGCGCAGCCTGTTTGCGTTGGTGGAGCCAGGCTCTGCGTTTGCGGGCTCGCTGGTGGAACTGGCGCTGGCAGCTGACCGGACTTACATGCTGGCGCTTCCCGACGACGCCGACAGCGCGCCTAAGCTCATCCTCAACGAATTCAACTTTGGCCTGCTGCCGCTGGTCAACGACCAAAGCCGCCTGCAACGCCGCTTTTATGAAGAAGCCGCGCCGCTGGAAGCCGCGCGTGGTGCCGCAGGCAAGCCGCTGGATGCGGATGCGGCCCTTGCGCTAGGCCTTGTCACTGCGGCACCCGACGACATTGACTGGGACGACGAAATCCGCATCGCTATCGAAGAACGCGCCGCCATGTCGCCCGATGCGTTGACGGGCCTCGAAGCCAACCTGCGCTTTGCCAGCAAGGAGAACATGAACACCCGCATCTTCGGCCGCCTGACCGCCTGGCAGAACTGGATATTCAACCGCCCCAATGCTGTGGGCGAAAAGGGTGCGCTCAAGGTCTACGGAACCGGCCAAAAAGCGGGCTTCGACCTGAACCGCGTCTAAGAACACCATCCCTCAAGGAGCAAACCATGAGCAGCATCAACTACAGCGAGAAGATCCCCAACAACGTCAACCTGGGCGAAGATCGCACGCTGCAGCGTGCGCTCGAAGGCTGGCAGCCCAACTTCATCAACTGGTGGGACGACGTCGGTCCCGAGAGATCAACCAACCACGAGGTCTACCTGCGCACGGCGGTGAGCGTGGACCCGCAGGGCTGGGCACAGTTCGGTCATGTGAAGATGCGCGACTACCGCTGGGGCATCTTTTTGAACCCGGGCGACGCCAACCGCGAGATCCATTTTGGCGACCACAAGGGCGAAAAGGCCTGGCAGGACGTGCCTGGCGAACACCGCGCCAACCTGCGCCGCATCATCGTTACGCAGGGCGACACCGAGCCCGCATCGGTGGAGCAGCAGCGCCACCTGGGCCTCACGGCGCCCAGCATGTACGACCTGCGCAACCTGTTCCAGATCAACGTCGAAGAAGGCCGCCACCTGTGGGCCATGGTGTACCTGCTGCACAAGCACTTCGGCCGCGATGGCCGCGAAGAAGCCGAGGCGCTGCTGCAGCGCCAGTCGGGCGACGTGGACAACCCGCGCATCCTGGGCGCGTTCAACGAGAAGACGCCCGACTGGCTGGCGTTCTTCATGTTCACCTACTTCACCGACCGCGATGGCAAGTTCCAGCTGTCTGCGTTGGCCGAAAGCGCGTTCGACCCGCTCGCACGCACCACCAAGTTCATGCTGACCGAAGAAGCGCACCACATGTTTGTGGGCGAAAGCGGCGTGTCGCGCGTGCTGTCGCGCACCGCGCAGGTGATGAACGAGCTCAAGACCGACGACCCGGCCCAGGTGCGCGCGGCCGGTGCCATCGACCTTGGCACCATCCAGCGCTACCTCAACTTCCACTACAGCGTGACCATCGACCTGTTTGGCGCCGACCAGTCGAGCAATGCTGCGATCTTCTACAGCTCGGGCCTCAAGGGCCGCTATGAAGAAGGCAAACGCACCGATGACCATGTGCTCAAGGGCCAGACGTACAAGGTGCTGGAAGTGGTGAACGGGCAACTGCTGGAGAAAGACGTGCCCATGCTCAACGCGCTGAATGAGGTGCTGCGCGACGACTTCATCAAGGACTCGATGGCCGGTGTAGGCCGCTGGAACAAGGTGCTGGAAAAGGCGGGCATCCCCACGCGCCTGGTCGTGCCCCACAAGGCGTTCAACCGCCAGATCGGCGCCTTGGCCGGCATCAAGATGTCGCCTGACGGCCGCGTGGTGAGCGAGGCGGAATGGACAGCACGCAAGGCCGAATGGCTGCCCACGCCGGAAGACTTTGCGTTTGTCGCCTCGCTAATGGGCCGCGTGGTCGAGCCCGGCAAGTTTGCGGGCTGGATTGCGCCACCGGTCATGGGCATCAACCGCCAACCTGTGGACTTTGAATACGTGCGGTTCAATTGAGCCCCCCCTGAGCCGCTGCGCGGCTTCCCCCCCGAGGGGGGACGCCTCCAGCGGCCCGGCGGAGCCGGTTCCGCGGTGGCACTGGCTTGGGCTGCGCGAGCACCAAGGCTGCGCCCCATGGGCACCGAACACTCGTTGGAAGAAGAATATGGACACCACGCTGATCGACAACGGCATCCTGAAGCAGCACCTGATCGACCCCGAGATCTGCATCCGCTGCAACACCTGCGAGGCCACTTGCCCGGTCAATGCCATCACGCACGACGACAACAACTACGTCGTGCGGGCCGATGTGTGCAATGGCTGCATGGCCTGCATCTCGCCCTGCCCCACGGGCTCCATAGACAACTGGCGCACCATGCCCGTGGCACGGGCGTACAGCATTGAAGAACAGCTGACGTGGGAAGAACTGCCGCCCGAACTTACGCCAGACCAGTTGGCCGCCGACGGTGTGGCGACTCCCATCGCTGAGGGTGCGCCTCCAGCACCCGCCGCGCTCGCAGAGCCTGGCACCCAGACCTTCAGCTCGGCCCAGTACGGCGCCACCGTGCCGCCGTGGTCGGCCGCGCACCCGTACACCAACCTGTTCCCGCCCAAGAACCCCACCACCGCCACCGTGGTCGGCAACTTCAACTGCACCGAGGCGGGCTTTGAAAGCGAGACGCACCACGTGGTACTGGACTTTGGCAGCATGCCGTTTCCGGTGCTGGAGGGCCAGTCCATCGGCATCATCCCGCCCGGAACCGACGCACTGGGCAAGGCGCACCACGCTCGCCAGTACTCGGTGGCCAGCCCACGCAACGGCGAGCGGCCCGGCTACAACAACCTGGCGTTGACAGTAAAGCGCGTGACCACCGACCACGACGGCAACGCCGTGCGCGGCATCGCATCCAACTACGTGTGCGACCTGAAGGTGGGCGACGCGGTCCAGGTGGTGGGGCCGTTTGGCAGCTCGTTCCTCATGCCCAACCACCCGCGTTCACACATCGTGATGATCTGCACCGGCACCGGCAGCGCCCCCATGCGCGCGATGACCGAATGGCGCAGGCGCCTGCGCAGCAGTGGCAAGTTCGAGGGTGGCAAGCTGATGCTGTTCTTCGGCGCCCGCACCCAGCAGGAGCTGCCGTACTTTGGGCCGCTGCAGAACCTGCCCAAGGATTTCATCGACATCAATCTTGCGTTCTCGCGCACGGCCGGGCAGCCCAAGCGCTATGTGCAAGACCTGATGCGCGAGCGCGCCGCCGACCTGACTGATCTGCTGCGCGACGGCAACAGCCACTTTTATGTGTGCGGCCTCAAGAGCATGGAAGAAGGTGTGGTGATGGCGCTGCGCGACATTGCCAACGAGTCAGGCGCCGACTGGGAAACCCTGGGCAGCACCTTGAAGCGCGAAGGGCGGCTGCACCTGGAGACCTATTGAACGGATAGACGACTTTCTCAGCGCGTTTCAGCGCAGCCACGGCGCAACTGGTGGCGGCGGTGGTGGTACCCCGCAAAAGTGACTGCGGGGCCAGAAGCGGCTTCTTTGTATCGGAAGACGGTTCCTATTTGCTCAAAATGGCCTCTAGCGCTTACCCAGAAAGCGCTAGAGGCTATAAAATGTATAGCACATTTAACAATGAGCGCACCGGCGGCGATGGCATCGACGTGTCCACTGCTCTCAAAAAATTCATCCTTGCGCGTCGCTCCTGCCTAATCTGACGTCCGGCAGAACCTGGAGGCGATGGCTACTTTGTGGCGGACCTGTGGTCGCCATCAGTGGTGGATGGGTGGATGGCGGAGCTTTCGTTCGGATCGCCGACTACGACGAACTTCAGCACGATCGAACTGTGGGGTCGGCAGGGCGACGCGGCGAGTCCCGGCGTTCGCTTCTAAGCAGGTGGAACCGATACGCGCACAATGACTGATGCGCCTTGCTCCTTACATCACGTCAAATCTCGACTCAATCCTTGTCGACTGGGTCGCTTTTGCAAGCAACCAGTTGCCTGCCGCCCGCGACATGGACGAAGTTGCCCTGCTGGACCACGGCAGGACGATTCTGGAAGAGATCGTCCTCAACATGGATCGCCCCGAGGGTGAAGCCGAGAGAAAAACAAAATCCGAAGGAAACAGCCAGGAAGCATCGACCTCCTCAGGCGTCCCATCGCGCAGCCATGCCCGTCAACGCGAACGCCAGGGCTTTGAGATTGGCCAGATGGTCGCGGAGTATCGGGCCCTTCGCGCGACCGTGCTGCGACTGTGGCAAGCCGCGCACCCCAGTTTCACCGCTGATGATCTGCACGACATGATGCGGTTCAACGAGGCACTGGACCAGGCCTTGGCGGAATCAGTGGACGTCTTTGTGAAAGAGGTCGACCGCGCCAGAGACCTCTTCCTTGGCATGATGGGCCACGACCTGCGTGGGCCCTTGAGCACTATTGCCAGCTGCGCCGCTTTGGAACAGAAAAAATGGCCCCAGGACGTGCGGTACGCCCCCGTGACGCTGCGCAGCGTCGCGCAGATGAAAGCGCTGCTGAACGACCTCATGGAGTTCACCACCTACCGCCTGGGCAAGGGCCTGAGCCTGGTTCCCGTGCGTTTGCAGCTGGACCAGTTTGCGCGCCAAACCCTCGATGAGATCAGCGCGGTCTACCCCAAGCGTGCGCTGGAGCTGGAGAGCCAGGGCAACATGAACGGCCAATGGGATGGACGGCGGCTTCATCAGGCGTTGTCGAACCTGGTGTTCAACGCGCTGAAATATGGCTCGTCAGGCTTGCCGGTTTGTGTTGCCATTGATGGCACCGCCCAGGACGAAGTACTGCTGACCGTACGCAATACAGGCAAGCCGATTTCCCCGCATATGTTGCCCCGCCTGTTTGACCCGCTGGTGCGGGAGGAACGAGATGACGACAACGACTACGACAACACCAACTGTGCATTCTCCCCGCAGGTCGCGGGTGCCAATCTGGGACTGGGCCTGTACGTGGTGAGCGAGATCGCCCTGGCGCATGGGGGATCGGTGGAGGTGGCGTCCGAAGGAGAAGCGACTGCGTTCAGTCTGCGCCTGCCACGCATTTGTGCGCCGTCAGACAGTGCAGCATCTGCGCGACAGGCAGGCAAGGGTTGATGGGCGCAATCAGCACGGGGTGCTCGTCGCCTTTTTCTTCAGCCTGTGCTTCAGTTTTTTGCTTCAGTCATTTAGCGTACCTTTTCCTCAGTGCGCCATCGGTGCTTGCCCCGTAAGCCATGCCGATAAAAGCGCATGCAGCACAACCGGGTCGATGGGCTTGTACAGCACCAGATAGCCATCGCGCTCGGCTTCGTGTAGCTCGGGCGATGCAAACTCGCCACTGACCATGGCACCGCGGGCCTGAGGGCATCTGACCAGGATCGCTTTGAAGATGTCAAACCCGCTCTCACCCGAGCGCAGGCGTTGGTCGCAAAAGACTGCGTGAGGGGTGAACCCTGCTTCGAGATGATGCAAGGTTTCTGTCGCAGTGCTGGTGTAGCGCCCGGTGATGCCCCAGCTGTCCAGCAGTGCCTTCCAGGCCGCAAGCACCTGAGGGTCATCGTCCAGCACCAGGCATTTTCCTTCCAGGCGCTGCAGAGCTGGCGTCAATTCCGCTGCAGCAGCAGATTGCTGCTGCGGCTGACGCGACGGAGCCCCATGTGTTGGCAGACGCAGCCAAAATCGCGACCCGCGACCAACGCGTGACTGAAAACCCAGGGGCGCATCCATCAGCTTCGCGCAGCGAGCCACCACCGCCAACCCCAGCCCATGCCCTGCGTTGTCCAGGCGCCAGGCGTGCTGGTTGCGAAAGTAAGGCGAAAAAATCTGGTCGCCGTCCTCGGCAGCAATGCCAACGCCCGTGTCCCACACCTCGATTTGCCAACAGGCATCCCGCAGCCTCAGTCCGACAAGAATGCCGCCCCGCTCGGTATATCGCAGCGCGTTGTGCACCAGGTTCACGATGGCCTGGCGCAGCAGGGTGGGGTCTGCCCATACACGGGCCTCGCGCCGCGGCGCATGCATGCGCAAGGCCAAGCCCTGCCGCCTGGCCTGTTCCCGGAACATGGTGACAACGTCTTGTACAAGGCCATGCAGTGCCACTGCTTCGGCACGCTGCGTGACGATGCCAGCCTCCAGCTTCGTCAGATCGAGCAGCGAGGTGAACATGAAATTCATCGACCCCATGCCGCTGCGCAAATCGGCCAGCAGCGGCGACAGCTCTGCGTCCCGGTTGCGCTGCGCAATCGCCTCCACCAGCATCGAAATGGCGTGAATGGGCTGGCGCAGATCGTGGCTTGCGGTGGACAGAAAGAGGTTCTTTTCCTGCAGCGCCGCCTCGGCGGTTGCCCGCGCCACCTTGAGCTCGGCAATGAGTTGCTGGCTGCGCACCTCAAGCCGGACTTGGTCAATGAAGAATCGGTGTGCAGCCAAGGCATCGCGATAGATCGCCAGGCCAAACACCATACCCAGCGGCACCACGTAGTGCCAGTGGTCTGGAAACGCCCAGACGCTCAGAACGATGCAGGTCACCCAGCCACTGAAGAAAAAGCGCAGGAACACACTCAGCGAAGCATTTTGGTGCGTGGCATTGCCCGCGGTGATGGCGGCTATCGAGATATAGAGCAGGAGCTGAAACTCGTACGCCGCCCGCCCGGCAGTCAGAACCACGGCGGCGCTCAGACCTGCGCCATGCAGCAGTCCGATGTGTTCGATGCGTGGCTGCCAACGGCGCAGCATCTGAGTCGCATCCAGCGTTTGCATGTCCTGCGCATGGCGGTGTTTAGCCCACTGCAAACCCAGGGTAAATACAAGGAAGAACAGCCCCCACAGCGCAAGGCCGGTCGCATCCTGCGTCTGTGAATAGAACCACACCAACGGAACGGCCACCGCAGGCATCACCGAAACGCCGAAGCGGTGGCGCGCGAATGTCAGGTTCAGCAGCGGTGACAGGCTGGCGGCCGACAGGTCGCGGGTATGGGGCGGCCGAAGGTCGTCGATCACTGCGTTGAAAATTTTCTCGATGTGCATGTTGACCGCTCCAAAAACACCTACCCAGCGCGCCAAGGCTCAGGTGATCTGCCGTACCCCCCTCGTGAACCAGGTAGGCAGATTCGCCGACAACAACACCAAAAGCGACGACATCCAAGGACGACGTGCGAATGGCGGACTACCGTCCGCAGCTTCAATCAGAAGAGGCCGACACACAGCACTCCTGCGGACCCAGGCAAGCCTGCGACCAGGCGATTCGGTCTGTCAACCCTGCCTCAGTTGGGATGGTCTGCGCGCCTGCGCACCATAGAGTGCATCTCACCTCGCTGGCGAAGAAGCAATGGGAGTAGCTTGGTTTCTACAGCTATTCTTGGCAATTCAAGGCGTAAACCCCGGTCCAGCATCCATGCGGCCCAGCGCACTGCTCAGCCAAGTGGCCGTCAATCTAAACTCGTAAACTCCTCCGCGACAGCCTGTTCGACCGCTGCGGGGATCTTGTCGGCGTTGTCAACGATGCCGCTGATGAGGTCTAGGAGCCTGTCGGACTTGGAGCGTCGAAAGCGAAAATTGGCCCCAGCGAGGACAGTTTTTGCCGGATTTGCAGCCCCATAGCCCGGCTATGGGGCAAAAAGACGGTGTTCTCGAAGAGCGGCGAAGCCAAAAATGGACC